>JBBQLI010000004.1:0-57435 GCA_038327765.1 Candidatus Limnocylindrales bacterium | reverse complement strand
GATAGGAATCTCTTTGGAATATTAGTATGTTTAAACGTTTTCTCAGCACCCAAAAGGCAACCGGGCGGAGGTTTGTGGTTTTTTTTTTTTTTTTTTTTTTGTGGGGGGGGTGTGTTTTTGTGTTTTGGTTTGTTTTTTTTTGGTTGGGGGGTGTTTGGGGGGGGGGGGGGGGGGGGGGGGGGGGGGGGGGGGGGGGGGGGGGGGGGGGGGGGCGGGGGGGGGGGGCCGATCACCGGCTGTGCCTGGCCCGAGCACCGGCTGTGCCTGGCCCGAGCACCGGCCGTGGATCCCGTGGAGCGCCGACCGGCGTCGGAACCGGTCTGGCGGGTGTTTCAGCCGACGTCTGGTCTCCGCCATGTTCCACTCGACGGAGGAACCCCGTTTCGCCGGTCGCCTGGCGTCGTGAGTGATCCAGGACTGCCGGCGCCAGAGTCAGCAAAATGCCTGGACGCGCCGATCGATGCGGCCGATGGTCGACGCCCGCCCGGAGAGCTCGGTCGGGGCGGCACGCCACTGTCTTCGACTGCACCGACCACCGACGGGATCTCAGCGAGGAGCGGATGCTGACCGTCGAATACGAGCCCGACGGCGGCCTCGAAGTCACGATGGACACCACATTTCCGGCAAATGTCACTGAGGCGGGCGTTGGTCAGCAGATCCCTGCCAGATGTATCTCAAGGGGGACGCCTGTCAGGAACGCGGCGGTGCGCCACGCTCAGACGTGGGTCAGGGCGACGCTGGCTCGTGACGAACGCCCACGTGGCGGACATCTGCCGGAAATCGCGCCGCGGACGACGTGCCGCGGCGCATGCGAGGTGGTCCGGCGCGAGCGACTCAGGACTTCGCGGCGGCCTCGGCACGCGCGCTGGCCCAATCCTTCTTGAACTGGACGATGCCCTTGTCGGTCAGCGGGTGATGGACCATCTGCTGGAGGATCTTGAACGGAACGGTCGCCACATGCGCGCCCGCCAAGGCGGCCTGGGTCATGTGGAGCGGATTGCGGATCGAGGCCGCAAGGACCTCGGTATCGAGTTCGTGGATCGCGATGATCTCGGCCAGCTCGCGGATGACGATCATCCCGTCCTGGTTGATGTCGTCGAGCCGACCGACGAACGGCGAGAGGAGGCTCGCCCCGGCCTTCGCCGCCAGGAGCCCCTGGTTCGCCGTAAAGATCAGGGTGCAGTTGGTCTTGATGCCCTCTTCGGCGAAGCGATTGATCGCCTCGAGCCCGTTCTCGCTCATCGCCACCTTGACCACGATGTTCGGCGCGATCTTCGCGAAGTGGCGGCCTTCCTCGAGCATGCCGTCGACGTCGTCGGCGATCACCTCGGCCGAGACCGGTCCCGACGTGATCTTGCAGACCTCCTTGAGGATCTCGTCGTACGAGCCGCCGACCTTGGCGTAGAGGGTGGGGTTCGTCGTGACGCCATCGAGCACGCCCCAGCGGGCGGCGATCTTGATCTCTTCGATGTCGGCAGTGTCCAGGAAGATCTTCATCGGTCAGGAGCTCCGGGTGGGAGGGGGAATGTCGGTGGATTCTACGCTGCGCCGTCGGGCGATGGGATTACGGTGCTGGACAGGGCCATCACAACCGTGGTGCAGCGAGCCTCCCCAGCTGGACGGTCTTCGCCTTGACCTGATCCGCGGGGACGATGGTGGGGGTCAGCTTGATCGTCATGACGCTGTCGCCCTTCCGGACGTAGAGCGTCTGGGTAGCCGGGACCCAGACCCCCTGGTCGGCGAGACCCGCTACGACAACGCCCTCACCAGCGACGACGCTCATCACTTGCCTGCCACCGCTGACCAGGTAGCTCGTGCCCGCGACACCGCGGTCGCCGGCAAGGTAGGTGCAGTTCCCGAGCTTTGAATCTCCGGGCTCGACCCGGGCAGACAGTGGCGTGACGCCGACCGCAGTGGCGACCTCAGTGACCGTCAGCTTCGTGCAGAGGGCGATGCCGACGTTGGCGCCCGTCGATGGGGTGGGCCGTGCGGTCGCGGCGGGGGTCGCGGTCGGGCTGAGCGATGGGGTGGGCGTCGCGTCCGGCAGCGTGCCGCTCGGGCTGGCTGCCGAGCCGGACGGACTCGCGTCCGGCGACCCGGATGGCTCGACCGCGGAGGGTGAGGACGACACGATGGCCGGTGACGGGGTCGAGGTCGTGGGGCTCAGGACTGGCGAAGGACCACAGGCAGCGCCGAGCAGCGCCGCCCCGAGGAACATCGTGAGGAGCGTGATCCCCGACGATCGCCTCATCGGGAGCACCCGGTCAGGCCGGGGAGACGGGCTCCGCGAGGGTCTCCGGGTCGACGTGCGTCTCGGGCCGTTCGATCGTGGCCGGCGCTTGCAACGGCGTGCGCGCCACGAAGACCGGTTCGCGACCATCCTGGACGGCCAGTGCCGCCGCCACGAACCCATCGAACAACGGGTGCGGACGCTCTGGCCGAGACTTGAATTCGGGATGGAACTGACTGGCGACGAACCACGGGTGATCCTTGAGTTCGACGATCTCGACGAGGCGGCCGTCGGGCGACTGACCCGACAGGACCAGACCGGCGCCTTCGAGCGTCTGGCGATAGCGGTTGTTGACTTCGAAACGGTGGCGATGCCGTTCGTAGATGACTTCCTGACCATACACCGCATGCGCCTTCGAGCCCGGCAGCAGCTTGGCCGGGTAGAGGCCAAGGCGCATCGTGCCGCCCTTGTCCTCCATCTCGCGCTGGTCGGGCATGTAGTCGATGACCGGGTGCTCGGTGAACATGTCGAACTCGGTCGAGTTGGCGTCCTTGCTGCCGACCACCTCGCGGGCGAACTCGATGACGGCGCACTGCAGGCCAAGGCAGAGGCCGAGGTACGGGATGCGATGTTCGCGGGCGAAGTGGGCGGCGAGGACCTTGCCCTCGATTCCGCGATGCCCGAACCCGCCAGGGACCAGGATGCCGGCCACGCCCTTGAGGCGGTCGTGCAGGTTCTCCTTGGTCAATGCCTCGGAATCGACCCAGCGGACCTTGGCGTCCACCGCGTGGGCCCAGGCCGCGTGCTTGAGCGCCTCGGTGACCGAGAGGTAGGCGTCGGGCAATTCGATATATTTGCCGACCAGGGCGATCTCGACGACCGGCTTCGGGGCCTTGATCCGGTCGACCAGCGCCTGCCAGGAGGCAAGATCAGGTTCGACTTCGGGATCGCCGAGACCCAGCTCGCGCACGATCAGCCGGCCGAGTCCGGCCGCCTCGAACATGAGCGGGACTTCGTAGATCGAATCGGCGGTCTCGGCGGGGATGACGGCGTCCGGTGCCACGTCCGTAAAGAGCGCGATCTTCTCGCGGATCTCGTCCGGGACCGGGTGGTCGGAGCGCAGGATGATCACATCGGGCTGGATGCCGATGCCGCGCAGCTCCTTGACGGAGTGCTGGGTGGGCTTCGTCTTGAGCTCGCCCGTGGCGGCCAGCGCGGGGAGCAGCGTCACGTGGAGGTACATCACGTTCGCGCGGCCGACGTCCTTGCGCATCTGCCGGATCGCTTCGAGGAACGGCAGCGATTCGATGTCGCCGACGGTCCCGCCGACCTCGACGATCACGACATCCGGATCGCCATCACGAGCGACGCGGCTGATGCGCTCCTTGATCTCGTTGGTGATGTGCGGGATGACCTGGACCGTGCCACCGAGGTAGTCGCCGCGGCGTTCCTTGGCAATGACCGACTGGTAGATGCGCCCCGTGGTGACGTTGCTGAGCTGGGTCAGGTTCTCGTCGATGAAGCGTTCGTAATGACCTAGGTCGAGGTCCGTTTCCGCGCCGTCGTCGGTCACGAAGACCTCGCCGTGCTGGTACGGCGACATCGTGCCCGGATCCACGTTGATATACGGATCGAGCTTGAGGATGGAGACCCGCAGGCCACGCGCCTTGAGGAGCCGGCCGACACTGGCGGCGGTGATGCCCTTGCCAAGCGAGGACGTGACGCCACCGGTCACAAAGACATACTTCGCCATGGGTCGGGTCCTCCGGGGGTTTTTCCAATGCTATCGAAATGGGTCCCTAAAGTCGAATCCGGAATGACCGGGAAAGGGGCGAGCGGCGCCGGGCTGTCGTCTGTGTGGTGCCCTCCGACCGGCGGGGCCCACCCGCTCACGTGACATCGCTGCCGACCACGACCCGCAGTCGTGGTATGCGGCTCCCTAGGTCGATTCGACCTCAGGCCATCTCCGCACACACTCGAGTCGTGCTCGGGGCGACCTTGGATCCACCCGTGGGGCACACCAACATCGCAAAGCACGACCGTCAGTCGTATGTCGCCAGGATCCAGGACGAGGAGGACGCCGATGGAATTCGTCGAGGTCGTGATGAAGCGCAGGGCGGTGCGCCGGTTCGAGGATGGGGGCGTGGATCGCGCAGTCATCGAGCGGATCGCGCGGCTCGCCCAGCGGACGCCGTCGGCCGGGTTCAGCCAGGGGCAGCGGCTCATCGTCGTGACCGATCCGTCGGCGCGCCGGGCCGTGGCCCGCATCTGCGGTGAGGAGCAGTACGAAGCCGACTTCGGCCCGTGGATCAGCGAGTGCGCCGCGCAGTTCATCCCGTGCGTGAGCGAGGAGATCTACCACCGTCGCTACCGGGAGGCCGACAAGGTCGACGAGAGCGGGGCGGAGATCGAGTGGCCGGTCCCGTTCTGGTGGGTGGATATCGGCGCGACCATGCAGAACATCATGCTTGGCGCGGTGGATGCCGGGCTCGGGTGCGGGTTCGTCGGGCCGGACATCGACGCGCTGCGCGCCTACCTGGGCATCCCCGACGATTTCACGCCGATCGGGGTGATGCCGGTGGGCCGACCGTTGCCGGACGTCCGGTCACCCAGCCTCAAGCGCGGCTGGGTCCCGTTCGATCAGTTTGCGCGCTGGGATCGCTGGGGCTGATCATGTTTCGTCAGCAGCGGCGCGGGGCGAGTGCGCAGCCAATGCTGACCGTCGGTCGCTGTCCCGGAGTCAGCCGCGGCGCGGGGCGAGTGCGCAGCCAATGCTGACCGTCGGTCGCTGTCCCGGAGTCAGCGAGTCCGGGTGGATGGGGGCCAGGTGTCGAACAGGATCGACCTTTTCGAGGCCATCGCTGTCCCAGGGTCAGCGCCCAACGACCGGGGTGCCACTGCGGGTCCAGATCCGCTGACTGAGGGTCAGCGCGGAGGCGTTGTTCGACGAAAATGTGTTGAATCGCTGACCCTGGGACAGCGTCGATGGGCCGAGGGGAGCGCTCCGGATCGAAGCGCGGGCGCGGGGCGAGTGGGCGCCCCCGCGGCAGACTCAGCGGTCGGGCGGCCAGTAGCCCGCGGGCGGATCCTCGCGGCCCGGTCCCCATGGCTCTGGCCCGCAGAACAGCGGCCGCGTCACGGGTCCCTGGAGCGTCGACGGATCGGCCCGCCATGCCGCCAGCACGCCTTCCAGCCACGCCTCGATCTCGCGGAACTCGGTCCAGCGCCGGAACGCCCAGCCGGCCTCCAGGCAGATCGGCACCAATGACCGCTTCGCGAACACCACGTCTGCATAGCCCGCGGCGTATCGATCACTTTCGCCGTCGCCGATGAAGACGACCGCACGCCCGGCTGCCTGATGATCGAGCACGCGCTGCCGCTTACAGGTGCCGCACACGAGACATGTCGGATTGCCATTGGGAAATTCGATGCGCGCCCGTCGGCCCGAGAACGTGGTGTTCGCGGTGATCACTGGCAACTCGCTTACCCCGAGTGCATCGAGCGCGGGCGGGATGAAGAACCCGAACCCGTCCGACACGATCTCGACGGGGATCCCGGCCGCCTCGGCGAGACGCACGAACGACACGAACCCGGCGTCATGCGGCTGGGCCGCCGCTGTGGCGAGCAGATCGGCCGGATCTGCGTCCACCATCGCCATCTCGAGCGTCATGAGGTTGCGCGACCCGGTGCGCCCGGCGTCGTAGGCGGCCACCTCGGCCTCCCAATCGCCGGTCACGAACTCGGCCATGACGGCATCCGAGACATCCGTCAAAGCGACCGTGCCGTCGTAGTCCACGAGGATGGCAAGCGGCGGCTCCCCGGACCGGAGGGGAACGATCGCGGGCGCGACACCGATCTCGCCCATCAGGCGTGGGCCTCACGCATCAGGCGCTTGCCGCCCGCATCAGGCGCTTGCCGCCCGCGTCAGGCGCTTGCCGCCCGCATCAGGCGCCACGCCGATCTCACGCATCAGGCGTTGGCCGCGCGCATCAGGCGTTGGCCGCGCGTGCCGGCCGTATCGGCCGTCGATCCCCGAACCGGGTCAGTGCCACGCCACCGATGACGATCGCCCCGCCCACGATCTGCCCCAGCCGGATCGGCTCGCGCAGGATGAGGAAGGCCAGCACGACGGCCAGGACGGGCACCAGGGTCTGGAGCGCGGTCACCCGCGTGGGACCCAGCAGACCGATCCCGTGCAGGACCAGGACATTGCCCAAACCGGCCGCCAGCGTCCCCGAATACAGCACAGCGAGGACCACCGTTGGTCGGATCTCGGCGACGTCGACGCTCCAAAGCTGGATCACGGCCGGGACCGCCATGAACAAGGCGCCCGCGATGGTCGCCCAGGTCGTGGCTCGCAGCGGGGAGTGACGGCGGAGGATCGGCCCGCCGAGCGCGCTGTAGCAGGCCCAACAGACGGCCGCGATCAACGTCACCAGGTATCCCACGCCCTCACCGGCAAGGTCGAACCCGTTCCCGGCGCCGACCACGATGAAGACCCCGGTCACCGAGATGAGGGCGCCAGCCAGCTTCGATGGCGTCAGCGTGTCGGTCCCGATGGCCACCGCGATCAGCGCGGTCCAGACCGGAGTCGTCGCGATGAGGACGGCGGAATCGCCCGCCGTGATGCGCCCGAGTGCCGTCGTCCACAGGATCTGGTAGACGCCGAACCCAAGGATCCCGAGCAGTGCGAGCGGCACGATCTCCCGGCGCGGCAGCGCGATGGTGCCCTCCCGCCAGCGCAGCGCGACCAGCAGGATGATCGCGGCCAGCGAGAAGCGCAGGAAGGTGTAGGCGATCGGAGGCAGGACGTCGAGCGAACTCTTGACCGCGATGAAGTTGCCCGCCCAGAACGCCATGACCAGCAGGACCCCGGCCTCGGCCACGCGCCGATCGCCGGATCGCTCGTGCAGGGACCCTGCTGCCGGACCACGCCCGGACACATCGACGCCCGCCGGTCGGCCGGCGGGCGTGACGGGCGCGGGGTCTCCGGCCGGGTCGCTCAGGCGCGTTCGCCGTCGAGCTCGAGGATCTCCTCGTCGGCTTCCTCGGTCAGCTTCAGCCAGACGAACAGTCCGGCGAGCACCGCGAGCGGGATGACGATCAGCGCTGCGAGGGTCACCCCGAGGGCGACGGCAACGGTCTTGAGGGCTTTCATGTCATGACCTCCGTGTTCGATCACTTGGTCGGCGTGGCCGCGCCAGCCGCCTTCTCGGGATAGCGAAGGCTTGGGCCACGAGCCACGAGTCCTTCGATGTCCTCTCGCGTGAATTCGCTGAGCTGATGATGGATGCCGCCCTGCCCGGTAAGCATGAGGCGAAGGACGAACGCGCCGTCCTGTTCGAAGAAGAACACGTCTTGCGGCTTCTGGCTGTCGATGTACCGGCCGATGACCCGGAATGCGTTCTCATACCGACCCGCGTGGTGGACCGGCGGCGGCGGGACGCGGCCGCGACGGGCGGCGGCCTCTTCCATGAAGCGGGCGATGTCGTCGTCGACGAAGGTCAGCGTCTCCTTGACCAGCGTCCCCATCGTGTCGCTCCACGTGCCGGTGCTGGTCCCGGAGATCACGAGGCCCTGGACGATGAACCCATCCGGGGCTTCGACGAGCAGGACGTCCTTCATCCCGCGCTGGTCGAGGAACGCGCCGATGCTTCGAAAGACCTCTTCGAAGTCCTGGCGAGGACTGCCCTCGTAGATCCGCATGCGGGTCGAGCCTCCGGTCAGGAGCCGGTCGTCCGGTCCAGCAGCCCGCGATCCTTTGCGCGACGCTCGCTCAGTCGGAAGATACCGGTGGCCGCGAGTGTAACGAGCCCTCCGGTCGCGAGCAAGGCGACGACGATCGTGGTGGTGTCAGGAGAAACCGAACCCACCCAGGACGTCCATAGGCTGCCGGCGCCGCCGACCCCTGATGCGCCGGCCGGGAAGACCGCGTGGCGGATTCCTTCGAGCCACCAGGTCAGCGGGGTGAGCATCCCGATCGCCTGGAGCGGCGAGGGCAGGACGGACAACGGGAAGACGACCCCACTGATCAGGAAGAGGGCGCCGGCGACCGCGTCCGGATAGGACCACGATTCCTGCCGCGTCTGGAGACACACGGCGCCGATCAGGACACCAACGGCAACGATCGCGACCGTGCCAAGGATCATGACCAGGACAAGCAGTGGCCAGTCGACCGCCCCCGCATCGAACCGGACGCCAAGCGCCACGACGCCGACACCGAGCGTGATGATCGTGCCCATCGCGCCGACCGCGACACGGGCGACACCCCGACCGAGCAGGAAGGTCAGGAAGTCGTTCGGACTCACGTAGATGTACTTGAGCATCCGGTAGCGCTCGCGGTCGTCGAGGATCGACCATGCGACGCCGGCGATCCCCGAGTAGACATACGCCCAGAGCGCTGTCCCGACCACCACGAACGCGAGATAGCCCGGGTTCCCGCCGCCACTGATGATCTCGAGCATCACCACGAGGATCAGCGCGGCGGAGACCGGCTTGGCCACCGAATAGATGAAGAACAGCAGCGGGTCGGTCCAGTTCGCCTCCATCTGCCAGCCGAGCGAGACGGCCGTCCGGAACCCCCGCCACGCGGCGACGGGGCCGGGATCACGGGTCCGGCGATGGTCGAAGCCGCCCCAGGCCGGTGAACCGAGACCCTCCGGGCTGACCGGGTCCGGGCTGACCGGGTCTGGCGCCGCCGATGGCCCGGCGGCGGTCACTGCCATCGCAAGGAAAGCCGGCCCTCGCGCCGGGCGAGCTCCTCCATGCGTCGCAGCATCCAGCGGGCAAGCAACAGGAAGACGACCGTCATGACCACCAGGATCAGTGCCTCGATGGCGGGCGGTGGGGTCTGGAACGGGATGTCGGCGTTCGAGAAAGCGAGCTGGCGCATCGCATCCAGACCCACGGCCAGCGGCAGCGTTGCGATCGCGAGCGCACCGATCAAGCCGAGCCGGCCGACCGGGAAGTTCAGCCCGGAGACGAAGTAGATCGGCTCCGTGAAGAGCTGGGTCAGCTGGAACGCCTCGCGACCCCAGACCAGGAACAGGCTGGCCAGCACCATGCCCAGGCCGTAGAGCGCGGCGAGGGTCAGCAGGAAGATCGCGATGAGCAGAGCCCACTGGGTGATCTGGAAGGTGACCCCGAAGACGAACGTGGCCACCACCAGGATCGCCACGGCACGAGTCGTGCTCATGACCATGCCCCCGAGCGCCATCCCGAACAGGATGGCCATGATGTCGATCGGGGCCGCGAAATACAGCTCGAGGTTGCCCTGACTGCGCTCCCAGTAGAGCTGATTGGCCATCATCCAGATCACGTTGATCCAGAACGCGGTCATGGCGCCGCCCAGGACCACGAACCCGATGTACTCGGCAGGCGCCGCCAGCGCCCGATAGACGAACACGAAGGCCGACGTCGACAGGAACGGCAGCAGGACCTCGAAGAAGACCCATGACTTCTCGCGGAGCATGCCGGTGACGCGCGGGTAGGCGCGTCCGCCCACGGCGCGGAGATCGGTCAGGAACGCCTGGCGGCGAGTCCAGGCAGCGGCGTCCTGGGGACTGGCGGTGGGCCGGTAGACGAAAGCCGACACCTCAGTCGTGCTCGCCTTCGACGCGGACCGGGTCGGGCGTGCCAGGGCCGGGTCCGTCGACGTCATCGAAGCCGCGACCGACGAGCTCGACGAAGACGTCCTCGAGCGACGGTTCCGACTTGCGCAGCGCCAGGATGTGGCTGCCCAGGCCGCCGAGCGCACCGACGACCCCGCCCAGCGCCCCGTCCTCCTCGAGGACCAGGTTGAGTGCCACGGTCTGGCGGTCGTCGTCGGACTCGGCATCGGCGGCCGGCGCGGCCGACACCACGCCAGGGAGCCGGGCAAGGGCCGCGATGCCGCCATCGAGCCGATCGAGTTCCAGGCGGAAGATCGATTCGCGCTGCACGCGCCGCTTGAGTTCGTCTGGCGAGCCGATGGCCAGGATCCGGCCGTGATCGACGATGGCGATGCGGTCGCACAGTTCGTCGGCCTCGGCCATGTAGTGCGTGGTCAGCAGGACCGTGCGACCCGGCACGGCCGCCTTCCAGTCCACGACCAGCTGACGGACGGAACGGGCCGCGGCAACGTCCAGGCCGAGGGTGGGTTCGTCGAGGAAGAGGATCCACGGATCGTTGAGCAGCCCGCGCACGAAGTTCATCTTCTGGCGCTGGCCGGTGGAGAGCGTGCTGACCCGCTGTGCTGCTTGCTCCGTGAAACCGACGGCCTCGATCAGTTCGTCGACCCGGCGCCAGCCGTCCTTGCGCGGCAGACCGTAGAACTGGCTGAACATCCAGAGCTGCTCGCGGACCGTGAGGATCCCGTAGCCCGACTGCTCGCCGCCCGCGACCATGTTCATGATCCGGCGGATGCGCTTGACGTCGTCAGCCACGTCGAAGCCGAAGATCTTCGCGGTCCCCGAGGTGGGGAGCAGCAGCGTCGTCAGGATCTTGATGAGCGTGGTCTTGCCCGCGCCATTGGGTCCGAGCAGGCCGAAGAACTCGCCGGGCGCGACCTCAAGGTCGATGCCATCAAGGGCGACGACGGGTGCAGGCTTGATGTTGTAGACACGGCGGACGGCGCGCGCTTCGATAGCGAGCGGTCCGGGGGAGGTGGGCATACGGGTCCCCGGGGAGCGTTCGGTGGAAGGAACCGGAGGATACCACCGAAGGTTGCGAGGCCGAAACGGGCGACGAGGCGGTTCGGCCGCGGGCGGCGGTTCGGCGGCGGGCGGCGGTTCCGGGCGCGTTTCCTGGCGCGTTTCCTGGCGCGTTTCCGATCTGATGACTGGGAGTCACCAGATCACCGCCGAAGAGGCGAAGCCCAGCCCCGGCTCCTTCCCTGGTGCCATATGTGGTGACCCTGAGTCACCGACCATCTCCGAAGGGAGGCCGAGCAGCCCTTCGCACCCTTCCTGGGCCAGATCTGGTGACTCTGAGTCACGGACCGCCCCCGACGGCGTCAGGGAGTGGCGAGGCGAACGGCCAGCTCCCCGGCGACGCCGGCGTCATTGACGATGAGGGCGGTGTTCGCCCGGACCGAGGCACCCGCGGTAATCGCGCCCACCCGTGCCAGGAGCCAGGGCGTGAGCACCGGGCCACCGATGCCAGCCGCGGCGGCTTCGGTGATCGCGCGTTCGATGGCGGCGCGAACCACGTACTCGGAGAGTGCCTCGCCTTCGGGCACGGGCACGCAGACCAGGATGCCGCCACCGAGCCCAAGACCGAGATGCGCCCGGACGAGCGCAGCCGCAGCATCGATATCCGGCACGGACGACGGCGCCTTGATGCCCGATGACCTGGCATAGAACCCGGGGAGGTCCTCCTGGCCGACCGCGACGACCGGCACGCCCCGTGTCTCGAGGTATTCCAGCGTCGCCGGGACGTCGAGGATCGCCTTTGGCCCGGCGCACACGACGGCCATCGCGGTCCGGCCGAGCTCCTCGAGGTCGGATGAGATATCGAACGTGGGCGACGCGCCACCGAGCGCCCCGCGATGCACGCCACCGATACCGCCCGTTGCGAAGACCACGATCCCAGCTGCATGCGCGGCGATCATCGTGGCCGAGACGGTGGTCGCAGCCCAGCCGCCGGCAGCGATCGCGGCACCGAGTGAAGGCCGGGCGGCCTTGTGCACGGAACCCGCGGGGGCCGTGGCCAGTGCCTCGAGCGCCGCCGCGTCCAGGCCGACGAGCAGCCGGCCGCCGTGGACCGCGACCGTGGCCGGCACCGCGCCGGACGCGCGGACCGCTGCCTCGGAGGCGTTCGCGACCTCGAGGTTCTGCGGATACGGCAACCCGTGGCTGATGAGCGTCGATTCGAGGGCGACGACGGGGCGGCCCGCGGCGATCGCCTCGGCGACCTCGGGCGCGACGGTGAGATAGTCGGTCAGCATCCAGGCAAGCCTACCGGTGCCGGTCGTCCCGTGGCGCGGTCCGGCCGCGCGACGAGTCGGTTTGGACGGTCGCCGAGGGCTACCCTGTCGCCGATGCCACCCCTTCGCCCGTTCGTCCCCGAGGACATCCTCCGCCAGATCGTGGTCGAGGAGCACGACCTCTCCCGCGACGGCCGGATCGCGGTGGTCGCCCGGCGATCCGTTCGCAAGAACCGCTATCTGTCGCACCTGTGGGCAGTCCCGCTTGACGGCGCACTTGCCACCGCCCGCGGCACCACAGAAGCCACCAGGACCCGCGCGATCACGACAGGCCTCGTCCGCGATGGCTGGCCCCGGCTCTCCCCGGACGGCCGCACCGTCGCCTTCATCCGGCGCCTCCCCGCCGACTCCGATGCGCCCGATGTCATCGGCCTCGTCCCGAGCGCCGGCGGCACGGTCCGGCGCCTCAAGCGCGGCAAGCACGGCGGGATCGGCGAGGTCGCCTGGTCGCCCGACGGCACGCGTATCGCCTTCACTGCCGAGGTCGATCCGCCGCGCTTCCTCGTCGGCCCGGTACCGCCGATCGGCACGAAACCGCGCAAGGGCGTGACCGAGGAAGCCCCGCTCGCTCGCCACATCACCCGCATCGATTGGCGCTGGGATGGCAGCGGTCACAGCGATCGCTGGTCCCATCTGTTCGTCGTCGAAGCGCGGCTGGGTGCCATACCACGCCAGGTGACGGCCGGCGACTGGGGTGTCGGTCAGATCGCGTGGTCGCCGGATGGCCGGACCGTGCTGTTCACCACCGACCGTGGCCTGGAGCCGGACCTCCATCCGCGCACCACGATCTGGGCCGTGGACGTGGATGGCGGTGGGGCCGGTTCGACCTCAGGACCACGCGAGGTCCTCGCGCCGGCCGGCTACGCCAACCACCCCAGCCCGTCGCCGGATGGCCGGTGGATCGCGGCGATCGGGATCATGGAGGCAGACCCGTTCGACAACGTCAGTCCGGGCATCGTGATCGGTCCGGCGGATGGCTCCACGCCGGCCATCGCGCTCGCCCCGGACCTCGATCGGCCGGTCGGGAACTGGTCCGACACGGACCTCAACGGCTGGATGGTCGACAGCCGGCCGGGCCCCGCATGGCTTGCCGACGACAAGGTCGTGGCGGTCGTGACGGATCGTGGTCGTTCGCACCCGTGGGTCTTCGGGTTCGATCCGGCGACCGGTCGGCCGACCGGCGGCTGGCGGATGATCGATGGCGATCGCACCACCCATTCGCTCGCAGTCTCCGCGACGGGTCGCGTCTCATGGCTGGGCACCGAGGGCGTTCGGGCGATGGAGCTCGCCACGATCGATGGCGACGACGCGCGCGTTCGAACGCGGACGACGATCGGGTCCACCTGGCAGCGCGGGCTGGTCATGCCCGAGATGCGCGCGATCGAGCTCCCGGGACCCGGCGGTTCGATCGAGACGTGGATCGCGTCGCCGCCCGGAGCTGGCGATGGTCGGCTCCCCACCATCGTGGATGTCCATGGCGGGCCACTGGGTGCGTGGGCAGCGGCACCGCACGTGGAAGTGGCGTTGCTGGTGGCTCGCGGCTATCGCGTGATCCTGCCGAATATCCGCGGGTCCGCCTCGTATGGCGGTGCCTGGATCGAGCCGCAGCTCGGCGACTGGGGCGGGACGGACGCGGCCGATGTCCACGCCGCGATCGATCACATCATCGCGCTGGGTCTCGCCGACCCGGATCGGCTGGGTGTCATGGGTCTGAGCTATGGCGGGTTCATGGTCAACTGGCTGGTGGGCACCACGGACCGGTTCAAGGCGGCCATCTCAGAGAACGGCGTCACGAACCAGGTCTCGGACTTCGCCAACTCTGACTCGGGGCCGGACTACGTTCGGGCGGCGAAGATGGGCGATCCCACCACCCCCGAAGGCGTCGACAAGCTGTGGCGGCAGTCACCGCTCGCGCATGTCGCCGACGTCCACACGCCCCTGCTCATGTTCCAGGCCGAGGCAGACCTGCGCTGTCCACCGCACGACAACGAGCAGTTCTTCATCGCGCTGAAACTGCTTGGTCGGACGGTCGAATATGTCCTCTACCCGGAGGAGTACCACGTGTATTCGTCGTCGGGCCGGCCGGACCGCCGGGTCGATCGTCAGAACCGCATGCTCGACTGGTTCGATCGCTACCTGAAGGGCTAGCCCAGCGAGAGTTCTGGCCGAGCCGAACCGAGTTGGCGTGTGGCAGCTCGATGGCCAGCCACGGCCGCGCGCTGGAGAGAAGCCGGCAGCGACGAACCAGCGTGCCGGGCCGCGATCCAGCCCACCAGGAACCCCGCATCGAACGCATCCCCTGCCCCGGTCGTGTCCGTCACGGTCAGGTGCTGCGTGGCCACCTCGAACCTGAGCCGCGTATCGCCATCGCGCGCCAGGACCGTGGCGCCCTTCGCGCCGCGCTTGACGACGGCCGCTGGCGCCAGGTCCAGCAGCCCCTCGACCGCCGACCGACCCAGCAGTGCCTCGCTCTCCGATTGCGTCGCGAAGAGCAGGTCCGGCGCCACGGCGCGGATGAGCGCGAGTGCTGCGCGCCGGCCGTCCGCCAGCAACGGCCCGGTCGATGCCAGATCAACGCTGACCAGCGCCCCCGCGCCTCGTGCCAGCTGCACGGCCCGCATCCCGGCGCGTCCGAGCGGCTCCCCAAGCAGCGAGTACGCCGGCAGATGCAGCACCTCCGAACCGGCGAACCACGACGCCTCGAGATCGTCCGGTGTCAGGCGGTCCGCAGCGCCCCGGTCCGCCACGAACGACCGCTCCCCGTCGGCCGCCACCAGCACCCCGATCCGCCCGGTAGCCACGCCCGCCACGCGAACCACGCGGACGACTACCTTGTCCGACCGGACCGCATCCACGAGCGCGCGACCCGCACCATCCCGACCAACGGCGCAGACCAGGCTCGCCCGTGCACCAAGACGCCCGACCCAGCGCGCCGTGGTGGCCGCGGAACCACCTTGCAGGAGCCGCACGCGCCCCGGCACATCCGTGCCGATATCCAAAGGCACGGCCGGTGCCAGCACCACGTCCAGCACCAGGTCGCCAAGGACCACGATCCGCGCCGGACCTGCGACGCCATGCGCTGCACCCGGTCGACGCGGACGCGACGGGCGATGCGGCCTGGGCGGTCGGAGGAGCGGCATCGGTCGATGGTAGCGGTCACCGACCTACAATGGCCGCCCACACATCGCCATCGAACTCCCATCGAACCACCCACCGAACCGTCGACCCGGAGTCGCCCGATGACCGCCCCGAAACCCGACCTCGACCTGCTCTCCATCGACACCATCCGGACCCTCTCGATCGATGGGGTCCAGCAGGCGAATTCCGGACATCCGGGCGCACCGATGGGGGCCGCCGCGATGGCCTACACGCTCTGGACGCGCTTCTTGCGCCACGCGCCCACCCACCCGGAGTGGCCCGATCGCGACCGGTTCGTCCTGAGTGCCGGGCACGCCAGCATGCTGCTCTACTCGCTCCTCCACCTCACCGGCTACGACGTCACGCTCGACGACCTCAAGTCGTTCCGCCAGTGGGGCAGCCGGACGCCGGGTCACCCGGAATACGGACTGACCTCGGGGGTCGAGGCGACCACCGGCCCGCTGGGCCAGGGCATCAGCAACGCGATCGGGATGGCAGTCGCGGAGCGCAGGCTTGCGGCGGAGTTCAACCGTGACGGCCACGAGATCGTCGATCACTGGACCTATGTGATCGCATCGGACGGTGACCTCCAGGAGGGCATCGCGTCCGAGGCGGCCAGCTTCGCGGGCCATCAGCACCTCGGCAAGCTGGTCGTCCTCTACGACGACAACCACATCCAGCTGGATGGGCCGACCGCGATGGCCTGGTCCGAGGACGTGGTCGCGCGATTCACGGCCTATCAGTGGGATGCGCGCCGCGTCGACGACGGCAACGATGTCGCGGCCATCGCCGCAGCGATCGAAGATGCCCGCGCCGACGAACGGCCGAGCCTCATCGCCGTCC
This sequence comes from Candidatus Limnocylindrales bacterium, assembly GCA_038327765.1. Classification (GTDB taxonomy): domain Bacteria; phylum Chloroflexota; class Limnocylindria; order Limnocylindrales; family CSP1-4; genus SPCO01. Next base: position 41,260 of record JBBQLI010000004.1, on the reverse strand, counting down.
GGACCCACATCGGGTTCGGCAGCCCGAACAAGCACGATTCGCAGAAGGCGCACGGCTCGCCGCTCGGCGTCGAGGAAGTCCGCCTCACCAAGGAGGCCTACGGCTGGGATCCGGACAAGACCTTCTTCGAGCCTGAGGACGCGCTGGCCAACTTCCGTGCCGCGATCCCGGCGGGCGAGGCACTGGTCTCGGCGTGGGAGACGAAATTCGCCGCATATGGAGCGGCCTACCCCGACCTCGCGGCGGAGTTCCGGCGCCGGCTCGATCGGCGGCTCGCCGATGGCTGGGATGCCGACCTGAAGGTCTACGAGGTCGGCTCCGAGGTGGCGACCCGCAACGCCAGCCAGGACGCGATCCAGGCGCTCGCCGGGCGCGTGCCCGAGCTGTTCGGTGGAGCCGCGGACCTGTCCGAATCGAACCTGACCGACGTCAAGGGCGCGTCGAACTTCGAAGCCGCTGAGGCGGGTCGGAACCTGCGCTTCGGTGTCCGCGAACACGCGATGGGGGCGATCAGCAACGGCATCGCTTATCACGGCGGGTTCATCCCGTACGACGCCACGTTCCTCACGTTCAGCGACTACATGCGCGGGGCCGTCCGGCTGTCCGCGCTCAGTGGTCTGCATGTGATCGACGTCTGGACCCACGACTCCGTGGGTCTGGGCGAGGATGGGCCGACGCACCAGCCGGTCGAGCACTACGCGGCGCTCCGGGCGATCCCGAACCTCTGGTTCGTGCGGCCGGGCGATGCGAATGAGACATCCGCCGCATGGGCGCTCGCCATCGAACGGCAGGATGGGCCGGTGGCGCTGGCCCTTACCCGCCAGAAGCTGCCGACGCTCTCGGGAACTGCCGAGAAGGCGCGCGAGGGCCTGCGACATGGCGGGTACGTGTTGCGCGAGGCGAGCGGCGGCACACCGTCGCTGATCCTGATCGCCACGGGTTCGGAGCTCCAGCTCGTGTTCGCGGCAGCGACGACGCTCGAAACCGAGGGGATCCCGACCCGCGTCGTCTCGCTGCCGTGCTGGGAGACGTTCGACCTCCAGGACCAGTCCTATCGCGACAGCGTGCTGCCCCCGTCGGTGCGCAAGCGGGTCGGCGTCGAGATCGGCGTCACGCTGGGTTGGGATCGCTGGGTGGGCGACGAGGGCGCGATCATCGGCCTCGACCACTTCGGTGCCTCGGCGCCGGCCGGCACGATCTTCGAGAAGTTCGGGTTCACTGCAGACCGCGTCGCGGACGTGGCCCGCAAGGTCGTGCGTGACGGTCTGAAGGGCCGCATCCCGACGCTCGACGGCGGGCACTTCGGCGGCTCGCACCCGTCGATCGGCAGCGGGGAGGCTGGCGTCGGACGGACCAGCAGTTCGGACCCGGGCCACAGCTGACGACGCGCAACGGATGTCGTTGCGCTACGATCGTGGCATGACCATCGCCACCGCCGCCCGGGTCCGGTCGCTCGTCGAGGATCTCGGCGGGCAGGCAGAAGTCGCTCGCGCCCTCGGTGTCGATCGATCGCGTGTCACCCGCTGGCTGCGCGACGCCGCGCCCGATGCCGCCAACCGCCGCAAGCTCGAAGCCGTCGAGTTCGCGCTGGCGCGCCTGCTCCAGACCTTTCACCGCGAGACGGCCGTCTCGTGGCTGTACGGCCTCAACGCCCATCTTGGTGACCGTCGGCCGATGGACCTGCTCGTCGACGGCCGGGTCTCGGAGGTGCTCGCGGCGATCGAGGCCGAGGAGACCGGCGCCTTCGCGTGACGCTGTTCCGCGTCTTTCCGTGGGCACCTCGCCGGCTGGCACGCCCGCTCGACGTGCCACGCGACCGCCAGGGCGCGAACCGCCACGACAACCCGGACGTGTATGCAGCGCTCTACCTGGCCCGCGAACCCGAGGGCGCCATCGCCGAGGCGATCCAGGCGTTCCGTGGCCGGACGTTACGCGACGCGGACCTGGAACGGGTCGGCGGTCGGCGGCTGGCGCTGGCCACGCTGGACGATTCGGCCGTGCCGCCCGTGGTCGATCTGGATGATCCGGCCGTGCTCCTGGCCCACGGCTGGCGGCCATCGCAGGTCGCGACTCGCCATCGGACCACGACCCAAGGCATGGCCCGTGCCCTCTTTGACGAAGGGGCGAGCGGGTGCTCGTGGTGGTCATCGCTCGAGGCGTCGTGGACGAACGTGACCCTGTTCAGCGTCCGGGCCGGCCCACTCAACCTCGCCGGACCAGTCGAGCCGCTCACGATCACGCACCCGGCGCTCGTCGTCGCCGCCGAACGCCTCGGCGTGAACCTGCAGTCGTAGCGCTGCGCGGACGCCGTAGACTTCGAGCGTGCGCATCGCCTTTGCAGCCGACCATGCCGGCGCCGAACTCAAGGATGACCTGATCGGTCGTCTGGCGGCCGCGAACCTCGGGCACGAGCTGATCGACCTCGGCGGTGACGGCACCGATCCCCTCGACGACTATCCCGACTTCGCGCAGCGCCTCGGCGAGGCCATCGTCGCGGGCCGTGCGGAGCGGGGCATCCTCATCTGCGGTTCGGGGGTCGGTGCCAGCGTCGCCGCCAACAAGATGCGGGGCATCCGCGCCGCGGTCTGCCACGACACGTACTCCGCTCACCAGGGCGTGGAGCACGACGACATGAACGTGCTGACCCTCGGCGCCCGGGTGATCGGAATCGAACCGGCGGTCGAGTGCGCCGTCGCGTTCGTCGGCGCCACGTTCACCGGTGAGCCGCGCCATCAGCGTCGGCTCGACAAGGTCCTGGCCATCGAGGCCTCGCAGCGGGACTGACTTGTCGCCCAGCGCATGGCGTCACCGGCATGACACGGCGACCGGCGTACCATGCCGGTCTCGGGGCAATCATTCGACGGCCGTCGAAACCGACCCGTAACCGTCCGTTCACGGACCGGCGCCTATCCTTCGGAGGCCACGATGACCGACACCATCCCGCCCGCCATCACCGTGCCTCGGTTCGCGCTCGGCGCCGGCGCTGCCGCCTACGAAGCGGCCACCGAACGAGCCGCCGCCGAAGGATGGGCCACCCGGCTGTTCGACCGCGACGTGACGCTCTGGTCGAGCGACGCCCGGGTCCAGGCGACCATCGCTGACCGGCTGGGCTGGCTCGATGCCCCGCTCCACTTCACCGACCAGACCGCCGCGCTCGAAGGCTTCGGCGATGGCGCCGCGGACGGCGGCTTCACGACGGCCATCGTGGCAGGCATGGGCGGCAGCAGCCTCGCGCCGGATGTCATCCACCGCACATTCGGGACCGAGGAGGGCTACCTCGCCCTGCGCATCCTCGATTCGACCGACCCGGCCTTCGTCGCCGCGACCGTTGACGACCTCGACCCCCTCGCGACGCTGACGATCATCGCCTCCAAGTCCGGCACGACGACCGAACCGAACGCGTTCCTCGCAGATGCGTGGCAGCGCACTCACGTCGCTCTCGACACGGTCGGTCATCACACGTATGAGCAGCCGGGCGAGTTCATCGCGATCGTCACCGACCCGGGCAAGAGCCTCGAAGCGATCCCCCACCACAACGACGTTCGCGAGGTCTTCCTCAATCCGGCCGACATCGGCGGCCGCTATTCCGCGCTGTCGTACGTGGGGCTGGTGCCTGCGTCGCTCATCGGGCTCGATCTCGACGGGCTGCTCGCCTCGGCCGATGCGATGCTCGGCGCGTGCCGCGAACCGGATCCGGAGAGCAATCCGGGCGTGTCGCTGGGTCTCGTGATCGGGACGCTGGCCGTCGGCGGCCGCGACAAGCTGACCTTCCTGACCGACGACGCGATCGGCAGCTTCGGTGCGTGGGTGGAGCAACTCATCGCCGAGAGCACGGGCAAGCACGGCGTGGGTATCGTGCCGGTGGACCGCGAGCCGCTGGCGGACGTGGCCGCGTATGGCCCGGACCGCGCGTTCGTGCGGATCACGCTGGACGGGACGACCGACACGGCGCGGGACGCGCTCGCCGCGGCACTCGAAGCCGCCGGGCACCCCGTCATCCGCATCGCCCTGAGCGACCCGATGGATCTGGGCGGCGAATTCGTCCGCTGGGAAGTGGCCACCGCGATCGCGGGCGTCGTCCTGGGCATCGACCCGTTCGACCAGCCAAACGTCGAAGAGGCGAAGAACCTCACCCGCTCGGTCCTCGCCAAGGCGGAGAGCGGCGAACCGCCCGAGGCGACACCACCCGCCATCGCCACGGGCGACGGTCTCACGCTTCACGGCGATGCGCCCCTCCGGCTCACCGCGGGCGATGGCAGCGTCACAGGCGAGCTGGCTCGGCATCTGGCGCGCCGCAAGCCCAGCGCCTATCTCGCGATCCAGGCGTTCATCGCCCCGACGGCGGCCCGCGACGAGTCGCTCGCCAGGATCCGCACCCTGCTGCTCGAGAAGACAGGTCGCGCCACGACGGCCGGCTATGGCCCGCGTTTCCTCCATTCGACCGGTCAGCTCCACAAGGGTGGCGCACCGATCGGCTGGTTCCTCCAGCTGACATCGGACCATCCGGCCGATCGCGAGATCCCGGGCTGGCCATACACGTTCGGCCAGCTGATCGACGCACAGGCCGCGGGCGACTTCGCCGCCATCGAAGGCCACGACCTGCCGATCATCCGGGTGCACCTGGGGGCGGACCTCGATGCCGGGCTGGCGGCGCTCGAACGGGCACTGAGCGCCGCCCTCGACGCCGCGCAGGAGTAAAGGACGCGCGATGGCCGGGAAGACCGTGGTCAAGGCACCGGGAGCCGCGAACGCGACGGACGAGACGAAGGCATCGGCCGTAGCGGCATCGGCCGTAGCGGCACCGATCCCCGGGGTCAAGCCGAAGGACCAGCCGCGGACCATGAAGGAGGTGCGCGAGGCTCGCGAGGGCAAGCGCGCATCCCGGGCCAAGCCCCACGAGAACGTCCTGCGCGAAGGGCTGCGCCTGGAGCGCGTGGCCGATCCGGCGATCCTCGTGCTGATGGGCGCCACCGGCGACCTCGCCCATCGCAAGGTGATCCCCGCGCTCTATCAGCTCTGGCGGACGAACCTCCTGCCGCACGAGTTCGTGCTGCTCGCGGTCGGCCGGCGCGAGTACGACGAGGAGACGTTTCGCAAGGAGATCCACGCTTCCCTGGCGCAATTCAGCCGCGTGCTGCCGCTGGACGTCGCCGCGTGGCGGTCGTTCGCGGAGCGGATCTGCTACCAGCGCCTGGACTTCGCCGATCCGGCCGGGTTCGATGCCCTGGTCACGCGACTGGACGCGCTCGACACGGAGCGCGGGACCCGCGGCAACCGGCTCTTCTATCTCGCCACGCAACCGTCGCAGTTCGCCGAGATCGTGGCCCAGATCGGGCGCGTCGGCCTGGATCATGAGCACCACGACGGTGGCTGGCGGCGGATCGTCATCGAGAAGCCATTCGGGCGCGACCTGGAGTCCGCGAAGCGGCTCAACCGCGAGGTCGGCAAGGTCTTCCGCGAGTCGCAGGTCTATCGCATCGATCACTACCTGGGCAAGGAGACCGTCCGGAACCTGCTGGTCTTCCGTTTTGGCAACGGCATCTTCGAACCCCTGTGGAACCGGCGCTATGTCGATCACGTTCAGATCACGGTGGCCGAGTCCCTCGGCATCGAGAGCCGCGGTGCGTTCTACGAGGAGACCGGCGCCTCGCGCGACGTCCTCCAGAACCACCTGCTCCAGCTGGTCAGCCTGATCGCGATGGAACCGCCGGCGACGTTCGATGCCGATGCGCTGCGCGACGAGAAGGTCAAGGTCCTGCGCGCGATCGGGCTCGATCCCGCCTCCGCGGCGACAGACGTAGTCCGCGGCCAGTACGGGCCGGGCTGGGTGGCCGCCAACAAGGTGGTCGGGTACCGCGAGGAAAAGGACGTCGATCCGACGTCAGAGACCGAGACGTACGTGGCCGCCCGCCTGATGATCGACGACTGGCGCTGGTCCGGCGTCCCGTTCTACGTGCGGACCGGCAAGCGACTGCCGAAGCGTGCGACCGAGATCGCGATCCAGTACCGCGAAGTGCCGCACCGCCTGTTCCGCGACGCCGCCGTGGACCCCGACCCGAACCTCCTGGTCATCCGCGTCCAGCCGGACGAGGGCATCATGCTGCGCTTCGGGGCCAAGGTGCCGGGTCTCGGCATGGACGTTCGCTCGGTGACGATGGACTTCACGTACGGCTCGGCATTCAACGTGGACTCGCCCGATGCCTACGAGACGCTCATCCTCGACGCGCTCCAGGGCGACGCCTCGCTGTTCACCCGCGCCGACGAGGTCGAGGAGGCATGGAGCATCGTCGATCCGTGCATCGAGGCGTGGTCGACCGAGCCCGCTCCCGACTTCCCGAACTACGACGCCGGGACGTGGGGGCCGGCCGCCGCCGATGCGCTGCTCGCGCGTGACGGGCGGCGCTGGCGCCGGTTCTAGCGTGAGGCAGGTGGCGCGCGTGGCGCCGGGGGCGCGCTCTCGGCCGATGGCCTTCGGCCGCTGGGCGACGCACTGATGGCGATCAACACGCCGCTCAAGGTCGGCGAGCCCGTCCTGCGCTGGTCGGCCCGCGCGCATTCGATCGAAGAGGTCGAGAACGAGCTGAGCCGGATCTGGGCCGGCCACGAGCTCGCGCCCACGGTCAACGAGCCGGAGACCCGCCGGATCTCCGCCCGGACCAGCGTGATGAACCTGATCGTCATCGCGCGTCGGCCGGAGATCGCCGAGCACTCGGCGGCGGCGATCCAGGCGCTCACCGGGCGGCATCCGTCGCGGACGATGCTGATCGGGTCGGTGGATCCGGATGGACCGTCGTGGCTGGACGCGCGTGTCGAGGCGCATTGCGTGCTTCCCCGCGAGGACGCGCCGGAGACCTGCTCGGAGACGATCCACATCACCGCCGGCGGCGAATCCGGCAGGCACCTGGCGGCGATCGTCGCGCCGCTGATCATCCACGACCTGCCGGTCACGGTCTGGTGGCCCGGCGAAGTGCCATTCGGTTCCAAGCCGGCGCAGGAGGTCCTCGGCATCGCGGATCGATTGATCGTGGACGGGTCCACGTGGAGCGGCGACGGGTTGGGTCAGCTGACCCAGCTCGCGGGCCTGCTCGGGTCCACCCGCCTCGTCGTCAGCGACTTCGCGATCGTCCGCCAGTCGCGCTGGCGTGAGGCCATCGCGTCGATCTTCGATGATCCGGACTTCCTCCCCTACCTGCGCTCCCTGCGTCGGGTTGCGGTGACCTATGCCACGCATGACGAGACCGGGGCTCCCGCGTCGACGAACCTCGTCAAGCCGGTCTATCACGTCGGCTGGCTGGCATCGCGATTGGGGTTGACCGTGGTGAAGCCGCTTTCCACCGTCAGTGGGCCATCGCCGTCGTCCCGTGCCGGGCGAGCGGCAGCCTCGAAGACCACGATGGCGCGCGGCCTCGTGGCGCAGCTGTCCGATGGTCGCGGGGAGGTGTCCGTGGTGATCCGCCCGGTGCTCTCGACCATGCCGCCCGGAACCACGTTGCGCGTGGAGCTGCTGGCCGAGCGGCGCGGCTCGGAGCTCCGGGCCGACGTGACCGCCGAGGCCGAGACCGTCCACGTCCGGGTCTGGCAGGACGGCGTCGAAGTGCTCGACCGGCGGTTCTCGGCGGCGCGCCGGACCGAGGTGGACCTGTTGGCCGAAGCGATCGAGGCGAGTGGCCGTGATCCGGTGGGGAGTGGTTCGTTGCGCGCCGCAGCGGCCCTGGTGGGACGAAACGAGGGAGCGTGATGACGGACGTGACACCGGGCGAACCCAACATCGTGGTGGTCGCGGACCCGGAGGCGGCTGCGGATGCCGCTGCACATCACATCGCGACCAGCCTGACCGCAGCCGTGGCGACCCGTGGTCGTGCCGACTGGGCAACGACCGGCGGTTCCTCGCCGATCGGGATCTACCGGCACCTGCTCGAGCCGCAGCTCTTCGCGGCGCTACCGTGGGCGGAGACTCACGTCTGGTTCGGCGACGACCGCTATGTCCCGCGCGACCATCCGCTCTCGAACGTGAAGCCGTTCGACGACATCCTCCTCGACATCGGCACGGTCGAGGAAGGCACGGCGGGCGGCGGTCGGCACGGCGTGCCGCTGCCGATCGACCACCTGCATCCATTCCACGCCGGCGAGGCGATCGCCTTCGGACGCGGCATCGAGTGGTGCGCGACTGATCTCGCAGACACGCTCCGGGCCGCCGGTCTGCCGACGAAGGACGGCTGGCCCGTGTTCGACCTGATGCTCATCGGCATCGGCAGCGACGGCCACCTGCTGTCGGTCTTCCCGGGGTCCGCGGCCATCGACTCCACGGAACTCGCCCTCGCGATCCCGGCGCCCAGCCACATCGAGCCGCACGTCCAGCGCGTCACCCTGAACCCGGCGCTGATCGGGGTCGCAAGCGACGTCCTCATCGTCGTCACTGGTTCGAGCAAGGCCGATGTCATCGGCGAGATCTTCGGCTCCGCCCGCGACGTCAGCCGCTGGCCCGCCCAGTTCGCGCGGCGCGCCGGGGCCACCTGGATCCTCGACGCGGAGGCTGCCGCCGCCATGCCGCGCGTGGCAGACTGACGCCATGCCTGAGTTGGGATTCTTCGGATGGATCGTCGTCGGCTTCGTGGCCGGCGCGATCTCGGCGTGGCTCATGGGTGGCAAGAACGCCCGCGGGTGTCTGCCGAATATCGTCGTGGGGATCCTCGGTGGCGTGATCGGCGGGTACTTTGCCCAGCAAGCCGGGTTCGGGTCGACGCCGGGCTTCTTCGCATCGCTGATCGTGGCGATCTTCGGTGCGCTGCTGGTGCGGCTGATCATCAACCTCGGCAGCCGGGATTGATCGGCCGGCGCCCCGCCGGTCCCTGTCCGCTACCATCGACGCGATGACCGATCCCATCTCGGAACCTGCCGCCGACACCCGGCCGTATTCGCCGGGTCTCGCGGGAGTGGTCGCCGGCGAGACCGCACTGTGCTTCATCGATGGCGAACGCGGCCGCCTCCTGTATCGCGGCTACCGCATCGGCGATATCGTCAAGGTGGGGTCGTACGGCGCCGTCGCGAACCTGCTGTGGACCGGCGAATGGGACCCGCGCCACCAGTTCCCGACGACCCCGGTCCCGCCCGAGGTACTGGCCGTCCTGCGGGCCCTCCCGCCGACGACCAAGCCGATGGATGCGCTGCGGACCGCGGTCTCCGCGTGGGGCGCGGTCACGACGCTCGACTGGCCACCGACCGTCGAACAGGCACGGGCGCTGACGTCCGCGTCGCCCTCGATGCTGGCGGCGTTCGCGCGGATCCGCGAGGGCCTCGACCCGGTCGAACCGGACCCGTCGCTGGACCTCGTCAGTGGGTTCCTCTACCAGCTGAAGGGCACGCGCCCGGATCCCGGCACGGTCAAGGCGCTCGACGCGTACTTCATGGTGGGTGCCGAGCACAGTTTCAATGCCTCCACCTTCACCGCCCGCGTCATCATTTCCACCCGATCCGACATCGCCTCCGCGGTCGCTGGCGCGATCGGCACGATGAAGGGGCCGCTCCACGGCGGCGCACCGACCGAGGTCGTCGACCAGCTGGCGAAGATCGGCTCGGTCGAACACGCCGAGCAGTGGCTCAACGAGGCGCTCGACCGCAAGGAACGGCTGATGGGCTTCGGCCATCGTGTCTATCGCGCGTACGACCCGCGAGCCGCGGCGCTGCGCACGGTGGCCGAATCGATGCCGAACTCGCCCGACTGGCTGCAGTTGGCGATCCAGGTCGAGGATGTCGCGCTGCGCGTGCTGGCCGGACGCCATCCCGAGCGACCGCTCAAGACCAACGTCGAGTACTACGCGGCGCCGGTGCTGCTGGGCGTCGGCCTGTCGCCGGATCTGTTTCCCGCCACGTTCTCATTGGCGCGACACGCGGGCTGGACCGCGCACGTCCTGGAGCAGTCGGCGGAGGATCGCCTGATCCGCCCGGACGTCAAGTACGTCGGCCCAGCCGAGCGGGACCTGCCCACCTAAATCGAATCCAGCTCCCTTGGGACAAGATCACGGCCTACGGTACTTTTCCTGGATTCTGATGTTGAGCGATCCGCGAATCTCGTCTGACCGGTCGTCGATGAGAAGCATTGTGCTCGGGATCTCGCTTGGGGTGGTCATCGGATTGGCAACCTCCTTTGCTTTTCTGCTGATCGTGGTCGGTCCCCTGCTTGGGTTGGGTCTAGCGATCGCGGCCCTCGGAGGTGACATCGACGGTCGACCACGGGCGGAGGTAAGCGGTGGACTGCTGATCGGCACAGGCGGCGTCTACCTGCTTGGGGCCCTGAACACCGTGAATTCGTGTCAGGCACAGGATGCGTGCGGCGGCGCGAGCGCTGTGCCCTTCTTGGGCTTCGCCATCGCGGTATTGGCGATAGGTGTGCTTATCGAGGGAATCACGTTAGCCAGGCACCCCCGACGCCGCTCGGATCAAAGCTGAGGAAGGCCGCGACGGGAACCTGATCCCGGTGGATCGCGAACCAGGCCGCGTCACGATGGCCGCGAGCCTCGAGTCGGACGCATGTCGGCGGGAACTGCACGTCGGTTGCCCTTCCCCAGATCATGCACTCCTTGGCCATGGCTACCGCATGAGATTCCAGTTCATAGGACCTACGGAAGGCCCATGATCTTCGGCCTGAGTTCGCTCCCCGCGGGCGCGGCCGCATCGAAGAAGGCCGACGCCAGGCGGTGCACCTTGTGTGGATCGTCGTTGACACCACCGAAGACGGTGAATTCGAGGTGTCCGGGCACGGCCACGATGAGCGGCACCACGGCTGCCCGGCGTTGTCTCCGCAACGCTTCGGTGACCGCGATCGCGACGCGTTCCGTGTGTTGCCATTCCGCCCGCGTCGGATCATCGGTCGCGGTCGGGATCGAGGCGAGGAGGACCGGGACGCCAGGCACACCTTCGTCCTGCGTCGCGGCACTGCCGGGCCATTGGACATCGATAGCCGACCGATAGGTGGCATCCGACATCGGCTGCCATGTCGCGGAGCCGGCGGATGATCGGCCATCGACATACCCCCCGTCGGGCAGCCGCCGGATCGAGCCATCAGCGAGGAGGTTTCGAAGCGCGGCATCGAGGACTTCGCGATCGGGGATGATCCTGACCCGGTAGCTGATGTCGTCGAGGATGCTACCGAGCGAGGTCGGCGCCATAAGCGTTCGACACCGCACGGCGCCCTTGATCGCGTCCTCGACGTTGTCTGCCAGATCCTCTAGCACGGCTCGCGCCCGCACAATCCGACCCACCACGCCCGGACCATCCCGCGACATCCCAAGGTAAGCGTGAACTCCATGCGGCTCAATCGTTCGCCTGACTTGCTAGGAGCGTAGACGCATCTACCCGGGCACATCCTCACCGGTCCTCGAATCGATATCACCGACGATCCTTGCGCCACGCCTGTCTCGTGTTTCACGCACGAGCACCGCTTTCCTAGAGCCAGCCTCGCCGCCGGAAGTACGCCACAAGCACGAGCAGCATCGCTGCCATGACCAGCATGATCCCGAGGAAGGCCGATTCCTCGTTCTGGCCCGGGACGGGCACATTCATCCCGAAGATGCTCGCGATGAGGGTCAGCGGCAGGAGCACGACGCTCACCGCGGTCAGGATCCGGAACGAGTCGTTCAGTCGGTGTGACAGCACGGACTCATTCGTGGATTCCAGACCCTCGACGACCTCCTTGTAGTTCTCGAGCGTGTCCCAGATGCGTTCGGCCGCGTCCGAGATGTCGTCGAAGTAGATCTCCATCTCTTCCTCGAGGTAGCGCTGCTTGGTTCGCTCGAGGTCACGCAGGACCGCGCGCTGCGGCCGGACGATCTTGCGGAAGTTGATGATCTCCTGCTTTGCCTCGGAGATATCGCGCACGATCTCGGACGAACGGCCCTCGAAGATGCCGTCCTCGATCCGTTCGAGCTTCTGGCCCATCTTGCGGAGCATCGGGAACGAGGCATCGACGCAGGCATCGACGATCTTGTAGAGCAGGTAGCCCGAGCCCTTCGACAGCGTCGTCGCCCGCAGGTCGTCCTTCTCGCGGTAGCGCTCGAACATCGCGGTCAGCGGCGGGAGCGGGATGTTGGGCATCGTGATCAGATAGTCGGGGCCCATGAACAGGTCGAGCTCGGCGGTCAGGAGCCGGGCGACGGTCTTATCGAACATCGGGAAGTGCAGGATGATGAAGACGTAGTCGTCGTACTGGTCCAGCTTCGGGCGCTGGTTGCGCGAGTAGACATCCTCGAAGTCCAGCGGATGGAAGTCGAAGTGGGCTTCGAGCCAGTCGCGGTCGGCCGCGCGTGGGGACTCGATGTGGATCCAGCGCAGACCGGCCGCCTCGATGACGTCCGGCGTGGCGGTTTCGATCGGTTCATCGCCGGGGCCGGTCGCGTCCGTCGATCGACGGATGTGCGGGCGGGCGATCGTCTTGGGCAGGACGATATTGGGCACGACGCCATCGTACGCGCCGCGCAGGACGCGGCGACGGTTCGCGGGTGGCACAGTTACGCATCGAATCCACACCGAGGCCCGACATCACGACACTCCACCGCCCTGCCATGCGATCGGTCGACCCGCATCGCCTGAAGCTGACGCCACCCCCCGCCTGGGTCGGGGTGGCGCTGGCGGCCGCGGCGTGGCTGGTCATCGTGGTCATGTCGTCGCCGTTCGGGCGCCTGTGGGGGACGGGCCAGGACGCGTACTGCTACTGGTTTCCGGACCTCGCGGCGCCATACGCGCACTCCGATTGGACCCAGCCGATCGCGTACGTCTACTCGCCGGCCTTCCTCCAGCTCCTCACGCCGATCCGCATCCTGCCGTGGCAGGCGTACATGGCGGTCTGGACCGTGGTCTTGCTGGCGGCTGTGTTCGTGCTCACGGGTCGGCGCTGGTTCGCCATCGGGATCGTGCTGGCCGCGATGGAACTGGCCGGCGGGAACATCCACCTGCTGCTGGCTGCGGCGATGGTGATCGGGTTCCGCTACCCCGCGGCCTGGTCGTTCGTGCTGCTGACCAAGGTGACGCCCGGGATCGGCCTGCTCTGGTTCGTCGTCCGGCGTGAGTGGCGCCAGCTCGCGATCGCTCTTGGCGCGACGGCCGTGGTGGTGGTCGTCTCGTTCGCGCTCCTGCCCGACGCGTGGGCCCAGTGGATCGGGGTACTGAGCCGCGTCTCCGGGCGTGATGGGACGGGGACCTGGGCCGCTCTGCCGATCCCGCTGCTGATCCGGCTGCCGATCGCGGCCGTGGTCGTGATCTGGGGCGCAAGGACCGACCGCCGCTGGGCGGTGCCGCTGGCCGGAATGCTGGCCCTCCCCGCGCTCTGGTACGGCGGCCTGAGCATGCTGCTGGCGGTCATCGTGCTGCAGAAGCCGGGGGCGCCCACGGCGACCGGGCACACCGGGCCGGGCACGACCCCGCCGACGACGGCGATCTAGGCTGCCGGGACGGGCGCAAGCGACCCTCGACCACGGAGCGCGATCGCGATGGCGCCAACGATGACGAAGACGCCACCGACCAGGAAGGGAGCTGTCACGCCACCGGCCTGACTCAATCCGGCGCCCGCGATCGGCCCGAGGATGCCCGCGGCATAGAGCGGCAGATAGACCAGGTTGAGCGTCTGCGAGCGCCGGTCAGCCGGGACCTCCGAGGCGAGGAGTCCGAAGACCATCGCCGAGACAGTCGCCGAGGATGCGCCGAGCACCACCGCGAGAAGCGCGAGCAAGGCGAGTGACGCGGTCAGCGGCATCAGGATCGTCACGACTCCGGCGCCGATGAGGGCCGAGATCAGGACAGGCCGGAAGCCGATGCGGTCGCCGATGACTCCGCCCAGCGGTGACACCACCCCGCCGACGAGGGCCGCGACACCGGCCACGAGGGCGATCCCGGACGCCAGACCGACGCCGCTCCCCGTGATCTCCTCCACGAGCACCGGGATGTAGGGACGGGTCATCTGCGTCGCCAGATAGGCGATCGAGAAGATCAGGAAGATGCGTCGAACGGCGACGTCGCGGAGGACGCCCCGCATCGCGCCGAAGGCGAGGGCGAGGGTCCGCCCGGTGGGGATGACCTCGGGTCGGACCTCGCGCGATCCGAAGGTCACGAGGGCCGCTGTGCCGACCGAAAGCCCAGCCGAGATCCAGAACACGGTCGGGAGCGAGGTGTGGAAGCCGTCGATGAGGACCCCGGCCAGCGCCGGCCCCAGCGCGAATCCGATCGGCCCCGATGCCCCGAACAGGCCGATGACCGTGCCGAGGCGGCGACGCGGCGTCACGTCACGGATGCCCGCCAGCATCACGCCCGTGTTCCCGAGCTGGAACCCGATCAGCAGCAGCGAGAGGGCCAGCTGCCACGGTTCGCGCGAGAGCGCGACGCACGCGAACACGACGGCCTCGACCAGGGCGCTTCGGACGATCACGGCCTTGCGGCTGTATTTGTCCGCCCAGACACCCCACAACGGGACCAGCGGCATCCCGACCACGAAGATCAGCGCGCTGAAGATCCCGATGAAGACCAGCCGGTCCTCGCCGACGACGCCCATCTGGCGCAGATACGTCGGGAGCTCGGCAAAGATCTGGCTGACCCCGAGCCCCTCGACCATCGACGTGACCCAGAACACCGCGACCAGGACGCGCCAGTCCTGGGTCTTCGCTGTCGTGGAGGTCGTCACCATCCGACGATCGTAGAGCCTCGACGAAGGTTGCGGAGCGGCGGCTCCCACAGGGTCCGTTAAGCTGGAGCCTGGGACCGCCCGCAAGCGGGACCGCCGGTGGCTGGGGGACCCGGCGGGCGCTTCGTCGCCGCCCCCACGGAACGTCCCGGACACACGAAAGCGCCCGAAGGAACTGGAGGAACCAACCGTTCGTCGGGCCGCTGGCTCCGAACAAGTCCGGAGTCTTCGGTCGCCGCCGGGTCCCTCGCTCGCTGGCCTTGCGGCCCTCGAACCTGGTTCCCGGGGCCGGTCCGTGGATCACTCCCCGGTCCGGTCTGGCGGTTCTTGCCTGCCCCTTCGGGCAAGACGAAATGTACGTCCTGGTGCATCCGGGCCACAACGGCCTTATCCACGAACTTGGGTGAAACCGCTGCGACGTTATCCCCGAAGTCTTCTACGTTGTGGACGAGTTGTGGATACTCGTCGCGGAGGTATCGGAATGGCACGACTGATCGCCCGCCTCGTTGCGATGAACGACGGCTGGGCAAAACCCTTCGGCGAGTTCAATCACCGCTGGACCGCGGCCCTCTTCGGACGCCTGGGGCCGGTCACCGACCTGCTCCATGGTCGATGGCTTGGGCACCCGCTCCATGCGGCCACCACCGACCTGCCTATCGGGTTGCTGCTCGGGGCCGTCGTCCTCGACCTTGTCGGACAACCGGCGGCCGCCGACATCGCGCTCGTCCTGACCGTGCTCACGATGCTGCTGGCCGCAGTGTCTGGACTGGCCGACTACTCCGTCACCGACGGCACCGCCCGCACGCGTGCGACCCTCCACGGGACCGTGATGACGCTGGCCCTGCTCGTGCTGCTGGCCTCGCTGGCGATGCGGGCCGCTGCGCCCACCGACCGAACCATCCCGATCACCCTCGACATCGTGGCGTTCGTGCTGGTCGGCGCGGGCGCCTTCGTCGGCGGCGACGTGGTCTACCTGCTCGGCAACATGGTCAGCCGTCACGCCTTCCGCGGCGCCGGCACGAAGTGGATCGCGCTGGATCTTGGGTCGGTCACGGATCTCGCGGCGCTCCCGGAGGCCACCCCGACCAAGGCCAGGGCGGGCATCAACGACCTTGTCCTTGTCCGTGTCGGCGACACGGTCCACGCGATGCACGCCGTCTGCGCCCATGCCGGCGGTCCGCTCGAGAAGGGCACCGTGGTCGACGGCTGTCTCCAGTGCCCGTATCACGGCGCCCGCTATCGGCTCACCGACGGCCACGTGGTTCGCGGCCCGTCGGTCTACGACCAGCCCGCGTACGAGATCCGCGCGGTCGACGGCGGTGGCTACGAGGTTCGACGAGCGGTCTCATAGGCGGCGAGCGCCCGAAGGCGCGCCGTTGCGTGGTCGACGATCGGCCCTGGGTAGTCCCTGCCGATCACGCAGCCTGACGCCGTCTGCTCGTCGGCCGCCATCTCCCACGGCGCGTGGATGCGCTTGACAGGCACGCGTGCCAGCTCGGGCAGCCAGCGCCGGACGTAGGTGCCATCGGGGTCGAAGCGGCGCCCCTGGGTGACGGGGTTGAAGATCCGGAAATACGGCTGCGGATCCGTCCCCGTCGAGGCCGCCCACTGCCAACCGCCGTTGTTCGACGCGACGTCGCCGTCGACGAGGTGGCACATGAAGTGCGCCTCGCCGGCCCGCCAGTCCTGGAGCAGGTCCTTGGTCAGGAACGAGGCGACGATCATCCGCGCCCGATTGTGCATCCAGCCCGATCCCGCCAGCTGGCGCATCGCCGCATCCACGATGGGGTAGCCGGTCCGTCCATCGCGCCAGGCATCGAAGGCGACGGGATCCGTCGACCACGCGATCGCCTGGAACGCCGGCTGGAAGGCACGCCTCCGTACGTCCGGCCGATGGAACAGGACGTGCGCGTAGAACTCCCGCCAGACCAGTTCGTTGACGAAGACCCGGCGGCCCTCGCCGGGTCCGACGCTGCGCTCCACGACCTCCAGCGGCGAGAGGAGGCCCAGGTGCAGGTCGGCCGACAGCCGCGAGGTACCGGCACCGAGATCCGGCCGGTCGCGGTTCGCGGCATAGCCGGCGATCCCGTCGTCCAGCCAGCGGGCCAGGCGCGCTCGAGCGGCTGGCTCGCCAGGCGTCGGGAGCAGCCCGGGTCCAGCCGTGGGTCCATCGCCCAACCCCAGGGAGGCCAGCGTCGGGATCGAGCCGGCCGGGACCGCATGTGGCACGAGGCGTGTTGGTGGCGGCAGCACGGTCCGTCGTGGCCGCGTCTCCCATGCCCGCCGAAATGGTGCATAGACGCTGTACGGCCGTCCCTCACCCGTCGCGACATCCTCGGGCTCGTGGACGAGCACCCCTCGGAGCGGATGGAACCGGGCGCCACCTGCCGCCAGCCGCTCCGCGACCCCGACGTCGCGGGCCCGCCCGTATGGCGCGTGATCACGCGAGATGAAGACATCCTGGGAGCCGATCGACGCGGCCAGCTCGGGCACCACCACGCGCGGATCCCCGACACGCACCACCAGCTCCGTCCCGAGGCGATGCAGCCCGTCCCCTAGCGCGCGCACCGACTCGAGCAGGAACCACGTCCGGTTGGCGCTCGAGAACCGCCCGCCGATCAAGCGCGGATCCAGCACGAACAGCGGGACCACCACCTCGTGCGCGGCGAGCGCCGCCGCGAGTGCCGGATGGTCGTGCAGGCGCAGGTCCCGGCGGAACCAGACGATGGCGGGTCGGGCGGGCATCACCGGACCCTTCGCACGAGGTGGCGCCACGGACGCATCATCGCGAGATGCACGAGATGCACGAGATCGTCGTCCCGGACCCAAGCATGGTCGTCCTGATCGGGCCGGCCGGCGCGGGAAAGTCCACGTTCGCGGCGTGCCATGCCAGCCCGGACGAGATCCTGTCCTCGGACGGGTTCCGCCTCGCCATCGCCGGCGATGCCGCCGACCAGCGCGCATCCGGGCTCGCGTTCCGGCGGCTGCACAACGAACTGGCGCGTCGGTTGGCGGCTTGCCGGCTGACCGTGGTGGATGCCACGAACCTGACGCCCCATGCGCGCCGCGTGCTGATGAGCCGGGCGAGGGACGCCGATATCGCTGCGGTCGCGATCGTGTTCGACCTGCCTGCGGCCGTCGTCCAGGCACGTAACGCGGCACGGGTGGGGCGGGTGGTCCCGGCCGAGGTCGTCGACGAGCATCTCCGTCGTCTGCGGGCGCTCCTCGATCCGGCCGACCCCACGCGGATGCTCGTGGCCGAAGGCTTCGACCCGGTCGTCGTCCTCTCCGATCCGGTCGTGATCGATGCCGTCAGGGTCGTTCGACGGCCTGCGTGACCACTCGCCCGAACGCCTTGGCCCGGAGTTCCACCCAGACGCCGTTGCGGAGATAGACGTCGTCGCCGACGATCGCAAGCGCCGCTGCTTCGCTCTCCGCCCGCACGAAGATGATCGACGCCGACACGTCTGCGTACGCCCCGACCTCCACGTAGATGCCCTCGGCGATGCGGCGCGCCGCGGCGGCCAGGTGCTCCGGCCGGAACGGGGTCCGGGTCTCGGCGCCGTCGGGCGCATAGGTCGCTTCGACCAGCCAGAGCGACTCGACGCTGACCTCGGCGGGGATCTGGGTCATGGGGCGCTCCGGGTTCGATGGTAAGTGGCGGCTCAGCCTACCTCAGGCGGAACCTGCCGCGATGAGCGCGATGGCCGCGCCCGCGAGCACGATCCCGATCGCGTGCGACCGGGCGAGGCGCTCCTTCAGGAAGACCGCTGCCAGGATGACCGTGGTGATCGGGTAGAGCGCCGAGAGGACCGACGCCACGGCCAGCGCCCCGGTCTGGATGGCCAGGATGTACGTCGCATTCCCGGTCATGTCCAGAAGTCCCACCCCAAGGATCGCGGGGACGAGCCGCCGCGGCGGCCGCCACTGATCGCGGGTCAGGAGGATGATCGCGCCAAGCAGGACCCCTTCGGTGGCGCGCAGGATCACCAGCGGCACGAAGACGTGGCCGTCGGTCACCCGCGACATCACGACGCCGAACAGCCCGATGGTCGTCCCGGCCAGCAGCGCCAGACCAAGACCGGAGCGACCGCCGCGCTCGTCCGGGACCCTCGAGACAAGGATCACTGCGACCAGGGCGAACGCGATGCCGACCAGTACCGGGACCGTTGGCCAGCCCTCGAAGACGATGCCGGCGATGACAGGGATCACGGCGGCGAGGATGCCGGTGATCGGGGCGACGATGCCCATCTTGCCGACCGCGAGCCCGCGATAGAGGGCGCTGATCCCGATGCCGCCGAGGATCCCTGCCAGCACCGAAAGGCCGATGTCCGTGGGACCCGGGAAGCCCTCACCGCGGATGATGGCGAACGCGGCCGCCAGCACCATCCCGGTCACCTGCGACATCAGCACGACGCCGAACATCGACGTCCGTCGGCTGGTGAGCCCTCCGCCGAAATCCCCGGCTCCCCACGCGACGGCGGAGATCAGGCCCAGTACGACGGTGGCGAGTCCGGGGTCGAACCCGATCAGGAGCCGGTCTCGACCGGCGCCGCCGCGTCATCGACCGCGGTGGGACCGGGCAGGACGACGACCTTGTCGGCGGCGCCGTCATAGCGCTCGGACGTGGTCAGGTAGATCACCTGGAAGTCCGTCGTGATGCCCTTGAGCAGGTCCAGCGCGCGGCCGGCACGGGCATCGTCGAGGGTCACGAACGGGTCGTCGAAGATGAGCGGCGGACGACGATCGCCCGTCACCAGCCGGACGAGGCCGAGCCGGGCCGTGAGATAGACGAGGTCGAGCGTGCCCTGACTCAGGGCGCTGACCTTGACCCAGTCCTTCTTCTCGGGGGCGCGAACCTCGATGTCGAGCGTCTTGTCGTCGACTCGGACGTAGCGGTAGCGGCCGGCCGTCGCTGAGCCGAGATCGATGAGCATCCGGCGTTCGAGATAGCGGGTCGCCGTGCGCATCGTCGCCTTCTCGGCCTCCTCGATCGCACGCAGGGTGGTCTCGTAGACGCGGTTGCGGCGCTGGAGCGCGTCAAGCTGCTCTCGCCACGTGGCGAGCCGCTCGGCCTGACCGGCGACCTGCTCGGCGTCCACGACGTTCGCCTCGACCCGCGCCCGGGCGTTCGATTCGTCGTCGCGAGCGCGTTCCAGGGCAGATCCCTGATCGCGCACCTCCACCTCAAGGCGTTCGCGAGCGCGTGGCTCCTTGGCGATCGGTCCGAGCGCATCGAGCGCGCTGGTGCGCTGGGCGACGTCGAGCGCCGCCGTATCGCGCTGGCTCGCCAGCGTCTCCGCGGGTTCCTTGCCGACAAGCCCTTCGAGCCGTGCGGTGAGCGTTGCCAGTGCCGCGACGTGGGCCTCCTCCTTCGTCAGGAGCGCTTCCGCCGCGGGGAGATCGTCGAGGCTGAGTTGGCCGAGTCGCTTGGTCGTCTCGGCTTCGACGCTGGCGAGCTCCGCCTCGATTTCCGACCGGCCGCGCAGGCGACGATCGATCTCGACGTCGCGCATCTGGGTTCCCATCGAATAGCTTCGGCGCAGCCACAGGGCGACCGCAGCCAGGATCACGCCGATCGCACCGACGACACCGCCGAGCAGGCGCGGCACGATGCCGAGGTCGACGATCTTGAGGGTCTCGAGGGCGAACGAGCCGCCGGCCACGAGCAGCCCCACGATCACGAGCACGACGCCCAAGCGCGACAGCGGACGCCACGTCGGCTCTGGTGCCACCTCGAACGAGACGGTTTGGTCGCCGGCGAGCATGGCGCGCAGTTCCCGCTCGCGCGACTGGAGCTGACGCAGTCGCTCGACCGTCGCGCGGATCACGGGGAGCGGATGCGGCGATGGATGCTCGGCGGCCAGCTTGGTCCGTTCGTCGTTGACCTCGACGGCCTGGCGGAAGCGGTCATAGCGTTCCTGGGCCGTGTCCCGTTCGACGGTGAGCCGCTCGGCCTGGCGGGCCTTTTCGAGCATCGCCTGACGTTCGGTGAGCGAGATCTCCGCCTGCCCGCGACGGTCGAGCGCGCTCGACAGCGCGTCCCGGTCGTTGCCGAGCTGCGTCAATGCCGACTCGCCCTGGTCGAGCGCGGCGGCCGCCTGGGCCACGGCCGTCTCGGCCACCTTGAGTCGGCCTGGGTTCTTCTCGCCCTTGGTCGTCAGGTCGTGGAGGGCCTTCTCGAGCTTCTTCTTGGCGACGCTCGTGCCACGGTCGGCGCCACTGATCGATGCCTGGAGGCGGTCGCGCAGAGCCGACTCATCGCGGGCAAGGTCGGCCAGCTCCTGGTGGCGGACCGAGGCCGTCGACCGGAAGAACGCCTCGGACGGGATGCCGGTCAGCTCGGCCAGGATCTGGTCGGCAAGCGCAGGGTCGGTGACGCTCTGCCCGTCGTAGTCGAGCTGGACCGTGCCCTTCGAGCCCGCGAACGTCTTCTCGACCGTACCGGTCTTGCGCCCGTCCTCCTCGTCCTGGTCGAATTCGAGGTCGATGATCGAGCGGGCGTCGGCGGGCGCGTCCCATGGGCGGAGCGACTCGAGGTCGCTGGCGGCGCTGGTGACCCGACGCGTGATCGCGAGCTCGATGCCGCGCTGGATGGTCGACTGGCCGGCCTCGTTCGGGCCGCGGACGATGGTGAGACCGGGCGCGAATTCGACGCGCAGGTCGCGGTAGCGGCGGAAGTCTCGCAGGCGGAGTGTCCGGATCCTCACAGCGAGACCTCGTGGCCGGCGAGAAGCAACCGGCCGAGCCGCAGCGCATCGCGAAGTTCGGCGGCCGCCGCCGCGTCACCGGTCGTGTCAGCCTCGGCGATGCGTGCCTGCATCGTCCGCAGGAATGACCCGACGACCGTCTCGGCCGACGGGAGGATCCCCTCGGTCAAGGCCGGCGTCGACCCGTCGCGGATGCGCACCTTGAGGAACGAGCCGGCCAATGCGGTCTCCACCTCGTCCACGTCGAGATCGAGCTCATCGGGTCGTACGCCGACCAGGCGGGCGTCGAGGACAAGGTCAGGATCGGCGCGCCGAGCCAGGCTGGTGATCAGCACGGGCTGGCTGACGACGGTGGCAGCATCGATCTGGACGCGTTCGAAGCGGGTACGCCCGACCTGGCGCTCCGTGACGGTGACCGTCCGCTTGCCGTTGGCCAGATCGCATTCGACGACGAGCACCTTGCCGGCCCGGTCCTGATCGAGCGCGACCGCCTCTGGCGCGCCCGCATACGCGTACGTCACGGTCCCAGCGCGGCCCTGCTGGGCGGAGTGCCAATGGCCGAGGGCGAGGTAATCGAGCTTGCTGGCCGCGATCTCGTCGGTCGTGATGACGACGGCGTCGCGGTCCGTCTTGCCCGGGATGCTGATCGAACCGTGGATCAGGCCGATCTGCCACGTGGCACCGGCCCCAGTGGTCGTCACGTCGAACCCCTCGAAGGGGCTGTTCGGGGCTCGTTTCGTGGCGAAGACCAGGCCGTGGACCGTGGCGTCGATCGCGGTCAGGTGGACCGCTGCGTGGTCAGGCGTCAGGACCGTGACCAGGTCGTCGGTGGCCGTGCTGCCCGCCAGTGCCTTGAGGTCGTAAGCACGGTAGATGGAGGCGCGGTCGTACACGTCGTGGGTGCCCGGGATGATGACCGTTCGGACGCGCGCCTCGGCGAGTCGACGCAGCTCCACGGCGACGCGGTCGACCGACCGGCGCGGCTGGACGTTGGAGTCGAAGAGGTCGCCGGCGATGAGGACCAGGTCCACCTTTTCGGAGAGCGCGAGGTCGATGGTCGCCTTGAAGGCGGCGAACTGGCGCTCGCGCTGCGCTGCAGCCTGGTCGCCGAGGTCGTCGTGTCGAGCGCCGAGGTGGACGTCAGCCGTGTGGATGATGCGGAGCATGGGGATGTGGGCTGGCCTCGCTGATCGTGGTCCGAGTCGACCGTCTGCCCGGGATGCCCATGACGGTTCGGCCGCCAGAGAGACGGCCGGAGGTCTGCGCGAGCGAGGCGCCCCCATGACTCCTCGCTCGCCACCCCGGATGTTCACGGGTCATTGTGACAGGTACGTTGTCACGCCGGTCGCCGGCGTCACCGCGCGGAGTCCGCGGCCACCGGCAGTCAAGGCGGTCGTCAAGGCGGTCGTCAAGGAGGTCGCCGGCGCCCGAGCGCCCGAATCGGTTGGTCGTCGTATCATCCGGGCCAGACAAACCGGTGCGCCCCGATCTGGGACTCCACCTCGGCACCAAGGGTCGCGCGGCCCCGGCATCTCCCGCCTCCTCGCTATCCCGTCCGCCGAAGCGGCCGCCCTCCGGGCACACGGCATCCGAGCATTCGTCTCCCCGGAGGAACACCGTGACCTACGCCGACCGAACACTTCGCTGCGTCGATTGCACCGTCGAGTTCATCCATTCCGCGGCGGATCAGGAGTACTACGTCGCGAAGGGATTCACGAGCGAGCCGAAGCGCTGCACGAGCTGCCGGGCCAGCCGTCGCGCATCGCGTGACGGGGGCTACGACGCACGCGACATCGGGGGTCCGCGTGGCTACGAGCGCGGCGACGACCGCCCGAACCGTGAGTACTTCGCGGTCCTCTGCTCGTCGTGCGGGAACCAGGCGCAGGTGCCGTTCAAGCCGCGCATGGATCGCCCGGTCTACTGCTCCGATTGCTTCCGGACGGTCCGCCCGGACTGACCAGGGGCGGCGGCTGGCGGGGCAGTGGCCGGCGGCGCGGGGTCCGTGGCCGGCGGGGCCGTGTTGGCGGGGCCGGGTTGGCGGGGCCGTGTTGGCGGGGCGGGGTCCGCTGCGAGCGCCAAACGACGGAGGACGAGGTGCTCCCCGGTCAGGTTGACCGCTGCGAGGCCCAAACGGCGAAGGACGGGCATTCCCAACCTGCGTCGAACGTCATACGGCGCTCTGCGTGATCCACTGCGTACTGATCCACGTCAGGGTGGCGAGACCTCAGGCGCGGCAACCGAGCGACCTCGTCGAATGTGCACCCCATGCACCTTAGGCTTGGTTTGGGACCGATTGCGAGGCTTCCGATGGCCGCCAGCAGCCCCGACCGAGCAGATCCGTGCGGGAGGTAGCCCTCGTGAGCGGCCATGGCAGCCCCAATGAGCGATCGAACCGAGCCGAAGGTGCGCCACATGCACATTCGACCAGGTGGTGACGGGCTGACCGGGTTCGACCGCGGCGGCCCGAGGACCGGATCGGAGGAGTCCCCCGCTGACCGGGTTCGCGTGAGCGCCAAGCGGACCGGGCTCGGATATGGCCGCCATGGACCAGGATCGGACTGCGCGGCACTCCCTCAGACCCGGAACACATCCCCCGCGCGATGTCGCTCGCGGCGGCGGCCGCGCCAGACCGTGACCCGTGCAGCTCCGTGGACCTGCCAGGTCCCGTCGCGGCCGATGATCGCCGTCTCCTCGTCGATCCCGAGGACGGTCGTCCCGCGCGGCGCCTGCAACGCCAGCAGCGCCGACATCGGTTCTGGCCACGCGTCGTAATGCGGCACGACGGAGATTCCGGGGGCGAACCCCAGACCCACCTGCCAGCGAAGCGGCCACGGCAGGAACTTCATCCGCGTATCGAACGTGACGCCGGCCAGCACCATCGCCCCGGCAGAGCATCCGGCGAGGACGGCTCCGCGTTCATTCGCGTCGATCATGGCCTTGCCCACGGCACTCCCGGCAAGGACGTGAAGCAGGTAGCTGGGCTTGCCGCCGGATAGATAGATCAGATCGGCCTCGCCAACGGCCTGGGCCGCTGCCGCGTCATCGGCATCGGACCGATCGCGGACGAGCACGGGTTCGACATCGGCGCCGAGCTCCGCGAAATGGGCAGCACCCATCGCGGCCCAGCGGTCGAAGACCTCAGGTCCGTCGGGGTACGAGGCGGTCGGGAGGATCGCGACGCGTGGTCGCGTCCTGCCCGTGGCAGCCAGCAATCCAAGGTCGAAACCGACCATCTCGGGAAGGAACTCACCGGCGCCGACGAGCGCCACGGGTCCGGGCACGGGCAGAGTCTATCCGCGGCCCCCCGTTCGCGCCCCCGCGCCCCTTCGTGCCGACGCGCCCCCCGTTCGCGCCCCCGCGCCCCTTCGTGCCGACGCGCCGCCGTGTTCGTGCCCCCGTGCCACCTCGTGCCGTCGCGCCCCTTGTTCGGGCGCCCGCGCGCTGCGACACTCCGCGCCATGACGAATCGACAGCGCTGGACCCTGCTCGCGACCATCATCGGATCGGGGGCGGTCTTTCTGGACAGCTCGGTCGTGAACAGCGCCCTGGCGCATATCGGACGCGAACTGCCAGCCACCCTCGTGGGCGTCCTCGAAGGCCAGACCTATGTCGTCAGCGGCTACTTCGCGGTCCTTGCCGCCC
Source organism: Candidatus Limnocylindrales bacterium (assembly GCA_038327765.1). Taxonomy (GTDB): domain Bacteria; phylum Chloroflexota; class Limnocylindria; order Limnocylindrales; family CSP1-4; genus SPCO01. The sequence goes on along the minus strand of JBBQLI010000004.1, from coordinate 16,243 downwards.
TTCTGATCCTGGCCGGTGCCCTCTCGGACTACTACGGACGTCGGCGGGTCTACTCGCTGGGCCTGATCGGGTTCGCCGTCTCGTCCGGTCTGTGCGGACTGTCGCCGACCCTCGAGTGGCTGATCGTCTTCCGCCTGATCCAGGGAGCCAGCGGCGCCTTCCTCGTGCCCGGTGCGCTGGCGCTCATCACCAGCACCTTCGAGGGGGCAGAACGGGCCCGCGCCTTTGGCATCTGGGCCGCCGCCACCTCGGCGCTCAACATCGTGGGGCCGCTGGTCGGCGGGGCCATGGTCGACACCATCGGCTGGCGGTTCGCCTTCCTCCTGAACGTCCCCCTGCTTGCCTTCGCGCTGTGGATCACTCGCCGTTACATCGCCGAATCCCGCGATACCGGCACGGGCGGCCGATTCGACTGGCTCGGCGCCCTGGTCGCGGCGCTCGCGATCGGCGGGCTCGCGTTCGGCCTGATCCGCGGCCAAGCGCAAGCCTGGGCCGATGCGGCCGCCTGGATCTCGATCGCCATCGGCGTCGTCTCGCTCATCGCCTTCCCGATCCTGATGGCCACGCGGGCGAACCCGCTCGTCCCGCTCTCGCTCTTCCGGTCCCGACCCTTTACCGCCATCAATCTCGCGACCTTCTTCGTGTACGGCGGCCTGTATGTGACCTTCGGGTACCAACCGCTCGTGCTGCAGAACGTCGTCGGCTACACCGCCCTGGCGTCGAGCGCCATCGGCCTTCCGATCGGCCTCATGCTCGCGATGCTGTCGACGCGCATCGGGACGCTGGCTGGCACCCGCGGCGCACGGCCGTTCCTCACCATCGGGCCGCTGCTCATGGCGCTGGGTCTGGGCTGGCTCGCGCGTCTCCCGGTCGATTCGACGCCGTGGCTGGCATCATTCGAGCACCCGTCGACGCTGATCCCGCCGGTCGGGACCCTGATCGACGTGCTGCCGGCGATGCTCCTCTTCGGTGCCGGGATCTCGTGCATCGTCGCCCCCCTGACGAGCACGCTCATGAGCTCGGTCCCGAGCCGCTATGCGGGGCTCGCATCGGCGCTCAACAACGCTCTTTCGCGGGTCGGTCAGCCCCTGCTCGGCGCGTTCATCTTCATCGCGATCAGCGCGACGTTCTATTCCTCCCTCGGTGGCCTCGTTCCGGGCCTCGATACGGCCGACCCGAGCGTCCGGGCAGCCTTCCAGCCGCTCAATATCCCGCCGGCCGGTGTCGCTGCCGCGCAGATCGCCGCCGCCCGCGAGGCCTCGATGCAGGCCTTCCACCTGGCCATGATCGTCAGCGCCGTGCTGCTGGTCATCGGGTCGCTGGTGTCCCGGTTCGGGCTGCCGAGTGGCGTGATGCTGGGTGTCGACGACGTCGCGGACCCCCAGGTCGCCTCGGCTGCATGACCACTGATCGACCGCGCGACTGGGACGCCGCCACCTACGACCGGATCGCGCACCCCCAGACGCGATGGGGGATCGCCGTCCTGGATCGCCTGCCGCTGGGCGGCGACGAATGGGTGCTGGATGCGGGCTGCGGGAGCGGCCGCGTCACCGAGCACCTCGCCGCGCGACTCCCACGCGGCCACGTGATCGCTTTGGACGCCTCGCCATCGATGATCGAGACGGCCCGGACGCGCCTGGCTCCGTTCGGGGATCGGGTCGAGTTCGTCGTTGCGGATCTCGGCCGGCCGTTGCCGATCTCCGGGCAGGTGGACGCCATCCTCTCGACTGCCACGTTCCACTGGATCCCCGATCACGACGCCCTCTTCGCGAATCTGGCCGCGGTGCTGCGGCCGGGTGGCTGGCTCGTGGCGCAATGCGGCGGGATCGGCAATATCGCGACCGTGGAACGCGTCCTGGCGAGCATCGGCGACGGATGGCTCGGCGCAAAGAATTTCCAGTCGCCGATGGCCACGGTGACGCGCCTCGACGCGGCGGGCTTCCTGGACATCGAATGCTGGCTGACCGACGAACCGACCCGCTTCGAACCCGGCGCGGAGTTCGAAACGTTCCTGCGGACCGTCATCCTGGGCGCGCACCTCGAACGACTCCCCGCCACCGAACGCGACGGGTTCGTCCGGGCGGTCGCAACAGCGATGCCCGAGCCGCTCATCGACTATGTCCGCCTCAACATCGTGGCCCGCCGGGCAGGCGGCTCCGACTGAGCGTCAGCGCGGCCACGCCTGAGCGCCGGCGCGGCCACCCCTGAGCGTCAGCCGGTGACGCGGAACGACGGTCCGTGGCCCGGGATGACGATGTCGGCGGCAGCCAGCACGCGCGTGCGGCCGCGCTCGATGGCGGCCTGATCGGCGCCGAGCGGATCCACCTCGGGCGTCCGGTCGGCGAACCACCACAGGTGCGTGAGCGCATAGGTCGCGTCGTCGGCTTCGACGATGAGCGTAGCGTCCTCCTCCGTATGCCCGGGAGTAAGCCACAGCTGGGTCTTCGGTGAGAGGCGGTAGCCGTCGCCCTCATGATCGAGCCATAGGTCATCGCGATAGCGCGCCCAGAAGTCCACGACCTCGGCGTTCGGGAAGAGCGCGATGTTGATCGTGTGGTCGGGGTGGTGATGGCTGAGGAAGACGTGGGTCACGTCGTTCGCGGACACCCCGAGACCCGCGAGCGGATCCAGGATCTTCGAGCGGTTTGCCACCATCCCGGGATCGGCGACGATGAGGGCATCGCCGTCGCGGATCAACGTGATGCTGCTGCCGACGCGATCGTCGGCGTACCCGGCGTGCAGGAGATGGACGGTCGTCATGTTCGCGATGCTACGGCGTCGCGGGCTGCGGGATGACGACGGTCCGGTGGGCGCACCGGTGCCAGACTCATCGCGTCGCGCCGCCCCCGCCCACCGAGGTAGCCGGATGTCCCTGGATCGCCCCGCCGACCTGGTCCTGACCGGCGGCCGTATCGCGACGATGGATGCCGCCCGCAGCTGGGCCAGCGCGCTTGCGGTCCGCGACGGGCGTCTGCTGGCTGTCGGGACCGAGGCAGCCGTCGCCGAACACATCGGCCCATCCACGCGCGTCATCGAGCTACGCGGTCGCACGGTCACGCCGGGGTTCCAGGATGCCCATGTCCACCCGGTGCACGGCGGTCTGGCGATGCTCCGCTGCGACCTCCATGAGGACGCCCAGTCGGGGCCCGGCTACGACAAGATCGACGCCTATGCGCGCAGTCATCCCGACGAGCCATGGATCCGCGGCGGCGGCTGGTACATGGCGGCCTTCGAAGGCGGGACGCCGCGCCGGGAGGACCTCGATCGGATCGTGCCGGATCGCCCGGTCTTCCTGACCAACCGCGACGGACACGGCGCCTGGGTCAACACGAAGGCGCTGGAACTCGCCGGGATCACCGCCTCGACCGTGGATCCAACGGATGGCCGGATCGAGCGCGATCCTGACGGCAGCCCCACGGGTACGCTCCACGAAGGCGCGATGGATCTGGTCGCGCGCCTGATGCCCGACGACACGCCGGCCGACCTCGAAGAGGGGCTCCGCCTCGGACAGCGACATCTGCACCAGTTCGGGATCACGGCATGGCAGGACGCCATCGTGGAGGCGCATGCCGAAGAGCGAGCGTACGTCGCACTGGCGTCACGGGGCGAACTGACCGGCCGTGTCGTCGGCGCCCTGTGGTGGGAGCACCACCGTGGTGCGGAGCAGATCGAGGAGTTCGTGGAGCGCCGCCGCGTGACGGCGATCGGCCGCTATGCCCCCACCAGCGTGAAACTGATGATGGACGGCGTCCTCGAGAACTACACCGGGGCGATGCTGGATCCGTACCTCGATGCGCACGGGGTCGCGACCGACAATCGCGGCCTCCTCCAGATCGATCCCGACGGCCTGCGAAACTGGGTCCCGATGCTGGACGCACTTGGGTTCCAGCCACATTTCCACGCCATCGGCGACCGGGCGGTCCGGGCATCGCTGGACGCGGTGGAAGCGGCCCGCCGGGCCAACGGCCGATCGGACACGCGCCCGCACATCGCCCATATCCAGGTCATCCACCCCGACGACATCGCGCGGTTCCGACAGCTCGACGTCGCTGCCAACGCCCAGCCGCTGTGGGCCTCGCACGAGGACCAGATGGACGTGCTGACCATCCCGTTCCTTGGGGAGCGCTGGCGCTGGCAGTATCCGTTCCGGTCACTCCGCGCGGCGGGCGCGGTCCTGGCGATGGGATCCGACTGGAGCGTCTCCAGCGCGAATCCGATCTGGGAGATGGCGATCGCGGTGGAGCGGCAGACTCCAGCGTGGTTCTCCGGATACCGCGAGGTATTCCTGCCAGACGAGCGGATCGACCTGATCGACGCGCTCGCAGGCTTCACGTCCGGGTCTGCCTACGTCAATCACCTCGACTCGGACACGGGCACGCTCGAGGTGGGCAAGCTTGCGGATCTCGCGGTCCTCGACCGTGACCTGTTCGACCGGGTCGCCGGGCCGATCATGGAGGCGAGGGTCGTCGGGACGTTCGTCGAGGGCACGCCGGTGTTCGAGGATCCCGCCCTCGACGGCTGACCGAGGGCCGGCGCGCGAGGGACGGTCCGTCACCGGGTTCTGCGTGCCGTGACCGGCGTGGCTCGGCATGTCGCGTCCACGTCGACAGGAACGGGTCGAAGCGATTGCCTCCGCCTCGAAAGGGCCTCCCTGGGCGCGGATCGTCGCCACTGAGTCGACGGATCGGGACGGGGGCGCGGGAGGCGTCTCACTCGACCCCGAGATGTCGCCTCTGAGTCGACATCGCCCGTTGTGACTGGGCGAGGCCGGGGGCCAGGTTCCGCACCCGGGGTCCGGGGTCCGGGTTCCGCAACCGGGTTCCGCAACCGGGTTCTGGGGCCCGAGTTCTGGGGTCCGGGGGAACGACCCCTGATCGTCCACGACGTATCGGAGTCGCGGCCTGCCGCTAGAGGTCCGCGGGCGTATCGATGTCGCGCAGCGTCCGTTCTTCCGGGTCGTCAGCGTGCCATTCGTCGTCGGGGACCACCGCCAGTGGCAGGCCATCGCGCAAGGCACGCAGGCGGCGCTCGCCGCTGGTCAAGAGCGCCTCCGCCGCCGCGAGCGCCGGCAGGCGGCGCACGGCCATCGGCAGCGGCCGCTGCATCCCATCGGCATCGAGGATGACGGCGTCGATCCGTGGGTCGGCGACCAACACGGCGACGAGTCGCGCCAGCACGGCCGGGACCAGACCGGGCATATCGCCACCCACGATGAGGACCAGGTCGGCGGTCGTCGTCGCGAGGCCGACGGTCGCGCCCGCAAGTGGGCCCTCGAACGGTCGTGGATCGTGGACCGCTCGGACGTCGCCGGGATGATCGGACGAGGCATCAGTCGCGACGATGACCAGGATCTCGTCAACGACCGGCCGCACGGCGTCGATCACGATGCTCAGCAGCGGCCGGCCATCGATCGGCTCAGCCAGCTTGTCCCGCCCGAATCGGGACGACCGTCCACCGGCAAGGATCACCGCCGCGACCGTCACGGCGGCACGGTCCGTGAGGGCGGCTGTGCTTTCGGGCCTGTGACGTGCCCGTCGGGGGTCCGCCGCAGGATCCCCTGGCGATCGAGGTCCTCGAGGATCGCCATGACGTACTTGCGGCTGGTGCCGGTCGCGTCCCGATAGGCGGCCGGGGTGAGCGCCAGGCGGGCCGCCATCGTCAGCGCGACGGCTGACAGGTCGCGATAGGTCGTCGTGGCGTAGGCGAGGTCGGGTGCGAGGATCGCGATCCGTCCGGTCCGTTCCAGCTCACGCACGCCGGTCGGTGGACAGCCCGCGGCGCGTGCCGCGTCGGACAGGGGTGGCGGCGCCGTGGACTCGAGCGCACGCACGAGGCGATCCATCGCCGCGATCACCGCTGGATCGGGCGCGGTCGATGTCGTGGCCGCACCGGCCCGTGCGACCCGATCGCCGACGCGCACGAGGGCCCCGGCCGCGCCGAGGCCATCCACCACCTCGATCGCGGCCTGCGTCGCGACCTCCCGCTCCACGGTGACCGACCGTCGGATCGCCCGCGCCACGATCGCTCGCAGCTCGGTGATCGCCACCGGCCCCGATGCACGGGCGAGCGCGGTCGTCGCAGCGGCGCGGACGGCGGCGCGAATATCGGGCGCCAGCGTGACGCTCGCCGCTCCGGCCGATAGCCCATGGAGATCGAGCTGCGCCGTGGCGATGGCGTCGGCGTCCAACGTCCGGACGGCTGTCGCCAAGGCTGCCATGCGGGCCATCGTCTGACGCCGGCGCGAGATCCCTCGAGGCGGCAGCGCATCCAGCACGGTCCCCCCGACGATGGGATCCGGCCCGGATCGGCGCACGACGAACCGGTCGCCCGGGGCGATCGCCACCGGCTCGGACAGGCGGACGATGGCGATCGCGCGACCGTCGGGCAGGTCCAGGGCGTCCGCCCCGCTCCGGCCGATGGCGCCGTCCACGGCCGCGGTACCCGAGTGGATCCGTGCGCGGGCCCGGTCGGCGACGGGGCGCTGGAGGGCGACCAGGATGCGCGACGTCGCCTGGATCGCCGGGTCGTCGGTCAGCACCGCCCCGCGATGCACCACGTCGACGTCGACGCCGACGATGTTCAGCGCGGTCCGTCCGGGGCCCGCCGACTCGACCGGCACGCCGTGGACCTCGATGCCCCGGATGCGGACCGTCGAGTCACCCGGGACCATCCGCAGCGTCATCCCACGGGCGACGGCCGACCCGCGCAGCGAGCCGGTCACCACGAGTCCCCTGCCTTTCACCGTGAAGACCCGATCGATGCCGAGGGAGGTCGGTCGACTCGGCGCGGCCGAGACCCGCGCGGCGACCGCGTCGCGGATCGCGACCAGGGCCGCATGCAGGTCCTCGAGCCCGACGCCGGTTCGCGACGAGACCGCAAGGATCGGTGCGGCGGCGAGGCTCGTCCCGGTCAGCTGGGTGCGGACGGCCGCGACCACCTCGACGACCCGTTCGGGTTCGACCGCGTCGATCTTCGTGACCGCGACGATCCCGATGTCGATGCCAAGCGCGTCGAGGAGGGCCAGATGTTCGAGGGTCTGGGCGCGTGGGCCGTCGTCAGCGGCCACGACCAGCATCGCCGCATCGATCTCCCCCGCGCCGACGAGCATGTTGCCGACCAGCTTGTCGTGACCGGGCACATCCACGAAGTCGAGAATCGTCCCGTTGTCGAACGTGAGATGGGCATAGCCCACGTCGATCGTCATCCCGCGCCGGCGCTCCTCGGGGAGGCGGTCGGCATCGATGCCGGTCAGCGCCCGGAGCAGCGCGGTCTTGCCGTGGTCGATGTGGCCGGCCGTCCCGACGACGACGGTCATGCGGCCCCGGCGAGCGCCCGTACGACGGCCGCGGCCAGGACCTGGTCACGTGCGGGCTCGACCGTCCGCAGATCCAGCACGACCCGATCGTCAACGACGTGCCCGATGACCACCGGCGTCCCGCCGCGGAGTGCCGCGAGCAGCCGGTTCGCGGACCTGCTCATCAGGGCGACGCCCCACGACGGCAGGCTCTCACCGGGGAGGGAGCCGCCACCGACCGCGGAAGCACAACGGACAGCGGCGGCCCGCTCGCCGAGTCGACCGGCGACGATCTCCGCGCGCGCCTGGAGCGACGCCTCGCTCGCGGCGATCATCCGCCAGACCGGGATCTGCTCTGTGGCACGCCCCGCGCGATACAGCCCGAGCGTGAGCGCCACACCGGCCATCGTGAGCTTGTCGGGTCGCATGGCGCGAGCCAGCGGGTCCGTGCGCATCCGCGCGATCAGATCGGCGCGCCCGACGATCAGCCCGGCCTGCGGCCCACCGACCAGCTTGTCGCCACTGAACGTGACGACGTCCGAGCCGGCCATGAGGCGTTCGCCGGGGAGTGGCTCGTGTGCCAGCCCGAACCGCGCGGTATCGAGCAATGCGCCCGAGCCCAGGTCGTCGATGACGATCGCCCCGTGCCGATGGGCGATGGCAGCGACCTCAGCCGGATCCGGTGTCTCCGTGAAGCCGGCCATCGTGAAGTTCGACGGATGCACCCGCAGGACCGCCGTCGCCCGACCCTCGGCGAGCGGCGCCTCGAAATCCGCGGCGCGCGTGCGGTTGGTGGTGCCGACCTCGATGAGCCGCGCGCCGGCGCGCCGGACGATCTCCGGGATGCGCACGCCGCCACCGATCTCCACGAGCTCGCCGCGCGAGACCACGATCCCGCCTCGCCCCACCAGCCCGACGGCGAGCGCGAGGGCCGCCGCGTTGTTGTTCGTGACGAGAGCGTCCTCGGCACCGGTCAGCGCGATCAGGTGGTCTTCCGCGGTGCGCAGCCGGGCACCGCGACGACCGGTGGCGCGGTCCAGTTCGAGCAGCAGGTAGTCGGCCGCGAGAGCGGCGACATCACGGGCGACCTCGGCCGGCCACGGTGCGCGACCCAGGTTCGTATGGACGATGACACCGGTCGCGTTGATCACCGGCTCGACCCCGGCGTGGGCGAACGTCCCGAGTCGGGCGCGGGCGGCATCGGCGAGCGCATCGATCGCCCGCGGTGCCGCGCCGTCTCCCAGGCGAGCGCGTTCGTCCTCCACGACGGTGCGAACCACGGCAGTCAGGGCGGCGCCGTCGATCTCGGGTTCGCCGGCCGCGGGGCGGACGAGCGCGAGCACGCGATCAACGCTCGGGGGTCGCGGGCGGTCGCTCGGCTTCGACGACATCGGTCCTCCGTGGCGGGAACGCGTGGGAGTCGAACCCACCGCGCCGCGCTGAGCGCCGCGCCACTGGTGTTGAAGACCAGGGGATCCACCGGGACCCGTCCGCTCCCGAGCCGATGGTAGCGCGGCCGTCGTGCCGCCGACCGCGCAGGCTCCATTCGAGCAGCCGCAGGCGAGCGGGCTCGTATCATCTGCGGATGACGACGCGCGAGGCCCCGGCGCCGAACCCGCTCCGCCTCACCGACCTGACGGACTGCGGCGGCTGTGCGGCGAAACTCGGCGCGGACCTCCTTGCCGATGCGCTGAGCGGCCTTGGCGCCGAGGCGGCGGCCGACCCGGATAGGTCGCTGATCGCGGGTCTGAACCCGCCCGACGATGCCGCCGTGTATCGCATCTCGGACGACCTTGCCATCATCGGCACGCTCGATTTCTTCCCACCGCTCGTCGACGATCCGCGCACCTTCGGGGAGATCGCGGCGGCCAATGCCCTCAGCGATGTGTTCGCGATGGGCGGTCGAGTCCTGTTCGCGCTCTCCATTGCGGCCTTCCCCGAGGATCTCCCCCGCGACGTGCTGGCGGCGATCTTCGCGGGCGCGTCCGCGAAGGTCCGGGAAGCCGGCGGCACCCTCGCTGGCGGCCACACCATCCGCGACCCGGAGCCCAAGTACGGGCTGGCGGTGGTCGGCGCCGCCCACCCGGACAGACTGCTGCGCAAAGGCGGCGCCCGGCCCGGCGACCGGCTGCTGCTCACCAAGCGCCTGGGGACAGGCGTCCTGGTCTCCGGCTCGCGCCAGGGCAGGACCCGAGTCGCCCACCTGGATGCCGCCATCGACCAGATGCGCCAGCTGAACCGCGTCGCGTCGGAGGTCCTCGTGCGCGAGGGGATCGTGGCCGCCACGGACGTCACCGGTTTCGGTCTGCTGGGTCACGGTCTCGAGATGGCACGCGGCTCCGGGACACGGTTCGTGTTCGATGCCGCGGCGCTGCCGGCGCTGGACGGCGCGCTGGAGATGGCCCGTGCCGGGGTCGAGACCGGCGGGGCCGCCCACAACCGGCGGTACGTGGCGCCGGCGCTGACCGTGGCCGACGGGATCGCACCGGAACGTGTCGTCCTTGCCCACGATCCGCAGACCAGCGGAGGATTGCTTGCCGCGATCCCACCCGAGCGTGCGGGCGCGGTCAGCGCGGCCCTCTCGACTGTCGGCGTGGATTCCTGGTGGATCGGCCACATCGAACCGAGCGGCGGGGAGGGTCCGGGCATCCGCCTGGACGGATAGCGTGCAGGAGAAGGCCGAGTGATCTCGCGACAGTGGCGCTGGCTGGCGGTCGGAGCGCCGGCCGCCCTCGTGGGCTCGCTCGAGCTGCTCAGCGACACGGTCCTCGATCCGTATCTGCCATTCCCCTGGGACACGATCCTCGTGACGCTGGTCGTTGCCGCCCTGGCGGCCGCCTTCGCCGGGCGCACGTTCGATCGGATGGATCGCCTGACTGCCTCGCTCGAGGTCCGGAACACGGAGGTGGAGGGGGCCGCCGCGACGGCCCGGGCGCTCCACGCAGTCTCGCTTGCCATCGCGTCGCTGGCCGACCTCGATGCGATCCTGCAGGTCACCGTGGACAGCGCACGTTCGCTCCTCCACGCCGATCTCGGTCTGCTCGTGCTCAACGGCTCCGACGGGCGCGCGCGGCTTCGCTCGACCAGCGGCCCCGAGGACGGTTTCGATCGCACCGGAGGGTCCGGACGAGCCGATCCTGCCCGGTTCCTCCGCGGGGAGCCGCCGCCGTCCGTGCTGGCCGCGCCACTTCGTCGGGGCGGCGCGACGATCGGGACCCTGGCCGTGGCCGGTCGAGCGACGCCGGGTCACGGAGTCGTCGACCTCGAGACCCTCTCGTCGCTGGCGAACCAGGCCGCCATCGCCATCGAGAACGACCGGCTGGCAGCCGAACTTCGGCAGCTCGCCATCCGCCATGAACGCGAACGCATCGCACGCGAGATCCACGACGGGCTGGCCCAGGTCCTTGGCTACGTCAACACGAAGTCGCAGGCCGTCGAGGGTCTGCTCGAGGCCGGGCGGACAGCGGAGGCCCGGACCCAGATGGCCGAGCTCGGGAAGGCGGCGCGATCCATCTACGTCGACGTTCGCCAGGCGATCCAGGGACTGACCGAGCCGGTCGGCGACGAGGTGGAGCTTGGGGCGGAGATCCGCGATTACGCGACTCGCTTTGCCGATGCATCCAAGGTGGCCCTGGCCCTCCGCATCGAGCCGGATCTCGACACGGGGACGATCGCATCCCCCGTCCGCGATGAGATCTTTGGCATCGTCCGTGAGGCGCTGACCAATGTCCGCAAGCACGCCGCTGCGCAGCGGGTGTCCGTGGTCCTCGGTCGTCAGGACGATCGGCTCGTCGTGTCCGTCACGGACGACGGTCGCGGTTTCGACGCTGACCACGCCGATGACGGTCCCAGCGACTGGCCGCACTACGGGCTGACCGCGATGCGCCGGCGCGCCGCCGCCATCGATGCGCGGATCACGTGGACGAGTGCGCCGGGCATGGGCACGACGATCGAGCTGCGCGTCCCGATCCATCCGCCCGTCCACGTGACGGCGGGCGGCGGCGGCTCCCGATGAGGATCCTGATCGCCGACGACCACACGCTCGTGCGCGACGGCGTCGCGTCGCTGGTCGGCGCGTGGGGGCACGAGGTCGTGGGGCTGGCCGGCAGCGAGGAGGAAGCCGTGAGGCTCGCTGCCATCGTCGAGCCGGACCTTGTCCTGATGGACGTCCGGATGCCGGGTGGCTCCGGTCTTGCCGCCACGGCCCGGATCAAGGCGGCCCGCCCTGCCACCGCGATCGTCATCCTGACCGTCTCGGAGGACGAGGACGACCTGTTCGAGGCGATCAAATCGGGCGCCCAGGGCTACCTGCTCAAGAACCTGGAGGCCGCCCAGCTGCGCTCCATGCTGGAGGCGGTGGGACGTGGCGAGGCGGCCATCACACCGGCCACCGCGGCGCGGATCATCAGCGAGTTCCTGCGCCGCGAGCGCCTCGTCGCCGCACCGGAGATCACGCGCCGCCCGGTGGATCCCGACCGGCTGACCGAGCGCGAACTCGATGTCCTGGGGTGCGTGACCCGCGGGCAGCGCAACAAGGAGATCGCCAGCGAACTCGGGATCAGCGAGAACACCGTGAAGTTCCACCTGCGCAACATCCTCGAGAAGCTCCACGCGAGCAGTCGCGCGGAACTGGCGGCGCGGGCCGTCGGCGAAGGTCTTGTGCCGCCGCTCGGTGACCGATCCGGCTGACCCTGCCATCTGGCCCGGGCCACACGGCAGGGACCACCTACCCGATCCGAGGGGAGCCCTTCCCACTCGCCGGCATGGGTCGCGGATGGCCCATCCATCGCACGCTGCGGGAGACGCGTCCCTAGCGGAGTCAGCGATGGGCTACCGGATCGATATCGACCACAGCGATTGCATCAACTGCGGCATCTGCATGGACGTCTGCCCGGTGCAGGCGCTCGACATGACCCGCCCGACGAGCCCAGGCATCGAAGCCGGTCCGGGCGGCGTCGCGCTGCCGTGGACGATGGAGCACCCCATCCAGGTGGGCGAGTGCATCGGCTGTTCGGTGTGCGTCGGCGAATGCCCGGTCTCGGTCATCGACCTTGTGGTCGTGGATGGCGCGACGCCGCTGGCACCGCGCCAGGGTCCGATCTCCCGCCCGGAACCCACCAGCGGCTGGATCCCGTGGTCGTCGATCACCCGCGAGGCCCTCAAGCCCACGCGCGTCTCGCCGTTCGAGACCGACGGCTGGATGACCCACCGCCCGCTTCAGCCGTGGCAGATCGAGTCGTCCCCGCTCGGTGACACGCTCGCTCCCGCGGCACCCTGCCAGGGCGCCTGTCCCGCCGGGACGGACGCGGGCCGGTATGTCGGGCTGGTGGCACAGGGCCGCTACGACGACGCCTATGCCGTGGCCGCCGAGGTCAATCCCTTCCCCTCGGTCTGCGGCTGGATCTGTACCGCACCGTGCGAATCCGCCTGCCGCCGCGGCATCCTCGATGAGCCGATCGCCATCCGCACCCTGAAGCGGTTCGCCGTCGAACACGGAACACTGCCGCCGGTCGCGCCGCCCACCACCCGCCGTTCCGAGCGCGTGGCGATCGTGGGTGGCGGCCCGGCCGGGATGTCCGCCGCCTACTACCTGATCCGACTCGGGTATGGCGTGACGGTCTATGAGGCGATGCCCATCCCGGGCGGGATGATGGCCATCGGGATCCCCGAGTACCGGCTGCCACGCGAGGCGCTGCGTGCCGAGATCGACCGGATCGTGGACCTGGGCGTCGACCTGCGCCTGGATGCCGTGATGGGCCGCGACTTCACACTGAGCGGCCTGGAGCAAGAGGGCTACGCGGCGATCTTCCTCGCCACCGGCGCCCCGAAGAGCCGACGTCTCGGTGTCCCGGGCGACCAGCTCCGCGGCGTGGTCCCGGCCACGCTCTTCCTCAAACAGGTCAACCTTGGCGAGCGACCGCGGCTTGCGGGCCCGGTCGTGGTCGTCGGCGGCGGCAGCACCGCCATGGACGCCGCCCGCTCGGCGCTCCGCAGCGGCGCCGACTCAGTCACGGTCCTCTATCGACGCGGGGCCGCCGACATGCCGGCCCAGGCCGAGGAGGTCCACGCCGCCCGAGCTGAAGGCGTCCAGCTCCGCATCGGCACGGTCGTGACCGAGGTCCTCGGGACCGACGGCACCATCACCGGGATGCGGATCAGCGAACAGGCGCCGACCGGCGCCATCGAAGGCGGCCGCGCGATCTGGGCGCCCGTACCGGGGAGCGACGCGACCATCCCCGCCACCACGATCCTGGTGGCGGTCGGCGAAGAGCCCGATCCATCGATCCTGCCGGAGGGGGCCGGCATCGAGGTCAGTGCCTTCGCCGGGATCGTCGCGGACCCACGGACGCTCTCCACGGGCCATGCCGGCGTCTTCGCCGGTGGCGACGTGGTCTCCGGCCCCAAGACGATCATCGATGCCGTCGCCTCGGGCCGACGGGCGGCCGGTGCCATCCACGAGTACCTCGCTGGCGCGAAGGACGGCGAGGCCGAGATCCTCGCCACAGTCCGCTACCCCACCGCGGTCGAAACGAGCCTCCGGCTCGACCTCGCCCCGCGTCCGCGCGGACGCCAGCCACTGCCCATCTTCGAACCAGGCTCGTTCCGTGCTAATCAGGCCGGGTTCGATGAACCGACCGCCCTCGCCGAGGCGGCCCGCTGCTTCCGTTGCGATGCCGTCGACGGGTGCGCCACGGTCACCGTGGTGGCCGGACGCGGACCCGCCGACGGACCCGGCCGGCCCGCCCTATCCACGACACCCACAGCAGGAGGACCCCGATGACCCCCGACCAGGTATCCGGGCTGTTCGATGCCGGCGAAGGCTTCATCGAAGGCACCATCGGCGCGGCGCTCGTCGTGCTCTGGTTGCTGGCGCTCGGCCTCTTCATGGCCCGCCCCTACATGGCCGGCAACGTCCACAAGTTCTCGCTCCGACTCGGCGCGGACCTGTGGTGGATCATCTACATCGCCCTGCGCGACCTGTTCGTGGTCCAGATCTTCCTGGGCAGCTTCATCTTCTTCTACCCGGATGTGGTGACCGGCAAGGAGCTGCCCGTCACTGGCGGTCTGGCCGCGGTCTGCGCGTTCGCGGTCCTGGTCATCAAGCTCGTCAAGGGCGACAGCGACCTGCGCTGGTTCCGCGCCCAGGTCGGCCTGCTCGCGCTTGGAGCGACGCTCTACATCGTCCCGTACTTCCTCGGGGTCCAGGTGACCCAGATCGGCAACGACGTCACCAACCAGCTGGCCGCGACGCTGGTCAGCTCGCAGAACCCCGACTGGGCGCTTGCGTTCTGCTACCTGTCTGCGGTCCTGGTCGGCGTGCTCGCCGCGATCGCCGTCGGCTACAACCTGCGCCAGGCATCGGGCAAGGCCCGCCTCGACCTCAGCAAGAAGGAGACCCGATGAGTGCCGACGAACTCGCCACCGCACTGACGACGGGCGGGGCCGGCTGGCTGGTCCTCTCCGTGTCCGCGATCCTGCCGATCCTGTGGTCCTTCGCGATGATCATGCACTTCGCGCGACCCTACGTGATCCGCTTCCTCCAGTCGCTGACGCTCCGCTTCGGCGGCGACGTGTGGTGGCTCAGCTACGTCCTGATGCGCGATGCGCTGCTGGGGATCGTCCTGGCGATGAGCGTGATCATGCTGATGCCGAACCTGTATATCGGCCTCGGTCTGCCCCTCACCGGACCGCTCGCGGTGGTCGTCCTGTTCTGGGCACTCGTCGTGAAGCTGGTGCGGGATGCCGACGACGATCCGCGTGCGTTCTCACTGGTCAGCGTCCTGCTGGTGATCGCCTCGGTCCTGTACATCGTCCCGCAGGTCTACGGGCTCGAAGCCGCCGACCAGGTGGACTGGCTGGGTCAGTTCGGTCTCGGTGGGGTGCCGGCTGCGCTCAGTGCGACCAGCGGTGATCCGGTCGTGGTCAACGGGTTGGCCTGGCCGATCCTGATCATCAGCCTGGTGCTGTTCGCCCTGACTGCGGCGGGGCTCTTCCTCCGCTTCGTCATGCGCATGGGCCGCTCCGAGGCGCCCGCCGCATAACGGACCGGCGAGCGCGATCCGCCGGTCAGCCTCGGCGGATCGCTCGACGGATCGCGGCCAGGAACCGCGCGACCGGGTCGACGGCGGGCTCCGCATCAGCCTCGCCACCCTGCGCCGAGGCCCGGAACTCGGCATCGCTGCGCCGGCGAGCCTGTTCCTCTTCCTGGCGGGCGGCCAGGGCCGGGAGCTTGCCGGGAACGTCGAACTTGTTGCTCATGCGCCGAGCATACGTACGAGCGCAACCGCCCACCGGATCCGTCGGACCGCGCGGTACACTCGCCCGGTCAACCGCCCTTCAGGAGGCCACCTCGTGGCAAAGCCCTACGTGCGACTGACCCAGCCACTCGTGCGAGACACGAAGGGCGAGCTCCGACCCGCGACATGGGACGAGGCGCTCGACCGGACCGTCGAAGGGTTCCGAGCCGCGAAGGCGGCCCATGGCCCGACGACCTTCGGCACCTTCAGCTGCTCGAAGGCGACCAACGAGGTCAACTTCGCGGCACAGAAGTTCAGCCGGACGATCCTGGGCAGCAACAACATCGATAGCTGCAACCGGACCTGACACGCCCCAAGCGTCGCCGGTCTGGCGACAGTGTTCGGTGCCGGGGGCGGCACATCCTCATACCGTGAGATCGAAGAAACGGACCTGATCGTCCTGTGGGGCAGCAACGCCCGCGAGACGCATCCGATCTTCTTCCACCACGTCCTGAAGGCGGTCAACAAGGGCGCCACGCTGGTCGTCGTGGACCCCCGGCGAACGAGCAGCGCGGCGTGGGCCGACGCCTGGCTCGGCCTCGATGTCGGCAGTGACATCACGCTCGCCAACGCGATCGGCCGCGAGATCATCCACGCGGGCCTCGCCAACGACGCCTTCATCCGGCGCGCGACCGTCGGGTTCGAGGCCTAC
>JBBQLI010000003.1:0-63323 GCA_038327765.1 Candidatus Limnocylindrales bacterium | reverse complement strand
GCTCGTGAGCGTGCCGCAGCATCCCTCCCTGTGGAGTGCCCAGGACACGCACGCGCACCATGTCCGTCGGTACACGGCCCGCGGTCTGGTCTCCCGGGTCGAGGCGGCCGGCTTCGAGATCCTGCGCACGACCTCGTTCGTGTCGCTGCTCCTGCCGATGCTGGTCGCCTCGCGCCTGCGGATGCGCGGCCGCGAGGACGACGCCACGTTCGACGCGATCGCCGACCTCCGGCAGCCCCGTGCGGTGAATGCCGTGCTCGGCGCCGTCATGGGCCTGGAGCGCCGGCTGATCGAGCGCGGGGTGTCCCTGCCTGCCGGCGGCTCGCGCCTGCTGGTCGGCCGCAAGCGCGAACCCGCCGAGGCCGACACGTGATCCCGTTCAACAAGCCGTACCTCACCGGCAACGAGCTCGGGTACATCGAACAGGCACATGCCAACGGCCATCTCGCGGGCAACGGTCAGTTCTCGAAGGCGTGCTGTGCCTGGCTCGAGGCGCGCCTCGGGATCGACAAGGCCCTGCTCACGCACTCGTGCACCGGCGCGCTCGAGATCGCGGCCATCCTCAGCGGCGTCGGACCGGGCGACGAGGTCATCATGCCCTCGTTCACGTTCGTGTCGACGGCGAACGCCTTTGCGTTGCGCGGCGCGACGCCCGTCTTCGTCGACATCCGTCCGGACACCCTGAACATCGACGAGACGCGGCTCGAGGCGGCCATCACGCCACGGACCCGGGCGATCGTGCCCGTCCACTACGCCGGTGTCGCGTCCGAGATGGACACGATCATGGACCTCGCCGCGCGCCACGAGCTCCTCGTCATCGAGGATGCGGCGCAGGGCCTCATGTCGACCTATCGCGGTCGGCCGCTCGGCGGCATCGGGCACATGGCCGCCCTGTCGTTCCACGAGACGAAGAACATCATCTCCGGTGAGGGCGGCGCGCTGCTGCTCGACGACCCGCGCTTCGTCGAGCGCGCCGAGATCATCTGGGAGAAGGGCACGAACCGCAGCCAGTTCTTCCGCGGCCAGGTCGACAAGTACACGTGGGTCGACCTCGGGTCGTCGTACCTGCCGGGCGAGGTCGTGGCGGCGTTCCTGTGGGCCCAGCTCGAGCAGGCGGAGGCCATCACGCGCCGGCGGCTCGAGATGTGGGAGCGGTACCACGCCGCGTTCGCCGACCTCGAGGCGACCGGGCGCGTCCGGCGGCCGATCATCCCCGACGACGTCGTCCACAACGGCCATCTCTACTACCTGTTGCTCGAGAGCCTCGAGGCGCGGAGCGCGTTCATCGAGCGCCTCAAGGCGCGCGACATCCATCCGGTGTTCCATTACGTGCCGCTCCATTCGTCGCCGTTCGGGCGATCGGCCGGCCGGGCGGTCGGCGACATGGCGCGGACCGACGACCTGAGCGAGCGGCTCGTCCGGCTGCCCCTGTGGCTGGGACTCGAGGACCAGCTCGACCAGGTCATCGACGCAGTCCGCGAGGCCGTGCGCTAGGGCGACGCTAGGGAGCGGTACACTCGACGGGTCATCGCTTTCGCAGGAGGCCATCGAGTGGCGAAACCCTACATGCGACTGACCCAGCCTCTCGTGCGCGACACGAAGGACGGCGAGCTGCGTCCCGCGACCTGGGACGAGGCGCTCGATCGAACGGTCGCCGGGTTCCGGGCGGCGAAGGCCGCCCACGGCCCGACGACCTTCGGCACCTTCAGCTGCAGCAAGGCGACCAACGAGGTCAACTTCGCGGCACAGAAGTTCAGCCGGACGATCCTGGGCAGCAACAACATCGACAGCTGCAACCGCACCTGACACGCCCCGAGTGTCGCCGGTCTGGCGACCGTGTTCGGTGCCGGTGGTGGCACAAGTTCATACCGTGAGGTCGAGGACACCGATCTGATCGTCCTCTGGGGCAGCAATGCCCGTGAGACACATCCGATCTTCTTCCATCGCGTCCTCAAGGCCGTCAACAAGGGCGCGAAGCTCTACGCGATCGACCCGCGCCGGACCTCGTCCGCGGAATGGGCCGATGGCTGGCTGGGTCTCGATGTCGGCTCCGACATCGCCCTGGCCAACGCGATGGCGCGCGAGATCATCGCGGCCGACCTCCACCACAAGGCATTCATCGAGCACTCGACCGAGGGGTTCGAGGCGTACAAGACCAAGGTCGAGTCGTACACCCTCGAATACGCGGAGCGCGAGACCGGGGTGCCCGCCGCGGCGATCCGCGACCTCGCCCATGCGTTCGCGACAGCTCCGCGCGCGATGATCTGCTGGACCCTTGGCATCACCGAGCACCACAACGCGGTCGACAACGTCCTGGCGCTCATCTCGCTGGTCCTGCTCACCGGACATATCGGTCGCTATGGGAGTGGCGTCAATCCGCTCCGGGGCCAGAACAACGTCCAGGGTGGCGGCGACATGGGCGCCCTCCCCGATCGGCTCGTCGGGTTCCAGCACGTCGAGAACGATGCGATCCGCGCCCGCTTCGATGCTGAATGGGGTGTGACCGTCCCGCCCAAGCGCGGCTGGCACCTATCCGGGATGTTCGAGGCGATGGAGCGCGGCGACCTGACCGCGGTCTATTGCATCGGCGAGAACCCGGTCCAGTCGGAGGCGGACCAGAAGAAGGCGATCCACCTGCTGCAGGGCCTCGACTTCCTGGTGGTCCAGGATCTGTTCCTGACGAAGACCGCGGAGCTCGCCGACGTCGTCTTCCCGGCCACGGCGGCCTGGGCCGAGAGCGAGGGCACCGTCACCAACTCAGAGCGACGGGTCCAACGCGTCCGCAAGGCCGTCGCTCCGCCGGACGGCGCCCGCGACGATCTCGCGATCATCTTCGAGCTGGCCAACCGGATGGGCGGGGCGTGGGGCGAGCCGGATCCGGAGACGGTCTGGAACGAGGTCCGGCGCCTGTCCCCGGTCCATGCCGGGATGAGCTACGCGCGCCTCGCGAACGAGGGCGGTCTCCAGTGGCCATGCTGGGACGAGACCCACCCGGGCGAGCTGTACCTGCACAGCCGGCTGTGGGAAGACCCGCTGCCCGGCAACCGTGTGCCGTTCGTGCCGGTCGACCACGACCCGCCCGTCGACAAGCTCGATGCGGACTTCCCGATCCGGCTCACCACGGGCCGTCGGCTCGACTCGTACAACACGGGCGTCCAGACCGCCGGCTACACCTCCCCGCTGCGCCGCGGCGAGTCGCTGGACATGTCGCCCGAGGATGTCGCGCGGTTCGCTCTGGCCGAGGGCGAGGTCGTCCGGGTCGTGTCGCGGCGCGGGCAGGTGGAGGTCGGGGTCCGGACCGATCCGTCACTGCGGCCCGGATTGACCTTCATGACGATGCACTTCCAGGACGAGGTGGCCGTCAATCTGCTCACGATCGACGCCACCGACCCGAAGTCCGGCACGGCCGAATTCAAAGCCACGGCCATCCGTATCGAGAAGCTCGGGGAGCCCCTCACGACCTGACCCGATGTCAGTTCCGCAACGTCCTTGTCGGCGGCGCAGGTCAGTGCCACGATGCGTGCCAGCGGTCGATCCCGACACCCATTGGAGGCGCGCGCGATGGCGAAGTACCTGTTCCACGGTTCGTATACCCAGGCCGGTATCCAGGGCGTCCTGAAGGACGGCGGCACCGGTCGACGCAAGGCGGTCGATGCGCTCGCCAAGAGCCTTGGTGGGCACGTCGACGAGATGTACTGGGCGTTCGGCACGGACGATTTCTACGTCCTCGCGGACCTGCCGAGCCAGGCGGCTGCGGCAGCCCTCGCGGCCACCACCGGCGCCGCTGGGAGCGTCTCGATCAGTACGGTCGTGCTCCTGACGGCCGAGGACATCGACGACGCAGTCAAGCTGCACCCGACCTATCGGGCGCCCGGCGCCTAGTCCTCCCCCGACACCTTGCCGACGAGGTCGTCGGCGTACCAGCGCAGGGACCGCGCATAGCGCTCGGGCGGTCCGGGGTTCGTCAGAAGCACGTCAAGCAATTCGTGCACGGCCGCGGCGCCCTGCCCGTCGCTGACCAGCGCCAGCGAGAGGAACATCCGTGCGGCGCGGTGCTCCGGGTGAGCCGCCGTGACCTCGCGCAGGATCGCGACCGCCTCGTCGAACCGTTCGAGATTGCGCAGCGTGCTGGCGAGCTGGATATGGGCGCGCACGTCAAGGTCCGGCGGCAGCCCGAGTGCGATCGCCTCCCGATACGGGCCTTCGGCATCGGTCTCGCGGCCGGCCGAATCGTGATCGCCCGCGATCTCGAACAGCTCGATCGCTCGCTCGGCATCGGTCGGCATGGTCAGGCCGGCCGGATGACCGGGAGACCGACGGTTCGCGCCGCGGCAGCGAGCCGGTCGTCATAGGTCACGAATGCGTCGAGTTCGCTGATCAATGTAAGCGCCGACGCGAGATGGATCGCATCAAGCGTCCGCAGAGCCAACGGCGGCAGCGCAGCCGCGACCCTGGCGATGCCGGCGTCGATGTCGAGCCGGATCACCGAACGAAGGATCAGATCCACACGATCAGGAGCGTCGACCTTTCGGGCGACCGCTCGCCGGGTTTCGATGGTGCCCACGACGCTGCACGCGACCTGCTCTGCCTCGACATACCAGCGACGCATCGCGCTGGCATCGGCTTCGTCAAGGATGAGTTTCGCGAGCGCCGACGAATCGACGTAGGCCAGTTTCACCGGTCATCCTCGTCGCGCATCTGGAGCAGGATCTCGGTGAGCGTAGGCCCGTCGGGGTCAGGGTTCGGCAGCGGCGGCGGGATGAGCCGGTGGTCGAAGGTGGCTGCCGTCGCGCGACCATCCGCGATCATCTGGTCGATGATCGACATCGGTTCCACAGGGATCGGATCCAGGCGCGCGACGGGCTGCCCGTGGTCGGTCACCTCGAGCGTCTCACCCGCCTTGACGCGCTCCAGGTAGACGCTGAGGTTCTGGCGTAGCTCGCGTACCCCGACGCGCGCCGGCCGGTGCGCCATTTCGCTCATGTAGCACACGGTAGCACACGCTTCCACCGCGCCGCCCCGGGACGATGTGCCCGGCTCGGTCACCGCGTCGCTACACTCGGTGACCATGGATCTGCACGTCATCGGGCCGCTTGCATCAACGGCCGAACGGGCCGCGGTGGACGCGGTCCTCGGTCAGCCCGAGTCCGGCTGGGTCGGCGGTCGACGCGATAGCGCTACCGATGGGCACGCCGCCGAGGGTGGGCACGCCATCCGGGCACGACGCTCGCAGCTGCTGCCCGCGCTGCATGCGGTCCAGTCCCGGATCGGCTGGATCAGCCAGCCGGCACTCAACTACATCTCCAAGCGCCTGGCCGTGCCACCTGCCGAGGCGTATGGCGTGGCCACGTTCTATGCCCTGTACGCAACGAAGCCACGACCACCGGTCGTCGCGCACGTCTGCGACGACATCGCCTGCCGGCTCGCTGGCGCGGAGCGTATCTGCGAGGACCTCGAACGCGCCCGCGGTATCGCTGGGACGCCCGATGGAGAAGGCCGAACGACCTGGCTGCGCTCTCCCTGCCTGGGCCTGTGCGAGCTGGCGCCGGCCGCGATGATCACGTCGGCCGGGGAGCGGCCAACGACCGTGACCATCGCGCCGGTCGATGCAGCCGGGGTCGTGGCGCGACTCGAGAGCGGCGGCGGCGTGCCACGAGCCTCCGAGCCGATCCGCCAGCAACGGCAAGCGGGCCTGCGCCTGCTGGGTCGCATCGGCGTCGTCGACCCGGGCTCGATCGACGAGTACCGCGCGCATGGCGGCTACGCAGGCTTGACCCGTGCCCTCGAGATCGGCCCGGAGGCAGTCCTCGCTGAAGTCAGCGCGTCGAAGCTGCAGGGCCGTGGCGGAGCGGCCTTCCCGACGGGTCGCAAGTGGGCGGCCGTCGCGGCCCAGACCGCGCAGCCGCATTACGTCATCTGCAACGCCGACGAATCCGAGCCCGGGACCTTCAAGGATCGGGTCCTGATCGAGGGCGACCCGTTCGCCATCGTCGAAGCGATGACGATCGCCGCGTTTGCGACAGGATCCTCGATGGGGTTCATCTACCTGCGCGGCGAGTACCCCGAGGCCGAGATGCGCATCACCGCGGCGCTGGTTGCAGCCCGCGCGACCGGGATGCTCGGCCCAGCCATCGCCGGTTCGGACTTCGCCTTCGATATCGAGCTTCGCCGCGGGGCGGGCGCCTATATCTGCGGCGAGGAGACGGCGCTCTTCGAGTCGATCGAGGGCAAGCGCGGCGAGCCGCGCAACAAGCCGCCATTCCCGGTCGAGAAGGGGCTGTTCGGCAAGCCGACCGTCGTCAACAACATCGAAACGCTGGTCAACGTGCCGTTGCTGATGACGATGGGTGGCGACGCCTTCGCCCGGATCGGTACCGAGGGTTCGACGGGGCCGAAACTCTTCTGCCTGTCCGGCAATGTCGAACGACCGGGCACGTACGAGGTGGATTTCGGTGCCACTCTGGGCGAGCTGATCGAGATGGCCGGCGGCATCGCGGGTGGCCGTGCCCTCAAGGCCGTGCTGCTCGGTGGTGCCGCGGGCGTGTTCGTCGGACCGGATGCGCTCGACATGCCGCTCACGATGGAAGCGACCCGTGCGACCGGCGCGACCCTCGGTTCGGGCGTGATCATGGTCTTCGACGAGACCGCGGATCTGGTCGGGACCTTGCGCCGGATCGCGCAGTTCTTCCGCGATGAGTCCTGCGGGCAGTGCGTCCCGTGCCGGGTGGGGACGGTCCGCCAGGAAGAACTGATGGCACGCATGGCGGCAGGTTCACGCGTCCGGCCGCGGGACGAGGAATTGGCGCTCCTCCGGGAGATCGGCCAGGTGATGCGCGACGCCTCGATCTGCGGTCTGGGCCAGACGGCCTCGTCGGCCATCGAATCCGCGCTCCGACAGCCCGAGCTGGTGACCCTGTGACCCACGATCCTGGCCCCGCGCGATTCGACGAGACCGTGTCGCCGCCGCTCTCGTCGATCCTGCTTGATCCGCCGGCACGGGCATCGCGAGCGCCAGCCGCGCCGGTCGTCGAGGCGCCACCCCAGATCGCCCTCACCATCGACGGCGAGACCGTGACCGTCCCCGCAGGGACGACGATCCTCGGTGCATGCCGACAGCAGGGCATCGACACCCCGACCCTGTGCTACGCCGAGAACCTGACGCCAGTGAACGTCTGCCGCGTGTGCGTGGTGGAAGTCACGGGATCGCGTGTCCTGGTCCCGGCCTGCTCGCGGCCCGTGGAAGCAGGGATGGACGTCCAGGCCGATTCGGAGCGCGTTCGGACGTCGCGCAAGATGGTCCTGGAATTCCTCGGTTCGTCGGTGGACATCTCGCTCGCGGGTGCGGCAGTGCCGGATGGTTCCGTGGCGGCATACGCCCAGCGCTACGGCGCCGATCCGACACGCTACGGACCGCCGGCTCAGCCGGCAGCGGCCGGCGAACGGGATGCGAACGAGGCGGGTCACCATCACGCACCCGGTGGCGATGCGGCGGCGGCCACCGTCGCCCAGCCGACCAAGGTCGACAACAACCTCTACGTCCGCGACTACTCGCGCTGCATCCTCTGCTACAAGTGCGTCGAAGCCTGCGGTGAGGACGCCCAGAACACCTTCGCGATCGCGGTCGCGGGGCGCGGGTTCGACGCCCGGATCTCCACCGAACAGGCCGTCCCGCTGCCGGAGAGTGCCTGCGTCTACTGCGGCAACTGCATCGGGGTCTGTCCGACGGGTGCCCTGATGGCCAAGCCCGAGTACGACATGCGCGCCGCCGGCACGTGGGATCCGTCCCAGCAGACGGTGACCGAGACCATCTGCCCGTATTGCGGTGTGGGCTGCGCCGTGGAGCTTCACGTCCAGGACGAGAAGATCCTCAAGGTCACATCGCCACTCGACTCATCCGTGACCGAAGGCCATCTCTGCATCAAGGGGCGCTTCGGCTTCGAATTCGTCAACGAGCGACCACCGAAGCCACGCCGATGAGCGACGCGGGCGGTCGACCCGTGATCGGGATCGACGACTTCGAACGTGTCGATATCCGGGTGGGGACGATCGTGGCGGCCGAACCGCTCAAGGGGGCGCGCAGGCCGGCGATCCGTCTCGAGATCGATTTCGGCCCGGAGCTTGGGGTGAAGCGCAGTTCGGCGCAGATCACCGTCCACTACTCGCCCGACGCGCTCATCGGCCGACAGGTCGCGGCCGTGATCAACTTTCCGCCGCGCCAGATCGCCACGGTCATCTCCGAGGTGCTGACGCTGGGGTTCCCAGACGCGGACGGCGCCGTGGTGCTGGTCCGCCCCGAGCGGCCCGTCCCGGATGGTGGCCGCCTCTTCTGAGGCGAAACGATCGGCTTGCCCGCCATGGATGCGTTCCTGCTCAGTTTCGGGGTGATCTTCGTCGCCGAGCTCGGCGACAAGAGCCAGCTCATGGCTCTTGCCTTCGCGACGCGGTATCGCGCGCTCGATGTGCTGATCGGGATCTCCGTCGCGACCGCGCTGGTCCACCTGGGTTCGGTGATCGTGGGCGCGACGGTGGCCGTGACCCTGCCGCGCGACGCGATCGCGATCGTGGCGGGCATCGCGTTCTTCGTGTTCGCGGCGTGGACGCTACACGGCGATTCGCTCGACGAGGACGAGGCCGGCAAGCCGACCCAGACGCAGGGGTCGATCATCCTGGCGGTCGGTACCGCGTTCTTCCTCGCGGAGCTTGGCGACAAGACGATGCTGGCCACGATCACCCTGGCGACGCGCGAGGCCGCGTTCCCGACATGGCTGGGCTCGACGGCGGGGATGGTGGTCGCGGACGGGATCGCGATCGCGGTCGGCAAGCTGCTCGGCTCACGCCTGCCCGAGCGGGCGATCCGTTACGGCGCCGCGGTCACGTTCGTGATCTTCGGGGCGATCCTCATCGCCGAGGGGCTCCACCTCATCGGCGGCTAGGTGGGCTCTCACCCTCGGCCGTTGTAAACAACGCGGGTGGAGACCACAGCTAGGTCCGCGGCCGAGCAAGCGCGTGGTCGCCACGTCGGCTCGCGGCGACCAGGATCGTGCGAGCCACGACAGAGGGTCGTGGTATCCGAGCGATGTCCTTCGATACCGCCCGAAGCGGTCAGCGAGCGTCGGCAGACCGCGCACGGATCGGTGATCTCGGCGTCAGCGGGACTCCTTGGACTCCGCATACGACGAACCGGGGTCGTCTCTCGCGAGGTCCCCCCCCCGCGAGTCCCCCACGCGTCCGCCGTGAGTCCCCCACGCGGCGGCGCGGCGGCCGCGCGTCCGCCGCGCTCAGCCCCAGCCGGAAAGGTCGCGCAAGTCGATCCGGGCGTCATGCGCATAGATGTTGAACCCCGTGCCGCGCAGGAAGCCGACCAGGGTCACGTTGAGTCGCTCGGCGGTCTCGATCGCGAGGTCCGAGGGCGCCGACACAGCGCACACGATCGGGATCCCGGCCGCGGCGGCCTTCTGCACGAGCTCGAAGCTGACCCGGCCAGACACCATCAGGATCCGTTCGTGGAGGGGGAGTGCACCGGCGAGCACCTGCGAACCGATGACCTTGTCGAGCGCGTTGTGTCGCCCGACGTCTTCGCGCAGGACCACGAGTTCGCCGTTGGGAGCGAACAGACCGGCCGCATGGAGACCGCCGGTCTCGTCGAACGCCTTCTGGGCGGTACGCAGGAGGTCGGGCAGGGCCAGGATCACCGATCGACTCACCACCGGGCCGTCGGGGATCGGGTCGATGCGCAACGCGACCTCATCGATCGAGGCCTTGCCGCAGATCCCGCACGAGGCGGTCGCGATGAAATGGCGTTCGGCCACCTTCGAATCGTCGAAGGCGCGTGACAGCCTGACCACGATCGTGTCGTCGGGCTGGCTGAGCGCTGACGGGTCGCCGTGCCTGGTGGAGACCACCGCGGCCCCGTCGATCAGGCCCTCTGTGCAGAGGAAGCCGACCGCCAGCTCGTCCTCGTGGCCGGGCGTCCGCATCGTGACTGCGACTGCCACCGGGTGCTGGTGTGGCCCCGCGGCGCGGATCTCCAGCGGCGCCTCGCCGACGATCCGGTCATCACGCACCTCGAGGGAATCGCCACGGACCGCGAGGATCCGCCGATTCGTCACGTGCCTCGTCGGCGGCGCGATCTCGCGGTTCAGGTCCGGCATGCGCGTTCATCGACCATGCGCCCGAGTGTACGAGGTCGATGCGTCACGGCATCATGGCGACATGAACGGCGGGGAGATCCTGGGTTCGGCGGCGCGGGCATTCATCGCGGATGCGCGGCGAGCCACGCTGGCAACGGTCGATCCGACCGGGCGACCGCGACTCGTGCCGATCTGCTTCGTGCTGGATCCGGACGGGCCGGTGCTCTGGTCGCCGCTCGACGAGAAGCCGAAGGCCGTCGGGGACCCGCTGGCGCTCGCGCGTGTCCGCGACATCCTCGAGCGACCGGCTGTCTCGGTCCTGATCGACCGCTGGGAGGAGGACTGGACCCGGCTCGGCTGGCTGCGGATCCACGGGACTGCGGCGCTGGTGGCCCCAAGGGCCGCCGGCCACGCCCCAGCCGTCAACGCCCTTCGTGCGAAATACGCGCAGTACTCCAGCCACGCGCTGGACGCCCGTCCGATGATCGCGATCACCGTGGATCGCATCTCGACCTGGGGCGCGATCGAACCCTAGGTTCGCACCGTCGGAGACGGCTTCCAGCGGTTCGGGCCTTCCTCGATCTCCACACCGATGTGTTCGAGCAGATGAGCCGACGCCGCCGCGATCTCCGCGATGGCGGCCTCGAACGACTCGCGGTTGCGAACGCTCGGCTCGCGGAAGCCGCTGATCTTCCGGACGTACTGGCGGGCGGCGGCCTCCAGTTCACCGGTCGTCGTGTCTTCGCCTGGACGACGCAGGGTCTTGATGCTGCGGCACATGCCGATACCGTACGCCGCCGGCGCTATCCTCGCCCGATGAGCGACGCCCGTGAGGTGATCTCCGCGCTGGGTCTCCGCGCCCACCCCGAGGGAGGCTGGTTCCGTGAGACCTGGCGCGCCCCGGTGCTCGACCATGAGCGCCCCTCGGGCAGCGCGATCCTGTACCTGCTGGCGGCGGGCGACCGGTCGCACTGGCACCGCGTGGATGCCGCCGAGGTCTGGCAGTTCGCGGCCGGAGAGGCGCTCGAGCTCTCGGTCTGGATGGAGGGCGACAGGCCCGTGCAGCGCCACCGGCTTGGGACAGACGTGGTCGGCGGTGACATCCCGCAGGTCGTCGTGCCGGCTGGTGCATGGCAGGCGGCCCGGCCGCTCGGTACCTGGACGCTGGTCGGTTGCATCGTGGCTCCTGCCTTCGACTTCACCGGGTTCGAACTCGCGCCCCCAGCGTGGGAGCCGCCCGAGGCACCGCCCGGATGACCGCGGGACCGACGCTCACCCTCCGCCAACTCAACCGGACCACGCTGCTTCGTCAGTCGCTCATCGAACGCAGGACGGGTTCGACGGCCGAAGCGGTCCGTGATCTCGCCGGACTGCAGGCCCAGCACCCGAACGCTCCCTACGTGGCGCTGTGGTCGCGCGTCGCCGGCTTCACCATCGGGTCACTCGAGAACGCCCTCCGAGACCGCACGGTGATCAAGGGCACGGTCATGCGCGCAACGCTGCATCTCGTCGCGTCCGAAGACGTGCCGGCGTTCGATGCCGCGCTGTCCCAGGGTCGGGCAGCGAACTGGCAGCCGACGGCGCGTCGCGCCGGCGTCGACATCGCCGACCTGCACCGACGGCTGCTCGCATTCACCGCGGAGCCGCGGACCGTCGCGGAGATGGAGACGTTCCTCGCGGCGATCCCCGGCACCGACCGTCTTGCCGCATCCGCCCCGGGCGGTGTCCGTGGCGTTGCGTTCCGGGTCGCCAGTTCGCCCGGCCGGCTCGTCCACGTGCCGCCATCGGGGACGTGGGGGTCCTTCGCGAAGCCGCGCTACATCGACCTGGGCATGTGGCTCCCCGGATCGGTCGCGCCCGAGCCGGACGCCGGTCTGCGCCTCGCGGTCGAGCGGTACCTGACGGCGTATGGCCCGGCGTCGATCGCGGACATCGTCAAGTGGTTCGGGCCTACCAGGATCACGTCGGTCCGGGCCGCAGTCGCGACGTTCGGTGACCGCCTCCGCAGGTACCTCGGCCAGGACGGTCGAGAGCTGGTCGACCTCCACGGCCTGCCGACGGCGACCGGCGAGGAACACGCCCCTGGCCGCTTCCTGTCACGCTGGGACAGCATCGTGATCGGCTACGACAAGCGCGAGCGGATCCTGGCTGACGAACACTTCGGGCGCGTCGTCCGCATCGCCAATGGCGACTTCCTGCCGATGTTCACGGTCGATGGATTCGTGGCCGGATCCTGGGCCGTCGAGACGATCCGTGGCGAGGCCGTGCTGACGCTGAGCCCCGTGGGGCCGGTGCCAGCCGCGGCCAAGACCGAACTCACCGAGGAGGCCGAACGCCTGGTTCGCTTCGTGGCTGCCGACGCGATCCACCATGAGGTCCGCTGGACCGCTGTCTGACGCCGTCCGGTTCATGGTGCCGGATCAACCTGGCGCGTAGCGCCACTGGATCGCACCGGTGAAGCAGTGCCCGAGCTTGTCGCACAGGCCGTGTGACAGGTCCCAGGTGCGGCCGGACACGAACGGTCCGCGATCGATGACGACCGCGCTCACGACCCGACCATTCTTCGGGTTCCGGAACTGGAGGCGGGTGCCGCACGGCAAGGTCCGGTGGGCGACACCGACCAGGCCCTTGGTGAGCGTCTGACCGCAAGCGGTCCCGTTGCCGTACAGCCCGGGCCCGTACCAGGACACGTTCCTGTCCAACCGCCACGGGTTCCGCGCGACGGCCTTGGGCGCAGCCACCGGCAGGGCAGCGCGCGGCCGAGCCTGGGGAGGCTCAGTTCGCGAGGAGGGCTCGAACATCGTCGAAGCCGGATCCAGGATCCCGGCTGCCCGGGCCCCCGGATCGAGGGGGTCGATCGTCATCGGCGTCCCGCGGACGGCAGCCGCGATCCCCGCCAGCTGGAGGGGATCCGCATCCGTCGATCCAGACGGGCTGAGGACCCGTGAACCGACCGGAGCAGGGACGGCGACCAAGGCGAACACGACGATGAGCGCCGCGTTCGCGACGACCCGCAGGTGTCGCACGTCTGGTACCAACGTACCATCGATGGGCAGGACCTGCCCTCGCACGCCATGCGTGCCGACCTTGCAACCGCCTGACAGACTGCGTTCCGTGCCCAGCCGGACGATCACCCTTGACGCCCCGTTCGACCTCATCGCGACGCTCCGGCCGCTCGCTCGCGGGACCGGGGACCCGACCCTCCGGCTCGCGGATCGCCGTGCGTGGCGGACCACGCGGACGCTCGATGGTCCGGCGACGCTCGCCATCGTGCAGCGCACCGCGTCGATCGAGGCGGAGGCGTGGGGGCCCGGCGCGGATCAGGCCCTGGCCGACCTCCCGAGGATGCTGGGCCTGGGCGCGGGACCATTCGTCCTCGGCGATCACCACCCGCTGGTCACGGGACTGGCGCGCCGTTCGCCAGGTCTCCGGCTACTCCGCACGGAGGCCGTCCTCGAGTCGCTCGTGCCCGCCATCCTCGAGCAGAAGGTGACCGGAGACGAGGCGCGGCGCGCGTGGCGAGCGGTCATCCGCGCACATGGCGCGATCGCGCCCGGACCCGCGGAGTTCCGTCTGCGCCTCTCGCCCGAACCAGCCGCCCTCGCCCGCCTCCCCTACTACGTCTGGCATCCGTTCGGGGTGGAACAGCGCCGGGCGGACCTGATCCGGCGGGTCGCCATGCGGGCGTCCTGGTTCGAGGAGACCGTCTCGCTGCCACTGCCCGAGGCCTACGCTCGATTGACGGCACTCCCCGGGATCGGGCCCTGGACCGCAGCTGAGGTCGCCGTGAGGGCGTTCGGTGACCCGGACGCGGTGAGCGTCGGCGACTTCCACCTGCCGAACCTGGTCGCCTACGCGCTGGCCGGCGAGCCGCGTGCTGACGACGCCCGGATGCTCGAGCTCCTGGAGCCGTGGCGTGGCGAGCGGGCGCGGGTCGTCCGCTTGCTGGAGACGAGCGGCATCCGCGCCCCACGCTATGGTCCGCGGCTCACGCCTCGCCGCATCGAAGGCACCTGACCGCGGCGCGGGTCACAAGCCGGCGCGGGTCACGAGCCGGCGCGAAACAGCGCCAGTGCCTCGCCGAACCGCTCCACCGCCGCCGGGGTGCATGGTTCGACGACCGCGATCACGTGCCCCACGCCGACGGCCGCATGGGCGGCCAGACCGTCGGCCACCTCCTGCGCGCTGCCGGTCAGGGCCGGTGTCGGCGGGTCCTGGGGCTGCGACCTCCCCGCATCCGGCGGCGGCGCCAGGTCCGGGTAGCGGACGGTGACCCCGATCGTGATCTCCATCGAGGCCGGTTCGCGACCGGCGGACCGGCACGCGTCCTCCAGCTCGCCGCGGACGCGCGCGAAACGATCGTCCGGCCGTCCGAACCAGGCAAGGTTCCAGGCATCCGCATAGCGGGCCGCAAGTTCGAGCATCCGGGGCCGCTTGGCGGCGATCAGGATCGGGATGTCGGGCCGAGCCGGCGGGACCAGGACGGCATCGCTGACCTCATGGAACGGGCCGTGATGGTCGGATCGGCCAGTCCGCAGAAGCTCGTGGATGATCGTGACCGAGTCCTCGAACCGCCCCACCTTGTGATCGGTCGGGTAGCCGAAGGCGTCGTATTCGGGGTCGTGCCAGCCGCATCCGAGACCCAGGATGAGCCGCCCATCGCTCACGTGATCGAGCGTGGCGGCCATCTTCGCCAGCAACCCCGGATTGCGGAACTCCGTGCACATGACGATCGAACCGAGCTTCACCCGCCGGGTCGCTTCGGCGATCGCGGTCAGGATCGTCCACGCCTCGTGGATCCCCGTCGTCTCGCCGTCGAAACGGAACAGCAGGTGGTCGAAGACCCACACGGAATCGAAGCCGGCGGCCTCGGACGCGAGTGCAACCTCACGGATCTCCGGGTAGGTGGGCACGGAATCGGTCATCCCGTCCTTGTGCGAGATGGGCAAGACGACCCCGACCTGCATGCGTGGGTATCCTCCGTGCTGGATGCTGGTCCCGAAGCCTACGCCAGCCGACGACGACCGCGAACACGATGCCGCCAGGAGTCCAGCCCATGCCGCCGATGCCCAGATCGCCCGTGGCCCTGATCGCCCGCTTCGACGAGGTGGCGACGCGCTACCCGGAGGCAATCCGCCGCCAGATGTTCGGCTATCCCGCGCTGTTCGTCGGCGGGAACCTCACGACCAGCCTGTTCTCCGATCGGTGGGTGATCCGGCTGGCGCCCGCAGACCTGGCCGAGGCGCTGCTGCTTCCGGATGCAGGCCGGTTCGAGCCGATGCCTGGTCGGCCGATGAGTGGCTACGCCGTGCTGCCACCCATCGTTGTCGACGATGACCTGGCACTCGACCAGTGGATCCGGCGGGCCATCGCACACACCAGCGCCCTGCCTGCGAAGTGACCGTCCGGGCTCCGTCGGCACAGGCGGGGATGGGCGCCCTGCCGTATCGCGGCGGGACGACGTTCCGGGTCTGGGCTCCGCACGCCACGGCCGTCTTCGTGACCGGATCGTTCGACGACTGGGCCGGCGACCGGCATGAGCTGGCCCCGGACGGCGACGGGTCGCATGGCACGTGGTCCGCGGACATCGCCGACGTGGAGCCGGGAGCGGAGTACCGATACACGATCCGAACGACGGAGGGCGACCTGTCGCGCCTGGACCCGTACGCCCGCCAGGTGACCAACTCGGTCGGCAACGCAGTCGTCTACGATCCCGCCGCCTTCGACTGGGGCGACGAGTCGTTCGAGATGCCGTCCTGGGACGACCTCGTGATCTACGAACTCCATGTCGGGACGTTCGCGGCCAAAGGCGACCGTCGCGGCGATTTCGATCGGGCCATCCGCCAGCTGCCGTACCTGCACGACCTGGGCATCAGCGCGGTCCAGGTCATGCCGCCGTTCGAATTCGCGGGCGACATCTCGTGGGGCTACAACCCGGCGCACCTCTTCGCGGTCGAGTCCGGCTATGGCGGGCCGGACGCGTTCAAACGGTTCATCACGGCCGCCCACGCGCTGGGCATCGCCGTCATCGTGGACGTCGTCTACAACCACCTCGGCCCGTCGGACCTGGACCTGTGGCGGTTCGATGGCTGGAGCGAAGGCGATGGCGGCGGGATTTACGTCTACAACGATGACCGGGCGATGACCCCGTGGGGGGCCACCCGTCCCGACTACGGTCGCGGCGAGGTCCGCACGTTCCTGCGCGACAGCGCGCTCACCTGGCTCGAGGAGTTCCGGTGTGACGGGCTTCGGTTCGATGCCACGGTCTACATCCGGACCACGGACGGGGACACCTCGAACATGGCCGAGGCCCTTCCCGATGGCTGGTCGCTCATGGCCTGGATGAACGACGAGATCCACGCCCGACAGCCGTGGAAGTTGACCATCGCCGAGGACATGCGCGAGGACGGTGCGATCGCCACGCCGACCGCAGACGGCGGCGCCGGGTTCGGGGCGCAATGGGATCCCGGGTTCATCTACCGGGTGCGCGCGGCCATCACCGCAGCCGATGACGCGGGCCGGGATATCGGCGAGATGGTGATCGCGATCTCCGGCGAAGGTCGCGGACCTGCCTTCACGCGGGTCATCTACACCGAGTCGCATGACGACGTCGCCAACGGCGACACCCGCGTCCCCGAGGCGATCACCCCGGGTGACGCCGACAGCTGGTGGGCGAAGAAGCGGGCCACGCTGGGGAGCGCGCTCGTGCTCACGTCACCCGGCATCCCGATGCTCTTCCAGGGTCAGGAGCTGCTCGAGGACCGCTGGTTCGATGACACGGTCGCGCTCGACTGGTCGAAGGCAAGCACCCACAAGGGGATCCTCCGCCTGCATCGCGACTTGATCGCGCTCCGTCGTGGCGGTGACGGCCTGAGCCGGGGTCTGCGCGGCGAGGGTCTGGCCATCCTCCGCGCCGACGACGAGGCGAAGATCCTCGTCTTCCATCGCTGGCACGAGGGCGGGCCTGGCGACGACGTAGTCGTGATCGTGAATCTTGCGGATCGGACGATCGACGACCTGCGCATCGGTCTCCCGGCTGGCGGTCGCTGGCGGGTCCGGCTCAACAGCGATGCCCCGGTCTACGCGTCCGACTTCGGCGATCACGAGGCGCTCGACACCGAAGCCGACGGCGAACCTCTCGATGGCCAGGCGCAGAGCGCACTCCTCGCGGTGGGGCCGTACAGCGTGGTCATCCTGTCACAGGATCCGTAACGGTCAGCCGGAGAGTCCAGCTCCACCCACGGACGTCATCAGCCGCAGACGAATCGATCGAGCCTGGCGGATCGCGTCGAGAGCATCTCGCTCAACCGGTGACGCACCGCGACGAGCGCCTCGGCCATCGACGCGTCCGGCGGAAGATCAAGGCGCATGTCCGCGTCGTTCGATAGCGGGTGCCAGAACCAGCCCTGCGCGTCGCAGGTCAGTTCGGGCGCGACATCCTGGGGTCGGATCGGCTCGCCCTCCGATGCGGCGCCGCGCAGGGCGATCGGCCGGAAGATGCGGTCCTCGGCGCGGATCGCGAAGGTGTCGGCCAGGCGATGGAGGTCCGGGATCTCGGCCAGGGCCGCCTCCGGCAAGGAAGCGGCCAGACGAACCCGTGCCCCGGCCTCCACGAGCGTGCGGATCCCCGCCAGGGCTCCAGCGTGCGCGCCACGCCCGCGGTGCGCATCGTGACGCTCGGGCGATGCCGAATCGAGGCTGACCTGGAATGCGACCGGTCGACCCGCCTCGACCAGCGGCCGAAGGCGTTCCCAGCGCGGGCCACGCAGCAGCATCGCATTCGTCAGGAGGGTCATCGGGAGGCGGTCCGTCACGTATTCGATGAGGTCGGGGAGGTCTGGGCGGAGGGTGGGTTCACCGCCCGTCAGGAACACCTCGCGCATGCCCGATGCCACGGCTTCATCGACCAGCGAGCGGATCCGTCCGACGGGCAGCCGGCGCGGGTCGGCGCGCGGACCCGAGACGACGCAGCAGTAGTCGCAGGCCAGGTTGCAGTCGTAGTTCGTGTACATCCACAGGCGCGTCGGCATCAACGCCTCGATGGACGGACCATCGCTGGGGCCGGAGGCCTCGGCGGGCGGGCGGTCGTCGCTCGCCGCGTCCGACCAGTCGGTCCTGGCGCGACCCTTGCGCAGGTAGAAGGAGGTCCACCCGGACCGCTCGGCATCCGGGATGACCGAGAGGATCGCGTGTCCGCTTGCCCCTTCGAACGATCGAAGCTGATCGGCGACCGCAGGCACCGGGCTCGAAACCCGAAGGATCTGGCCTTCCGTCAGATCCAGCAGCGCGAGATGGATCCGGATCAGCAACCCTGACTCAAGGTCGGCCTGCGGGTCTTCCACATCGGCATGGACCGGCAGCGCGCGGCTGCCGCCATAGTTGGTCGCGGCGCTAGGAGCCGGCACTCGGTCCTGCGTCTGGCATGACTCGTTCGAGGATGGAGTACTGGAACCGCTGCGGGACGCCAGCCGGGGTGTGATGGAGATACCGTCGACTGCCCATCAGCCGGAACCCATCGCCACACTCCGCAGCCAGCTCCCCTGGGGTGTATCGCAGCACCGGCATCCCGCTGCAGCGCTCGGGCCCATCGTCGGCGAACGTCGCCACGATCGCCACGCCACCGACCCGGACGGTTCGTTCGGCCAGCCGGACGTAGCGTCGTCGGGAGGCCTCGTCGAGGAGGAAGTGGAACGCCGCACGGTCGTGCCAGATGTCGAACACCCCGACGTCGTCCACGGTCGAAACATCGCCCACGATCCACTCGACACCCTGCTCGCGAGTGCCCAGCCGATGCCGCGAGAACGCCAGCCCGGCTTCGGAGATATCGAGGACCGCGATCCGGTCGAGGTCGAGGTCGACGAGGTGATCCACGAGTCGCGAGGCGCCGCCACCGATATCGATGATGCTCCGCCTGCCCTGTGCCATGGCCTCGGCCACGAGTTCACGCGACGTCACCGGGTCTGGCTCATACCAGCCCACCGCGTCCATCTCGCGTGTCGCGTAGATCCAGTCCCATTCGTTGCTGGACGGGTGCGTCTCCATCGGCTCCATAGCCCTCCGCATCATCGGATCCCGCGAACCGCAGGATGACGGTTGCGCGCAGTATGCCGATGACATTCCGATGACGACGTGTCATCCCGCCGTCACCGGCCGCCGCTAGGGTCACAACCAAGCAACATCCAGGCAGCAGGCGCGCCAACAACAAAAGGGGCCCCTCCATGAGCACGATGACGGGACCACCGCTGACCGACGTGACGTCGATCGCCCAGGGTCCATGGTTCGGACGGGCGATGGTCGCACTGCGTGCGTTCTTCGGGATCGTCTTCCTCCACAACGGCCTCGCCAAGGTGTTGCCGGCCGTCCCGAACCTGTGGCCCGATACCCCGATCGGGTTCGTCATCAACGCGGTCGGGAATCGAAGCGCCGAGTCGATCCTGCGCTACGAGGTCGTCACCCAGCATCACCCGATCGCCCCGTACCGCGCCCTGGTCGAGAACGTCATCCTGCCGAATTTCGGGGCCTTCGGGTTCGCCGTCGGGGCGACCGAGACGCTGGTCGGGATCCTGCTGATCATCGGATTCCTGACACCGATCGCCGCGCTCATCGCGGCCGCGATGGTCCTCCACCTCCAGTTCGCCACCCTCTGGAACGACAAGTGGGTCTATGAATATTCGGTCGAGTGGCTGCCGCTCTTGTGTCTCGCGGCATTCCGGGCCGGGCGTTGGCACGGCCTGGATGCCCGGTTCGCGGCAAGGCGCGCGCGCTGGCCGGGATGAGGGTCGCCCTCCCGCCCGCCCGGACCCTGGTCACCGGTGGCGCCGGCATCATCGGCGGGGAGCTCGTTGACACCCAGCGGCGCGGCGGGGGCGGGGTCACCGTCCTCGATGACCTCTCGACGGCCGAACCAGACTGGGCGGAGCGGTTCGCCGAGGCGGGCGGGCTGACCTTCATCGAGGGCGATTGCGCTGATCCGGATACCGTCAGGAGGGCCATGGCCGGGCATGATCGAGTGATCCACCTCGCGTCGGGAACGGACATCGCCGGGGGTTTCGATCGCCCTGGCCTGGACTTTCGCAATGGGATCGTGGCGACCGAGGTCGTGTGCGAGGCGATGCATCGGTTGGCCGTGAGGGAGCTCTGGTACGCGTCATCAGGCGTCGTCTATGGCCGACAGGCAAGGGTCCCCGTGGCCGAGGGCGACGGTCCACTGTTCCCTGGATCCCACTACGCGGCCGCCAAGCTGGCTGGCGAAGCCATCGTGTCCGGGTTCGCCCAGCTCTACGGGTGGCGCACCTTCGCCTTCCGATTCGGCAATACCGTGGGCCCACGCTCCAACCACGGCGTCGTCCATGACTTCGTGGTCAAGCTGGCTCGCGACCCGGCCCGCCTGGAGATCCTTGGCGACGGGACGCCGGCAAAGCCCTATGTCGCGGTGGCCGATCTCGTGACCGGCATGCGTCATGCGGCATCCGTCGTCACGGAGCCCGGTCAGACCATCCTCAACGTCGGGCCCGAAGGGACGGTCAGCGTCCGTCGGGTCGCCGAGGTCGTGGTCGATGCGCTCGGCTTCGAGGCCGGGTCCGTGGACTTCGCGTTTCGCTCCCAGGGGCCATCTGGTGGCGGGTGGCCCGGTGATACCGCCCTGGTCGATTTCGACACGAGTGCGATGCGAGGTCTCGGGTGGGCCCCCGCCATGCCGGCGGAGGACGCCATCCGTGACGCCGCCCGCGGCATGGCCGCCCGCTACCGTGCCGGCGACCGGCCCTTGCTGACCTCGATCGAGCGGCGCGCCGGACAAGCCGCGATCCAGTGATCGTCCGTTGATGTCCTTTGCCGCTGTCATCCCGGTGATCGATGAGCGTGAGGCGGTCGGAGCGCTCGTCCGGGGACTCCGTGAAGCTGGAGCCTGCTGTGTCTTCGTCGTGGACGGGGGTTCGGCGGATGGGACACCCGCTGAAGCGGCCATGGCCGGGGCGATCGTCATCGACGAGCCACGCCGCGGATACGGCCGTGCCTGTCTGACGGGCGGTGCCCTGGCCGTCGATCCGCTCCCCCACCCACACGCCATCGTCGCCTTCCTGGATGGAGACGGCTCGTGCGACGCGGGCTCGATCAGATCGCTCGTGGATTCACTGGCGGGCGCCGATGTGGCCCTGGGCCGCCGACTCGCCAGTCTGGTCGAAGGCGGCGCGATGCCGTGGCACGCTCGATGGGGCAACCGATTGGTGGCGCTCATCCTGTCGCTCCGGACCGGGCGTCGGGTGCACGACCTTCCACCCGCCAAGGCGCTCCGGGCAGAGGCACTGGTGCGGCTCGGGCTCGACGAGGCCGGCTATGGCTGGACGGTCCAGCTTGTCGCTCGTGCCCTGTCCGATCGCCGGCTGCGTGTTCGGGAGGTCCCGGTCGGCTTTCGGCGTCGGCATGGGGGCACCAGCAAGGTGTCGGGCTCCCCGCGCGCCTCGATCCTTGCCGCCTACGCCATGATCCGCGTCGCGCTCCAGGCCACGCGCCCTCGCCCGGTGGTCGCCCTGATGGCCAAGGCGCCACGCAGCGGTCACGCGAAGACGCGTCTGGAGGCGGATCTGGGTGCCGATCTGACATCGGGATTCTGGGCGGCCTGCCTCAGGGATTCGTCGACCAACCTGCTGGAGGCGGCCACCATCGGCCGGATGGATCCGGTCGTCATGCTGGCCGAGTCGTCCGACCGGACCCCGGTCAGCGCGATCATCGGTGAGCGCTGGGCACCGGTCGTCCAACGCCAGCAGGGTCTGGCTGCTGCGCTTGAGGAGGTCTTCCTCGAAGCCTGCGATCGCGGCGCCGATCGCGCCATCGCCGTGGCCGGCGATGTGCCGTCCCTGCCACCCGCCTATCTCCTGGCAGCCCTTGACCACCTGTCGCGGCAGAGCGCGAGCGCCGTTCTGGGTCCGAGCGACGATGGCGGGTACCACCTGGTCGCCCTCCGCTGGCGCGGGGCTGGCCGATGGTGGCCGAGAGCGATCCGTCGGCGGCGTCGCGCACACCTTGCCCGGCGCCTTCGGGCGGCGTTCGGTGTCTCGATGGGCAGCTCGACGGTGTTCCTCGCGACGAAAGGGGCCCTTGCCTCAGCCGGCTGGACGGTCACCAACCTGGCGTCCTGGACGGACCTCGACACCATCGGCGACCTGCGTGTCATGGCCACCGACCTCGCGAGTGACGGCCGCTATGCCCCGCACCTCACGGCCTGGCTCGCGGATCATGACGCCATCCTCCGCGAAGACCTGGCGCCCGCGGCTGCCGAGGAACGCGCATCCGATCGATGACCATCAGGGTGCCCGACCACCTGGTTCCGGTCCCCACAGGACGAACCGGCCGTCGTCGGCCAGGACCGGGCGAAGGCCGGACGCCAGTTTGCTGTCGACTCGGTCGTGGAGGAGAGCGACGGGAACGGTCGGCGACCAGGCGTTTCGGTCGAGCAGCACGAACGCATCCGGCGACGGGTCCAGCACGGATGCCAGGCTGCGGATCGCGATCCGTCCGGCCAGCGGGGCGACCAGCCCCTCATCCGTCACGAGGATCGCCGATCCGGGCACGGCCCCGGCCACGGCCCTGAGCCGTTCGATGGCGCCAGGGGCGGCTCGAAACGCTGGATCGCTTCCATCGAACGGCGGCAGGGAGCCCTGGATCCAGGCGCCCGCGATCGCCGGGATCGCCAACAGCCCGACCAGGGCGACGATCGCCGGACGGAGATGGGGGTGAGCGCGGCGGCGGCGTCTCCGTCGCGCCCACAGAACGAACCACAGGGCTCGCCGGCCGCCGAAGAGGGTCGCGGTCAGCAAGGGCACGATCAGGATCACGGGGTACTGGAGGAGCAGCGCAGCCTGGAACGAATTCCGCGACAACAGGAGCGCGACCAGCGGCGGGATGACCACGGCGGCCCAGCGCGGCCGAAGGAGCGGCAGCCCGGCCAGTGACGCGACCATCCCGGCAAACACGAACCACGGCGCCGGACGGGTCAAGGCGGCGAACACGGCGCCGGTCATGGTGAACGGGGCCGCAAGGACGTTCAGCCCGCCCCCGAGCCACGCGTAGTACGACGACGTCTCGTTTGCAGCGCCGGCACGCAGCAGGGGCATGAGGAGACCGAAGACGATGACGCCCCACGCGCTCGCGACGCCGACAAGTGCCCGCCCATGCAGTCGCATCCGGCGGGGAGCGCGGATGGCGATCACCAGCCCGATCACCAGCATGCCGAAGGCCAGATCCTCGCGGGTCAGGAGAGCCACCACGGCGAACGCCCAGCATGCCCGCGGGCGTCCGGTGAGACCGGCCCAGCCCGCGAAGAGCGCCAGGACGACGCCTGTGACCTCGGGGTGGAAGTCCGAGCGGATCAGATCCTGCATCGCCCCCCAGACTGGAAGACCCACCGCCAGCGCCGCGGCGATCGGTCCGGCCGCGCGGCTCGGTCGCAAGCCGGCGCGAAGGAACAGGAAGGTCGCGGGCACGAACGCGCCGACGGTCGCAGCATGGATAAGACTCAGGACGCGGACATCCGACCAGAGCAGCCGCTCGATCAGCGCTGGGACCACGAGGATCAGCGAGAAGTGCAGTCCCAGGAAGGACCCCTGATGAAAGTCCGAGACCCAGCGCCCATCGCGCCCGACGTTCCAGACGATCTGCTGGAAGAACGCGAGATCGTATGGGGGCGCCTGCAGTGCATCCACCCGTCCGACCAGCAGGATGGCAGTCCAGTACGTCGCGAGCACGCCGACGGTGATGGCGAGGGACAGCGGCCAGTCCGGATGCGGACGGGAGGGTCCTCCCGCCCTCGCGACCAGTGGATCGTCCCCTCCCCCTCGAGCCGGAAGGGTCGTCGTTGGGACCACCTGCTCACGGTAGCGGAGACCGGTGACAGGCGCGTGACGTGTGCCTGCCCGGTCAGTGGAGCGTGACGACGTACCCTGACCACGCGCGCTCCATGCGATGGCCTGGACGCCTGCTACCGGTGATCGCCGGTCTTGCCTCATTCGCGGCATACCTCATCACCTTGCTGCCCGGGATCGCGTTCGGCGACTCCGGTGAGATGCAGACCGTCCCGTACGTCCTCGGTGTGGCCCACCCGACGGGGTATCCCTCGTACATCCTGATGGCATGGGCGGCGCAGTTCGTCACGGTGGGATCGCTCGCGTTCCGGGCGAACCTGCTCTCCGCGATCTTCGTCGCCCTCAGCGTGGCGGTGACCTGCGCGATCCTGACGCGCCTCGGCGTCCGAGCGACGCTCGCGCTCGCCACATCGCTCGCGCTGGGAGCGGTCGGGACGGTGTGGTCGTCGGCCACCGTCGCCGAAGTCAACGCTCTCCACCTCCTGGCGGTCTCCCTGCTGATCCATCGCGCGCTGATCTGGGAGACCCGCAAGGCCCCGATCGACCTTGTCCTTGGTGGTCTGCTCCTCGGGCTGGCGCTCGGCAACCACCTGCTTATCCTGTTCGCGGCTCCGTTCATCGTCCTGTTCGTCGCCTGGACCGGCCGCCGCCAGATCATGGCGATGCCGAGGGTCGTCCTGGCGACCGTCGGCGCGGTCCTGCTCGGCCTGACCGTCTACGTTTACATCCCTATCGCGGCTTCGCACGCGCCGCCGCTCGCCTACAACCATCCGGTCACGGCCGAGTCGTGGTGGTGGCTGGTCAGCGGGACTCAGTTCCGGGGCCAGTTCGACTTCTTCACGTCCGCGGGACCCGGCGAACTCGTCGCGTCGCTGCCCGCTCTCTGGACACTCCTCGTGACGCAGGCGACCGTGGTCATGCCGCTCCTTGGCCTGGTCGGTCTCGCGCTGCTCGTCTGGCGGCGACCGGCATTCGGCGTGATGGCGGTGGCCATCCTGTCGACCGGGCTGTACGTGTGGGCGAACTACCTGCGCCTCGACCACTACCTGCTGGTGCCCTGGCTGATCCTCGCGATCGGTGCGGGGTTCGCGCTCGAGCGGCTGGCCTGCGGGCTGGCGTGTCTCCCCGGCCTGCGCCGGCCACGGGTCGCGCAGCTCCTGGTCCCGGGCATCGCGCTGGTCATGGCCGCGGGGCTCTGGGGGGTCAACTGGCACGCGGCGGATCGGAGCCTCGACCGCGGAGCCGAGGCGTATATCGCGGCGATGTTCGCAGCGCTGCCGGTGGATGCTGCCGTCCTGACCGAGTGGGACGTCTCGACGCCCTTGTGGCATGCCCAGCTCATCCTTGGTCAGCGGCCTGACATCCTCGTCGTCGACGACACGAATGTCGTCTTCGAGGGCTGGGGCACGCGAGAGCGTCGGATCAAGGCGCTGATCTGCGAACGGCCGGTCTTCATCCTGCGGCTCAGGGACTCGGCGCTGGAGGCGACTCGTGCCGCCTTCACGGTCGAGCCATTCCTCGATGTGCGCGTCGCCTTCGGCGGGCCGACGGCGACCGTCACCCGGACGGTCATGCGGGTGACGCCTCGCGAAGCGGGCGGATGCGAACCGCTCGCTCGGCCGCGATAGGCTGCCACCATGCGCGCCGGGGTCGCCGGGCCTGAGTGCCCTCGAACCCCGCTCAGCCCGGCTGGTGCCGGTAGAACGGGATGGACTCCGCGGGGAGCGGCGTGTTCCCGAGGATCAGGTCGGCGGCCTTCTCGGCGAGCATCATGACGGGCGCGTAGATGTTGCCGTTCGTGACGTAGGGCATCGCGGAGGCATCCACCACGCGAAGCCCGTCCAGCCCGTGGACACGCATCGTCAACGGATCGATGACGGAGCCGTCGTCGATCCCCATCCGGGCCGTGCACGACGGATGGAGCGCGGTCTCGGCGTCTCGCCGCACCCAATCGAGGATCTCCTCATCGGTCTCGACCGACAGGCCCGGGGAGGTTTCGCCGCCGTTGTACGGCCCGAACGCCGCCTGGCCCAGGATGGTCCGCGCAACCCTGATCGCCTCCACCCATTCGCGCCGGTCCTGGTCGGTCGAGAGGTAGTTGAAGCGCAGCGCAGGGTGGATCCGAGGATCGGTGCTGGTCAGGCGGATCGACCCGCGCGAGTCGGAATACATCGGCCCGATGTGCACCTGGTAGCCATGCCCTGGGGCGCCAGCGGTGCCGTCATACCGGATGGCCAGCGGCAGGAAGTGGAACATGAGGTTCGGGTAGGCGACGTCATCGTTGCTGCGGGCGAACCCGCCGCCTTCGAAATGGTTCGTCGCGCCGGGGCCGCTGCGCAGGAACAACCATTGCGCACCGATGAACGGCCGTCGCCATTTCTGCACCGCGGTCGGCTGCATCGAGACCGGCTGCAGGCTCTTGTACTGGATATAGACCTCGAGGTGGTCCTGCAGGTGATCGCCGACGCCGGGCAGATCGCGCACAACGGGGATGCCAAGGGCCCGCAGGTCCGCGGCCTTTCCGACCCCGGAGAGTTGCAGCAGCTGCGGGGAGTTGATCGCGCCGCCGGCCAGGATCACCTCGCCGGCCAGGATCCGCTCCACAGCGCCGCGACCCTTCGCGACCTCCACGCCGACCGCCCGGCCACCCTCGAACACGATCCCCGTGACGAACGTCCGGGTCCGCACCGTCAGATTCTGGCGCCCCATCACCGGGTGGAGGTACGCACGGGCCGCGCTCAACCTCCGACCACGATGGATGTTCCGGTCGAACGGCGCGAAGCCCTCCTGACGGTAGCCGTTCACGTCGTCGGTCAGGTGGTAGCCGGCCTGCTGGGCCGCGGCGAAGAATGCGCGAAAGAGCGGGTTCGTCGCCGGGCCGCGTTCGAGGACGAGCGGACCCGAGTGGCCGCGCCACGGGTCATCCGCGGCTGCGGCGAGACACGTCTCCATCTTCTTGAAGTACGGCAGGCAATGCGCGTAGTCCCACGACGCCATCCCGGGATCGGCGGCCCAGCGCTCGTAGTCAAGCGGATTGCCGCGCTGGAAGATCTGCCCGTTGATGCTGGATGATCCGCCCAGGACCTTGCCGCGTGCGTGGTAGATGCGCCGGTCGTTCATGAACGGCTCGGGCTCGGATTCGTATTTCCAGTCATAGAAGCGGCTGCCGATCGGGAAGGTCAGCGCGGCCGGCATGTGGATGAACGGGTCGAGGCGCCAGTCTGATCGACCGGCTTCCAGGACCAGGACCCGGTTCGATGGCA
Source organism: Candidatus Limnocylindrales bacterium (assembly GCA_038327765.1). Classification (GTDB taxonomy): domain Bacteria; phylum Chloroflexota; class Limnocylindria; order Limnocylindrales; family CSP1-4; genus SPCO01. The sequence goes on along the minus strand of JBBQLI010000003.1, from coordinate 36,071 downwards.
CTGCCGAAAGGCGGTTGGCGAGGGCGGATCCGGCCGAACCGCCGCCGACGACGATGGTGTCGTATCGGGGGTCGCTCATGTCGGGCGATGCTAGCAGCGCGGCCCCGGGGCCGACGGGCTGTCGCGCCTCATCACGTGGGGCCGGGACATCTTCCCCGGTCCCGCGTTTCGGGCGCTGGCTCAGCTCGTGACGTGGAACCAGGTAGCCGGGTTCATGATCGAGAGCAGACGCCTGCCATCCGCGCTGTAGATGCGGATGACCACCTTGTACCTGCCCAGTCGGCGGCCGGTGCCGATCGCCAGCGTCGGCCGGAACAGCCGGCTCACTCCGGCCCTGAACGTGGACGCCGGGTAGCGCTTCCACAGGACGCGTGTCCCGTTCCGGTCGTAGACGCGGATATCGGCGATCGCCCTGGTCGTCTTCGATGCCCGGATGTGCGCCTTGATCGTCACCGTGTGGCGGCGCGACGTGGACGCTGGCGTGACCGTCGCGGAGCGCGCCCAGGACAACGGGGCCACCGTCGGGGGCGGGGTGTAGGGCGGTGGCGCGCCACCACCGAGATCCAGGCCGCCGCCATCGTGATAGGCGGCGGCGCGGTCGCGGAAGAATCCGCCGTCGTCATCGGCGGACAGGGACGCCTGGCTATTCCCGTTGATCGCGGGAGGGTCCGTGATGCCATCACCGATCGCGTCGCAGGCGCACGTCGTGCCGCCGGCACCGCCACCGAACAACAGGGCGATCACACCGGCGTCGCGCCACAGCGCAAGGTGCGTGCCGCCCGGATCGTCGAGGAACCATTGGACCCGGTCGTCCTGGTAGTGACCCCAGGTGTCGTCCATGGCCCGCATCTTCGTGTTGCCGAGGGGGACCTGCCACACCACCACACGCTGAGCGCTGGCCGCGACGTAGCCCTTGATGAAACGCGCGTAGCGGACGAAATCCGCGTCGTCCCACCACGAAGCGCCGCCATCGCCGTAGATCGCCTGCTTGAAGGCCGCATCGCGATCAGCGATGTCCGTGAAGGTGAGATCGAAGCCGGCGCCCAGTGACGCGTAGAACGCCGCGGCCCGCGCCGCCAGCGCGTCGACCTGAGGATCGGGTGTGTTCGCCAGGCCGATGTCAACGTTGGTCCCCCAGCCGGACAGGTGGTAGGCGAGGAGGACATTGGGGGCGTTCTGGTCACGCAGTCGCACGATGGCGCGCGCGAACCCGGCCGCAGTGTCCGGCAGGCCCGCCAGGGCTGCCACGCCGGAGCTCGCCACGGACGCCGCGATCGAACCCGCGTCGTTGCCGCTCCCGGCCGCCTGCTCGATGTAGCCCCACAGGTCGGGCTCCACGTGGAGGACCACCGTCGTGCTGCCCGCTGCGCGCTGGAAGAACAGCTTCAGGTCGGCATACCAGGCCGCCATCGTCGCGGTGTTCCGGAGGTTCGAGAGGTCTCGCGTCGCCTCCGACGCACCAGCCGAAGGGGTCGACTGCAGCAGCATGTAATAGGGGAAGACCGGCGTGAGCCCGTGGGCCGCCGAATCCGCGATGTAGGACGAGACGAATTGGCCGTTCGCATTCCACGTCGACCAGCCATTGCCCGTGTTCACGCCGCCGGCCAGGTACTGGTAGCGGAAGGTGAACGCGCCTGAGGACGCCAGCGCCGCGGCTCCCCCGGGCGCGTCGGCCAGACCGAGAGCGAGGTGGTCGGACGGCCATGCGGCGGGCACGGCGGGGAGCGGGTCCGCGGCGCGGACCGGGGCTGCCGGGACGAGCAGGAGCCCGGTGGCCAGCAGCGCCAACAGCGCACGATCGACGAAGCGACGGATGACGGGATCCTCCAGCGTCTGGGTATGGTCGCTGCTGGTGTCGCCGGGGTCATTGCCTCGCTCGTCCCGACGGCGCCCGTACCTTGGTGCGTCGGACCGGTGGTGCGCGGCGTCAACGGAACCAGTCGGAATGTGGATAAACAGGCCCGACGCTACCGCATCGCAACCCTCCCGAAGCACACCAGACCGCACCGTTCTGTCCTTCGTATGCGACCATGGCGCCGTCAGAGCGCGCGGCTCGCGACCCCGGATCGGGCATACCTCGTCCGCCTCAGGGTCCTGTCCGGGCGCACCTCGTTCGTGTCGGACCCGGGACTCATTCCCGGCTTCCCCCAAGACCTCCGGGCCATGGTCGCCCGGTGGTCGTTCCGCCACGATCGATATCCCAGCACACCGCGGGTCCGCCCGCACGCGATGGTCTCGGGATCCGGCATCCGTCAGGTCTCAATGGGTCCATGGCTCCTCCCTGAAAGGAGATGCCCATGCGATGGAAGTTCGCGGCCACCCTCCTGGCCGTCGTTGCGGCCGTCTTGACGAGCCCGTTCCCGGCGATGGCGAGCGACCCAGGTCCTGTGGTCGCCCGGTCCATCAGCGCGATCGTCGGCGGCGCACCGGTCGGCGCGGCGATCGGCCGGACCACCATGACGAGCCTCGTGGTCGCGCATCCCACCAGCAGCTCGACTGCGGCCGTCAGGAAGCGCCCATCGGTCTGGCGTCGCGTGATCGCCGACAATTTCAACAGCAACGTGGTCCCCGGTCATTGGGGGCGCTATGACGGTCCGTATGGGTCGGGGCCGCACAACTGCGCCTCGCCCGCGAATGTGTACGCGAGCGGCGGTTCGCTCCATCTGGTGATGCGCTACCGCTCCAGCGGTCGCTGCGGCGCTGGCTGGTACACGGGCGGTGTGATGATCGGCCCGAAGTACGGTGCCGTCGATCAGCGGATCACGATCCGCTTCCGGGTGGTCCGCCACGGAGCGGCGAGCCACTTCATCATCCCGATGCGCTGGCCCACCACGACGTCCTGGCCGAAGGGCGGCGAGGAGGACTACTGCGAGACCGACACGCTCCGCAACTGCTACTCGTTCCTCCATTACGGATCGTCGAACAAGCAGGTCTACAAGGCGCACGCCTACAACCTTGCGGCGTGGCACACGATCCGTGTCCAGCGCTATAGCCACGTGGTCAAGGTCTTCGTCGACAACATGACGAGGCCCGTCTGGGTCTATCGCGGTTCGTCCGCGACGCTGCCCGACACGTTCAAGCGTGTGGTCCTGCAGCAGGAGTGCCAATCCTCCTGCCCGTCAGGCACGAGCGGCACCGAAGACATCCAGATCGCCTGGCTCACGATCGACGATCGGAGGTAGACGATGCGCTGGCAGCGAGCAGCCGTCCTGGCGGTGTTGGTCCCGACGATCCTCAGCGGGTGCATGAACGCGCGCACGCCCATCGACCCCTCCGGGAAGCCGATCGCGCTCTTGCAGGCGAGTCCGACGTCGTCGCCACCGGATCCGTCGACGGCGACTGGGCTGCCCGGGCCGTCGCACACACCCAGGCCCACCAAGAAGCCGCAGTCGAACGTGAAGTCAAGCGTGAAGACGAAGCCGGCGACGACGCCTCGCCCGGTGGCAGGCCCGACGCCGCATCCGACCACGCGGCCGACCCCCAAGCCCACGCCGCATCCCACGCCCAAGCCGACCCCCAAGCCGACCCCCAAGCCGACGCCGCATCCCACGCCCAAGCCGACGGCGGGCTGGCGGAACATCCTGAACGACGACTTCAGCTCCAGCAGCGACCTCAACCACTGGTTCCGCTACAACGGGCCGTACGGCTCGGGGCCGAAGAACTGCGCCATCCCGTCGCACGATATCGTCAGCGGCGGGATCCTCCACCTCAAGCTCAGCCACGACAGCTCGCACTGCGGCACGGGCTGGTACTCGGGCGGCCTGATGGTGAACAACGCGTATGGCGGGGTCGACCAGCGCGTCACGGTCCGGTTCCGCGTCGTCCGCAGTGGCGCGGCCAGCCATTTCATCATCCCGATGCGCTGGCCCACCACCACCTCGTGGCCGAGCGGCGGCGAGGAAGACTGGTGCGAGTCCGATTCGACCAGTAGCTGCTACACGTTCCTGCACTACTCGTCGTCCAACAGGCAGATCGACCACCGCCTCGGCGTGGACCTCTCGCAGTGGCACACGATCCGGTTCCAGCGACTGAACCACGTCGCCAAGGCCTATATCGACAACATGGATACCCCGGTCTGGACCTACAACGGATCCTCGAGCACGCTGCCCGACACGTTCAAGCGGGTCGTGCTCCAGCAGGAGTGCCAGTCCTCGTGCCCATCCGGAACGTCCGGGAGCGAGGACATCCAGATCGACTGGATCACGATCGACAACCCCGGCTGAGCCGGGAGCTCAGCTGGGGAACAGCCGCTCCATCGCGCTGAGGATGGCGAGCGCGTCCGTACCACCCGGATCCTTCTCGGGGTTGTAGCAAGAGAGCGACCAGCCGACGAGCTGTTCGGACGCCGCGACCGGGCTGAGCATGTCGACGAGCTCATCCCAGCCGAGGCCGCCCGACATCAGGTAGTCCGTGGCCGGAAAGACATCCTGGTCGAGGACATCGAGGTCGATGTGGAGCCACACGTCGTTCGACGTCCGGCGGACGTGCGCGAGTGCGGCGGCACCGACCGCCGCCGGTCCTGACCGGCGGATGGCGCCCACATCGGCATCGAACAGGCCCGCGCCCCGGTTCCTGGCCAGCGCCTCGGCGAGATCCGCCAGTTCCTCGGGGTCGTGGTACCCGAGGATCGCGATGCCGGCCGCCGGTGTCACCGGGACCGGCGCGACCCGGTCGACCCAGGGCGAGGGTCCATCACCGAGGATGACGGCGATCGGCATGTCCGCGGCCTCACCCGTCGGCGACGTCCGACCGTCGTAGAAGTCGAGATGGCCGTCGACATAGACGAGACTCACCGAGCCGAGGGCGTCGCGCGCCCCGGCCAGCGCACCGCTGAGCAGCGTGCAGCACCCACCCAGCAAGAACGGTCGCTCGCCGCGCCCGATCAGATCGGAGGTGGCGGTCCGGACCGCGCTGGTGGTCGAGAGGACCCCGTCGATGCCGATCAGACCGGTGACCGGGTCGCGCTCGTGGTCCGGGATCCGGACGTCGAGGTCGCCAGCGTCGGCCCAGCCAAGCCGGCCGAGTCCGGCCACGCGCAATGCGCCTGGCGAGAGCTCGGTGCCGTGCCGATCGGCACGACCCAACCCCACCGAGTCGATCGGGATACCCAAGGTCGTGAACGCCGGGGCTGCCATCGCCGCTAGGGTATCCCCGCCTGGAGTGCTCGAGAGCGGGGTGGTGCGGTGCTGACGTGCACCGTCCGCACATACCCCGATGATCTGCGGCGCGCAGGATGCGTCGCAGGGCGGTGGCGCCGAGCGTCGAACCCACGAGGGGTGCCGAGCGTCGTCAGGCGCTGAACCCTCCCGACAAGAGCGACTCCTGCCACAGGAAGGCCACCACGATCCGATCGCGTCAGTGCGTCTCGACCAGGCTGCTCGCCATCGTCGCCGTTGTCGCCTGCGTTGCCGGGTGTGCGTCGTCTGGCCAGGCCGGCGCCGCCGCGACGATCCCCATCCAGCACCGGTCGGTCGCCCGTCCCGCCTCGCCGAGTGCATCGCCGCGGATCATCGCAGCCGCGATCCCGAGCCTCATCCCCGGTCCGCCGACCGTGATGCCGACTGCGCCGCCGACCGTGACGCCGACCGCGCCGCCCGGCACCCCGGCCGCCACGCTGCCCAGGATCCCATCCGGCGCCATCCCGATCCTGTATTTCCATCGGGTCCAGGCCGTCCCGCATGACTTCGCGACGTGGACGAAGCAGCGCCAGCGCGCCTTCCTGACCTACGACGACCTGCCGGCCGCCTTCAGCGCGCAGTTGGACTGGCTGGCGAGCCACGGCTACAGCACGATCCTCCCGGGCGATCTTGCGGCGCACTGGGACCACGGCACGCCCCTGCCGGCCCGCCCCGTGATCCTCACGTTCGACGACGGATCGAGTTCATGGGCACGGACGGTCCTGCCGGCGCTCCAGGCTCGTGGGATGGTCGCCGAGTTCTACCTGACGCTCGACGCCATCCGCTCGGGGTCCATCACGTGGCCCCAGGTCGTGCAGCTGGCCCGCGCCGGCAACGGGATCGGCGCCCACGACGTGCATCACGTCCAGCTGGCCGGCATCCGTGGCCACGCACCAGCCTCGTCCGCGGTGATGTGGAGCGAGATCACCCGGGTCCGCGGAATCATCGCGGCCCACGTGGGCGTCGCGCCGGATTCGATGGCCTATGTCGGCGGCGGATTCGATGCCACCCTGATCTCGCTGGTGCAGCGGGCGGGCTATACGACTGCCCGAGGGATCGTGCGTGGCATCGTCCAGACGACTGCCCGTCGGTTCGACCTGCGGGTGGTCCGGATCGGCTGGCACGACGACGTGCGCGACCCCGTCAGCGAGGCGCTCAGCCCCGGCCTGCCGACCTTCACCGCACGCATGCATGGCGTCAGCGACCGCCGTCGTGGGACCGGGCACTGATCAGGGAGCCCCGGCCTTCGGGCCCAAAGCGGTGCGTGCGGGCACGCGGGGCCTAGGTATTCCGACTGGCGTGTGGTAGTACTTCTGGCCCATGCCTTGTGGGAGCGCCGATCATCGTCCGATCGAACGGCACGAGGCCGGGCAGAAGGACTTATCTCATGCTTCAGATCCTGACGAAGCTGCTGCTTCGCGACGACGACGGCCAGGGCCTCGCCGAGTACGCGCTGATCCTCGCCCTGATCGCCATCGTCGCCATCCTCAGCCTGCTGTACCTGGGTGGCCAGGTCAGCACCATCCTGAGCACGGTGGGCGACTCGATCTAACGGAAGACCCCGAACAGCAGGTTCGACGCGGCCCCGAAGAGGGCGATCCCCGCCATGAACGCACCGGATGGGATCGCGTAGCTCGGGAAGCGTCGGACCACGCGCAGGAGGGCTAGCAGCAGGATCGCGATGGTGGCGGCCTTGAGCGCCGCCGGACCGATCGGGCCGGCCGACAGGTAGAGCGTGCGCGCGAGCGGGTTGCTCTCCGCGCCGATCCCGACACGTGCCACGGCCGGGATGAACGTCGCGAGGTCCAGAAGCTGGGCCGCAGTGACGATCGCAAGGATCGCGGCAAAGCGGGTTGGGATCGCATGAACGACGGGACGCGCCATCGATCCCTTGGGTGCGGGAGTGCGCATACCCGGAGCATCAGCCCCCATACCGACACCGTCCATGGGACCTCAGTCACCCATCCGCACGCCGATGGACTGACAGGCGGCTGCTACCCTCGCGGCTACGACGCCAGCAGCGTCCTCGAACCGACCGGACAGCCCACCGCCCGGTCGACCCGAAAGGTGTTGTCCGTGCCCACCCCGAGACTGACCGCCCTGGCGGCCATCGCCCTGTTCGCGCTCGTCGGCTGCAGTGGCACGGCCGCGCCCGCGACTGGCGCCGTCACGAGCACGACGCCGGCGACGCCCGCAGCGTCCACCGCGGCCGCCAGTGATGGCTCCGCGGCCAGCGCATCCCCGAGCGCCGCTCCCAGCCCCTCCGCGCCGGCGAGCGCCGGGTCGACGCTGACCGGCGCGGACTTGTGCAAGCTCTTCACGGCGGCCGTCCTCACCAGCGAGACGGGCGCTGCCTATGGCGAGGGCGTGCCCGACGACTATGGTCAGTGCACCTGGCGCGTCGGCGGCGCGAAGGTGAACGACGGCAAGGGCCAGCTGATCGCTGCGATCCAGGACGCGTCGCTCGACACGATCAAAGGCACGTTCGCCGGCGGCGACGAACTGACCGTCGGCGGCAAGGCCGCGTACTGGAACCCGGCCTCCGGCCTGCAGTCGCTGTGGGTGGACCTCGGCGGTCGAACGTTCGTCCTGTCGCTGGATCCGGTGGATGACACCTCGAAGGTCATCATGGCGAAGCTCGGCGCCATCGCGGTGGGCAAGCTGTAGACGAACGTCGGGAGGCAAACGCCCGACGCGGTCACACTATCGACATGGCCAAAAAGACAGCTCCGCCGCCAGAGGTCGCCGCGAACCACGAAGCGATGCCCGAACCTGTGCCGCAGGCGGACGGGTTCGCGGGTCTCGGCGTCGGCGAGCCGCTGCTGACGACCCTCGCCGCACTCGGCTACGAGGAGCCGACGCCTATCCAGCGCGAGGCGATCCCGCTGCTCCTCGCCGGACGCGACGTGCTTGCCGAGGCCCCCACGGGGACCGGCAAGACCGCCGCATTCGCTCTCCCGATCCTCGCCCACCTCGACGGCGGGCGCGCCGGCCCGAACCGGCCCTCCGCGCTGGTGGTGGTGCCGACACGGGAGCTCGCGATTCAGGTCGCGGAGGCGTTCCATACGTACGGCAAGGCGCTCGGGGTTCGGGTGGTCCCGGTCTATGGAGGCCAGCCGATCCACCAGCAACTGCGCGGGCTGAGTCGCGGGGTGGACGTGGTGGTCGCGACCCCGGGACGTGCCGTGGACCACCTCAAGCGCGGCACGCTCGATCTCTCCGACGTCGGCGTGGTCGTCCTCGACGAGGCTGACGAGATGCTGGACATGGGCTTCGCCGAAGACCTCGACGCGATCCTTGCCGCCACGCCGACCACGCGCCAGACAGCGCTGTTCTCGGCCACGATCTCGCCATCGATCGCGAAGATCGCGAAGCGGCACCTGCGTGAACCGGCCAAGGTGCAGGTCCACGCCGAACGTGAGACGCGCGATGGCGTGGCGCGTGTCCGCCAAACGGCGTATGTCGTGCGTCGCCCGGACAAGCTCGCGGCACTCTGCCGGATCCTGGACGTCGAGGACCCGACCTCCGCCCTGATCTTCGCCCGGACGCGTGGTGAGGTCGACGACCTCGCCGAAGCCCTGAGCGGTCGCGGCCACGATGCCGGCGCGCTGCACGGCGGCCTGATCCAGGAGGCCCGCGACCGGATGATGGGACGATTCCGCGATGGTTCGCTGGACGTCCTCGTGGCCACCGATGTCGCCGCACGCGGTCTCGATATCGACCACGTGAGCCACGTCGTCAACTACGACGTCCCGTCGGACCCCGACCAGTACGTCCACCGGATCGGGCGCACGGGCCGGGCGGGTCGCGAAGGCGTGGCGATCACGCTGGTCGAGCCGCGCGAGCACCGCCTCCTGCGCAATATCGAGGCGGCGATGCACACGAAACTGCGCATCGAACGGCTCCCGACCGTCGCCGACCTGCGCGAGCGGCGGGTGGAGATCCTGCGTGCCAACCTTCGCGAGGCCCTCCTGGCCGGCGGCCACGACGATATGCGTGGCGTAGTCGAGCCGCTGACCGAGGAGTTCGACCTCGTGGACATCGCCCTGGCGGCGGTCTCCCTCATCGAGGGCGCCCAGGTCAGCGAACAGGATCAGGTGGAACTGGCGCCTGCGTTCCTCAACGAGCCGTCGAACGTGCCGCGGACCCAGCCCGGCCCTCGAGGCGGGCCGACGATCCGGGGACGTCCCGCTGCCGGACCTCCCGGCAGGGCGGGCTTCAGCCAGGGCGCGGGTCCGGCTGGGCGACCGTTCGGCCCGGGCGGCAACGCGGCCAGCCCGGGTCGTGCCCCAGCGCCGCCGTTCCCGCAGGGTCCTCGACAGCCCGGGCCGCCCCACCCGTCGGTGCCGGACGGCGGCTGGGTCCAGCTGTGGGTGGGCGGCGGACGGCGTGCCGGGATCCGACCCAGCGATCTCGTCGGGGCGATCGCGAACGAGGCGGGCGTGCCAGGTTCGGTGGTCGGCGCGATCCAGATCTTCGACGACTTCGCCCTCGTCGATGTCCAGGCAGCGGTCGCAGGCGCCGTGGCCGATGCGCTGCGCGGGACGCGGATTCGCGGTCAGCAGCTCCCCGTCCGCCTCGAACGCCCGCGCTGAGGACGGCGGCCACTCGCCTCGCCCAGGGGCCTTACCAGGGAAGCAGCTTCGACGCCGTGTAGATCGGGCGGAGGACCCGCTGACCGTCGCCGGCGATGTCCATCAGGTTGGGCTGCACCGCCTTGATGAGGATGTGCGGGTTCATCCACGCCTGGACCAGGCTCTTGCCGCGGAACGTGAGCTCCAGGGTGATCCCCTCGAGGGTGGGCTCCGACCAGCTCTGGTCGAAGGTGAAGTTGCCCAGCGAGTACCAGATCGGCCTGCCTTTGTAGACCTCCATCGCCTGCGCCCAGTGCGGATGGTTGCCGATCACCATGTCGGCACCGGCATCGATCATCGCGCGGCCCAGACGCTGCTGGAGCGCCGAGGGGCCACTCGTGTACTCGATCCCCCAGTGCGGGAAGACGATCACGACGTCGGCCCCGGCTGCACGGGCCGCCTTGATGTCGGCCTTGAAGTACGCCGACTTCAGCGGCGCATCGCCGATGGTGGTGGGTGTCGCCCCGTAGTACCGATACGAGATCCCGTCATACCCGAGGATCGCCACCTTGACGCCGCCCTCGGTGAAGACCGCCGGCTGGCGCGCGGCCGCCAGGTCCTTCCCGGCACCGAACGGCACGATCCCGGCCTTCTTGAGGCTGGCCATGGTCTGCAGGATGCCGGCCTTGCCGCCGTCACCGATATGGGTGGAGGCGACCGACGCCACGTCGATCCCGGCTCGGGCGATCCCGGCCAGGAGCGCCGGATCGCCGGTGAAGACCGTCCCGTGCTCATGGAAGGTGAACTTGTTCGGCGCCGATTCCTCCATGTTCGCCAGCGCCAGGTCGGCCGAGGTGATCAGGTCCCGCATCGCGCCCTTGTGACCGGTGGAGACGATCGTCGGGACCTTCCAGCCGAACGGCGAGCAGCAGGTCAGGCCCGCCACGCGCGCGGTCCCGCCGTCGAACGGGTAGTCGATGCCCTTGTGCTGGAGCTTGACCACGGCCGCATACGAGCGATCCAGTCCGAGGTCACCGCCCGCGAAGAGCGTCCACGTGGTCTTCGGGTCGTAGGCGGCGGCGGCCGGCATCGGGAGTTGCGCCGCAAGTGGCCAGGCGGACAGCGCCTTGAGCCGATGGGCACCGAACAGGGCCTTGGTTCCCCACCCGAGCGCGCGAACGCCGGGACCCATCGCGTCGGCGCGGAGGAAGGCCAGACGGTCGCGGTGCTTCGCGAGGTCGGCCATGAGCGTGGCTGCGTCGGGCGCGACGATCAGACGCTTCCCGACCGTCGCGCGCGTGGTGCCCAGGGTCTTCAGGATCGGGTCCACCTCGCTGGCCACGAGTTCGAGTGCGACCCAGTGACGGTCCGTTCCGTGGACCACGGCCGCCACCTGCTTCGAACTCGTGGAGATGATCGCCGAGCGATAGTCCGCGACCGGCACGATCGGTACCGCGCCGATCACGATGGCCGACGGCGCGGCCGACGCCGAGGGCGCGCCGCTGCCGGAGACCGACGGGCTGGCCCCGGTGCCGGACGCCGCGACGGATGGCGAGGCGACCGCCAGCGGGCTGGGGCTCGGACCTTCGTGGGTCCCGACGGGCAAGCCGAAGATCGACAACGCGATCGCCGAGACCACCACGATCACGCCGACGGCCGCGACGGCGACCCACGGTCGACGCGATCGGGTCGGCGGTGGCGCTCCGTGCAGCGGCGTCGCCTGCCAGCGTGATGGCGGTGCGCCCGTCCTGAGGTGCTGCCCCTTCCCCATATGGGCACGATACCCGTTCCGCGTCACGGATCTCGGCCGCCGCGCGCGATAATCCGGCGATGGTCGTGACGACGCACGAGAGTCCCAGCTCTGCAGCCGAGCAACGGCGCGCCCGGCGAAGCCGGTCGCCAGAACGACTGGAGGCCTTCAGCGACGGGGTGTTCGCGATCGCGATCACCCTCCTCGTGCTGGATATCCGGGTACCGTCGGGGCCAGAGGTCGCGACGCCGGACGCGTTGGTACGGGCACTCGGCCAGCTGTGGCCGAGTTATCTCGGCTATCTCCTGAGCTTCGTGACGGTCGGGATCATGTGGGCCAACCACCACAACCTGATGCGCTACGTCGCGGCGGTCGACCACGGGCTGATCATCGGGAACCTCGCGCTCCTGGTCGTGGTGGGGTTCGTGCCGTTTCCGACGGCACTCCTCGCCGGGACCCTTGGCGGACCGACGGAGCAGATCGGCGTCCTCGTCTACTGCGCCACCTTCGTCGCGATCGCCCTCGGCTTCAACGCCCTGTGGTTCGTGGCCCGTCGACACGGAGGCCAGCTCCTGCGCGCCGACGCGGACCCGGCGGCCATCGCTTCGATCACCCGCAGCTACCGCCTGGGACCGCCCGGCTACCTGCTGGCGTTCGTGCTCGCGCTGGTGAACCCGATCTTCGGGCTTGCCGTGATCATCGGCCTGGTCCTGCTCTACCTGCTGCCGAGCTCATCCGGCGCCTGACTGCGCCAGATGCGCGGCGCCATACCAGATGACGCCGACGGCCACGAACAGGATGCTCAGCGCGAACAGCGTGCGCTCAAGCCGCCCGAATCGCTGCCTCGTCGCCATGGCCGTCAGGGCGACCAGGAACGGCGTGAAGTCGAGCGAGTAGCGGAAGCCGTACTGGACGTAGCCGCCTCCGTAGTAGAGGAAGATCGGGATCGCGACCAGGCCCGCCGCCGCCCACAACATCCGCGCGGCGGGGTCGCGGAAGCCAGCCCGAAGGCTGATCAGGAGCCCGGGCGACACCAGGAGCATCGACTGGCCATACGCACTCGGGATGACGAAGGGAAACGCCCGGCGGATGGTCGGCAGCTGGACGAATGCCAGCCGGATGTTCTCCGCGATCTGGCCGATCGAGAAGATGCCACCGGCCCGGCGAGCGATGAGTGACGGGTTGTGGAGCAGCGAGATGGCATAGCCACTCTCGATCGGGCTGCCGAAGCGTGCCCAGTCGAACGCCGCATAGATGAGTCCCGCGACCCCGATCGGCACGCCCAGCGCCACGAGCCGACGAAGGGCGTCCCGTTTGCGCCACGCCAGGGCGACGGCGAACGGCAGCGCTGCGAGGATCGTCGTCGGCCGTGCCAGGAACGAGAGTCCGAACAGGATCCCGAGGACGGGCGGCCGCCGGCGCCCCGCCCATTCGAGCAGCATCACGGTGAGGGCGAGGAACGATTCTGCGTGGGCGAGCCAGTAGAAGTTCCCGAACACCGGGACGAAGAGAAGCAACGTCCCGAACGCGCTGAATGCCGCCACCCAATACGCGGCCGCGCCACGAGCCCCATATGCCCGAGCCAGCGGGAGGGCCAGGAGGGCGGCCGCGACGCCGGGCAGGAATGACACGAGGTAGCGCGCCAGGTTCTGGAACAGATGGACCAGGGCGAACGGCAGATATGGCGCGACCTGGAGCGGCCCGACCGCGATGTAGTACCGCCCGGAGCGTTCGACCGAGTCGACCGTGCCCGCGAACGTCGGGGAGTCGAGGTGACCCTGGAGCACCTGCTGGGCGAGGACCATCATCCGGTCCGCACCCGTGTGCCTCGTGACGATCGCGAGGAATGGGATCAGCGCGTAGCCGAAGAAGACAACGAGGCTGAATGCCAGGTCGGACCGCGCGAGACGCGAGGACCGCGGGAGATGCGAAGGCCGTCCCATCGCGTCCTGCGGGTCGGCGTCCAGCGAGTCGGCCGCATCGACGGATGGTGATCCGTCACTCGCGGACCTCCCGTTGTCGGACATGCTGCCGAGCGTAATCCCGTGCGCCCGCGCCGTTGGTTAGAGGCGTGCGAGGAGCGGGCCTGTTTCGAGTTCAGAACGCCCAGTGGCCCATGACAAATAGCGTGGTGAAGACGGCCAGCAGCAGCACGCTCGCCATCAGGGCGACCTGCCCAAGGGGCGACCTGAATGACGATCCGAGGGCGATGAACATCGGGAAGACACCCAGCACGTAGCGCGGCACGCTGATCGGCCAGTTGAGCGATGCGAATGCGATCAGGCTGATGGCGGTGTAGACCGCATACGACGGCCGGGCGTGCTTGCTGAGGATCGTCCAACCCGTCACCAGGGCCAGCAGGACGAGCCCCACGAGCGGTGCCAGATAGACGGTCACCCACGATTCACTGAACGGACCGGCCACGGTCTTGCCGATCAGCGGCGACAGCGCGACCCACGGGAACGTGTTGTGGACGTGGAACCACTTCTCCTGGGCCGCGACGAACGCGAACGGGTCACCGAACGTGACCTGGTTGATCGCGAGGTAGATCGCGAACCCGACCCCCGGCAGCAGGAGCCAGAGCGCGTCGCGATCGAGCCGGCGGCGCAGCAGCAGGTATTCGACCCCGAGCGCGGGGAGCAGGAAGACGCCCTGGATGCGCGAGAGAGCCGCGAGGCCGGCAAGGATGCCCGCGAGTCGCGGGTCACCTCGGCGCATCGCGACGAACGCCCACACCGTCAGGGCCAGGAAGATCGCCTCGGAGTACGGGGCCACGAACGCATAGGCCGTCGGGAACGCGACCATCGCGACCACCGACATCCGGGCCAGACGCTCCGGTCCGTCGAGCCGAACGAGACGGTAGAGCCCGATCGCCGCCGCGACCGTCGACGCCAGGGAGATCGCCATCGCGGCCACCAGCGGCTCGAACACGAAGCTGCCGAGTCGGATCGCCAGTGGGTAGAGCGGGAACAGGACGATGCGAGCCGGGTCGGTCGGTGGTCCGTACCCGGTCGCGGCGACTTCGAGGAAGTGCGGACCGTCCCAGTGGTCCCAGATCCCGAGGAACCCCTGCCCCGCCGTCCCCGGGGCGAAGACCGTGACCGCCAGCCAGCCGAACGCCAGCATGACCAGCCGAAGGGCGACGATCGGCAGCACGAGATCGCGCACCATCCGCCAGCCCGGACCGCTCAGAGATCCTCGCAACCCCTCCATCGGGGTCTAGTGTGCGCGGATCTCGACCCGGTCGAAAGCATCGAGTCCGAGGAATGGGGCGTGGCTGGTTTGATGCCGATGGCGCACGATGCGCTGCGCACCCTCGCGGAGACGATGAGGATCACCCGAAGGAGTTCAAGCATGCATCCGGCTCGTCCTGGTCCGATCGGCCACCTGGCCCGGTGGTCCGCCGTGATCGTGGTCGGCCTGCTGGTCGCCGCGTGTGGTGGATCAGGCACGACCACCTCGACCCAGACTCCGTCGGCGGCCGCGGCATCTGCGGGATCCGACACCCCCACCCCGACGAGCTCAGCGAGCGTCGTGCCCACGGCGTCCCCGGCCGCCACCCCGGCCCGGAGCAAAGGCCCGGCGACGGCCACGTTCGCGCTGGTCGGCACGGGCGGCGTGACCGGCGCCGTCACCACCACGGAGATCATCTGCGGTCGACCGTCCCTCGATGGCCCCCAGATCTTCTTTCTCGGCCATGCAGCCACGAACGGAACGCAGGTCGTGGCCTTCCTGCGCGCGGACTTCGTGGAGGTTCGGCTCGCTTCGTCGTCGGGCACGACGCTGCATCTGCGAACCTTCAGCGGCACCGGGGTCAGCGGCTTCGATGGTGCCACCGGCGCCACGCTCGACTCCCCGGTCAAGGAGACGACGGCAGCTGGCTCCGTCGTCGGCGATCTCGGGGCGGTCAGCGCCATCTCCGGCACGATCGATTGCGGCGACCAGACGCAGGGCACGTCGACCATCGTGCTCACCGGCACCTCGCCGTATGGGCCGCTCGCCGGACCGCTCACGGATGTCAAGGTCACCTGCACGATCACGAGCTCGGGGACGTTCGTCGGCGTCAACGGCCTCGGCATGGCCGGCTCGACGCCGGTCCTGGTCTTCGTGACCGCATCGAGCGGATCGCTGCAGCTGGCGGTGGAGATCGCCGCGGAGGGCGTCTTCTACACGGCCAAGGGAGCCGGTGTCGCCACGCTGACCGCCGGCGGCGTCACGGTCGCCGGCGACGTCAGCGACGCGCCGAAGGCTGGCGAGACAGTGAAGACGGTCCACGTGGCTGGCGATGCCACCTGCGGGACCACGATCCACCTGTGATGGTCTCGACATCCATGTATCACGCGTGATACGGTGATGCCATGCGTGAGGTGACGATCCGGGAGTTGCGCAATCACGGGGGCCAGGTGGTGGATCGTGTCGCGGCTGGCGAACGTCTGACAGTGACGCGCGACGGCCGGCCAGTGGCAGACCTGCGTCCCTATCCATCCGCCCCGCTCAGCGCGGCGGTCCTCCTGCGACGCTGGCGGCGACTCCCGATCATCGATGCTGAACGACTTCGTCGAGACATCGACGACGTCGTCGACCCGCATCTGTGACGGCACGAGCCACCGGCCTGCTCGACACGAGCACGATCCTGCTGCTGCCGCGCCTGCACGACCCTGATGCGCTGCCGGACGCGCCGTTCATCTCGGCGGTCACCCTCGCCGAACTGTCGGTCGGACCGCTCGTCGCCACGACCGATGTCGAACGTGCAGCTCGACTCGCCCATCTCCAGCAAGCCGAGGCCGACTTCGACCCATTGCCCTTCGACGCGGATGCGGCCCGGGCGTTCGGTCAGGTGGCCGCTTCGCTCCGGCGTGCGGGTCGCAAGACGTCGGCCCGGGCGTTCGATGCGATGATCGCGGCGATCGCCATCGCCAACGATCTGCCCCTGTTCACCTGCAACCCAGACGACTTCACGGGCATCGATGGCCTCGATCTCGTGGCCATCCAGCATCCGGATGTGAATCCGAGGCTCTGAAAGCTGATCGTCGCAACGCGACATTCGGCCGGCCGGACGCGTCCATTCGCGCCGGGTCCGTTCTTGCTGGACATTCGCCAGCGCGGTCCCTCAGCAGCCGGCCGAGCTCATCCCTCCGGAGATCGCGACCTGGTGGCCGAGGAAGTCGCTGATCGGGCCGACGTTCTTGTTGTAGGTATCGATCGCCGCCTGGGTCATCGGATCGGTGGCGAACAACACCTTCGCGGCCTGGCCGGCCGTCTCGTAGAAGTCGATGGCGGCCTTGGGATCGCCCAGCGGCCCGGCATAACGGTCTAGCGCGTGCAGCGTGTGCATCGCCCCGAGGAACGTGTCGGGGTCCAGGTTGCCGGTCGACTTCGCCTTGATGGATGCGACGGCGTCCGGCGTGGTCAGCTGGGCAAGAAGCTGGATATCCAGCAGTTTCACCGCGGCGGCCTTGATCGCGACACAATCGACTGCGCCGCCGGCCGGCGCGCCGCTCGCGGCAGGCTTCGGGGTCACGGCCGCGCCGGCGAGGGATGGGTTCGGGGTGGCTCCAGGCCCACCGCTGCATGCGGCGACGAGGACGACAAAGAGCGTGGCAAAGGCGATACGGATGCGCATGGCGGCATCCTAGCGTCCTCGCGTCGGGCGGGGACGTCCATCAAACATCCTGCCTCCCTCGCGGATAGTACGGGTAGGCGCCCGGCACGAGCGCCACATCCATGGAGGTCCGGTGAGCGTCGAACGCGCTTCGATCGCGAGACTGAAGGACGGCGACATCGGCGGCCTTGCGGCCCTGGTCGACGCCTATCAGCTCCAGGCGATCCGGACGGCCTACCTCATCGTCCGCGACCGAGCCCTTGCCGAGGACATCACCCAGTCGGCATTCATCCGGGCGTATGAGAGAGTCGCCCAGTTCGACTCGAACGCGGCCTTCGGGCCGTGGTTCCTGCGGAGTGTCGCCAACGACGCGATCAAGGCCGTCCAGCGTGGCCGGCGAACGGACTCGCTCGACCGCGACGTCGAAGAGGGCGGCCCGGCGACGATCCTCATCGACCCCGCGGCCGGACCCGAAGCACTGTTCGAGCAGGCCGAAGACGCGACGGCCGTGTGGGCGATGCTCGGTCGGTTGCCCGCCCGGCAACGGGCGGCCGTGGTCCTGCGCTATTTCGTGGGCTTGAGCGACGCAGAG
Source organism: Candidatus Limnocylindrales bacterium (assembly GCA_038327765.1). GTDB lineage: Bacteria > Chloroflexota > Limnocylindria > Limnocylindrales > CSP1-4 > SPCO01. The sequence continues at coordinate 18,376 of JBBQLI010000003.1, read as the reverse complement.
ATCGCAGACAAGCTCGACACGCCGTCGGCGACCGTGCGCTGGCGGCTCTTTGCGGCACGGGCCAAGCTCCGGGCATGGCTCGGTGCCCAGGCGGAATGACGATGGATTCGAAGCCAGGAGCCACCGACATGCATGAGCAGATCCTTGGTCAGACGCTCGCGACCATCGCGGTCCAGGCCATCCCCGAGACCACCGACCTGTGGCCCCGGATCAGCGCCGAGGTGGCGACCCGCGGGCAGCGGCTGCCGGCCGGCTCGACGGCGCGGCGAGGGCGGGCTCGGCCCGCGTTCGTCGTTGCGGCCGCCGTGACGCTGGCGCTCGTCGCCGTCGTGGTCGTCCAGACCGTGCTGCCCGGCCAGCTGAGTACGACACAGGCGGCGGACCTGGCACGCAACGACCCGCAGGTGACGGCGATCCTGCGCGGAGACGTCTCCATCGCGACAGTCACGAGCGTCGTGGACGACGTGGCGACCGTGGTCGTCACCGGTACCCATGGACAGGCGGTGACGGTCAACGTCGATCTTCGGAATCGGGCGGTCACGAAGGTCTACCAGGGGCCACAGCTCTCAGCCGAGCTCAGCGCGAAGGCGATCACGCTGGTCAAGGCCGACCCGCGGACGAGCGCCCTCCTGGGCCGTGGCGCGACGATCGGCCGGATCACGCCCGTCTTCGTCACCGCCGAAACGGTGGACCCGGCGACGGGTGTCCACGCGCAGATCAGCCAGACGTGGGCGCAGGTGCCGCTCGATGTCGACAGCACGGAATGGATCGCGACCGTGGACCTCGTCCAGGGCCGGATCGACCAGCTGCTCGATCCGCATGGAACGCAGGTGACCGCCCCGTAGCAGGGACGGTCAGACGGCCACGGTCAGACGTGCGGCGACTCGTTCGCCCCAGCGGATGGCTCGATCCGGCTCATCGACGACAAGCGCGTTGTCCCGGTCGACCAGGAAGCTCTCCGGCTCGACCACAAGCGTAAAGCCGTGGTGACGCAGCTCCGAGGCGATGCCGCTCGACGCCCGCCCGGTAAGGAGCGCCGGGCCGCTGACTCGGGTGTCGAACGCGGCGGCCTCCTTGCCCTTGGCCTGACCGAGCGCCGCGAGCCAGTCCCGGAGTCCGGCCCCCTGCGCATCCGGGTCGAGCGTCACTCTGCTGTCAGGCTTGGCCGCGGCTTCGACAGCGCCGCGACGAGACGTCGCTCGGGTCATGCCATGGACGTGGGTCGGGCCTCCGACGACCACCAGGTCGGCCCAGGCCATCAGCTCAGCGGTCGCCTCAGCGACGGGGATCACCCGGACCTCACCCGCGGACCGTAGACCGGTCGCGATGCTGTCGGCGATGGTGTGGGTATTGCCATACATGGATTCGTAGACGACGAGTGCGCGCATCAAGGGACTCCTTGCGGGTTCGGCCCAAGGCTGCGTGGCGGGCTCGCTGACGGCAAGGGCCGAAGGTCCCGAAGGCTTCGGGGCGGACCGCCAGGTCAGCTGTGCGGCAGGACGATGGCCCCGTCGTGGACGAGATGCCAGGTCACCGTGACCGTGCCATCTGGAAGGGTCGGGTGGAACGTCGCCGAGCCGTCCAGCACCGAGCCCGGGTTGCTGAGGTCCAGCGTGCCCTGGATCGAGTCGGAGCCGCCGAGCATGCTCGATGCCCACTGGACGATCGGGCCGTCTGTGGCGTTCTGCTCCGTGCCCGGCCCGGGGCAGTCGCGGGCTGCCCCCGCGATGATGGTCGTCGTTTCCCACAGCCGCTTCGGCAGCAGCGGCGACGCAGGGGCCTCTCCGGTGACCGCGTCGCCACCGGCCGCGATCGTGATCGTGTACGTGCCGTCGTCCGCGAACCTGATCTCGCCCGGCGCGGTCGCGGCGCCCGACCAGGAACCGCTGGTCTCGGTCCCGACCTCGTCCGTGAAGTGGCAGCCGAGCGCGTTGTGCTTGTCCGTGTCGAAGACCGCTCGCTCGAGCGTCGTCCCCTGATTGGCGACCGTGCCCGAGAGTGTCACGGATCCGATGCCGAACGTGATGTCATCGGGATCGTGGCCGCCGACCGTGAACGTATCGGTCACGTCGGTCTTGGTCACCGCGTGCGAGACCGTGGTCTCCTGGAAGGTGCCCTGACCACTGGTCGACGAGTCGTCCTTCGACTGGTCGATGACGGCATGGAACGTGATCGTTCCATGCCAGACGCTGGGAGTGGCGCTGCTCGAGGGGGCCGCGGAGTCGGTCAGGTCGTCCGTCGCCGCCCCGGTCGCGGGCTGGCCGGAAGTGGTCGGCCCCGACGAAGCATTGCAGGCCGCGACGACAGTGCAGAAGAGGATCGCGAGGACGAGCCGCGACCCGTGCGGTACCCGCGGCGAACTGGAGCGACGCTGCATGTCGGATCCTCTGGGAGTGGCCGCATCGTCACATGCGGCATCGGTGATTGCAATGTCGGCCACGGGCGGACAGACGCGCGTACGGCAGCCAGCGGGCCAGGACCTTCGGGCTATGGCGAGAGGTTTGGGGCGAATATGAAGATACATGTCATGCAACATCTATCTGGTACCCGCACCTCGTCGAGACGTGGCTGCGGGCCGGTCGGCCAGTCCCTCGCTGAATACGCGATCATCCTGGCGCTCATCGCCACCATGGCGATCGGCGGCCTGCTGGTTGCCGGCGGTGCGATCACGAACGCGCTCAGCAACGTGTCCGACACGCTGAGTGGCCTCTCCGGTGGCGCGGGTCCGACCGCTCGACCGACGCCGACCGCTCGACCGACGCCGACAGCCTCGCCGAAGCCGACAGCCTCGCCGAAGCCTACGAAGACGCCGAAACCGAAGAAAACGCCGAAACCCTGATCGGATCAGATCCAGCGGGCGAGCAGTGCGGCAAGTTCGCTCAGTTCGCTGATCGCCGCTGGCGATGTCTCGTGGCTCGCGATGGTCTCCTGGATCAATGCGCGGCGACGCTGGACGATCCGCTCCCGCAACGAAGCGCCTCCTCCCGACAGCCGGACCAGGACGGCTCGCCCGTCCCCAGGGTCGACCGTCGTCTCGAGCAGAGAGCGTGTCTGGAGTCGTCGGACGATGCGGCTCGTGGAAGGTCCCGAGGCGGCGATGCGGGCAGCGAGATCCCTGACGCGCATCCCTTCTCCCGCCGCGCCCAGCACGACCAGGACACGCCACTGCTGGAAAGTGAGCTCGCCACGCTTGGTCCCTGCCTCGATCGCCCGAGAGGTGATGGCGACCATCCCGAATGCCAGCGATTCGAGGGCATCGAGGGCGGCGACCTCGAGGTCCGGCGTGGACAGACCACGCGTCGGGATCACCTGGTTGCGACCGTGCACGAGACGCTCTCCCCGCAGCTTGACGATCGACGGTCGGCCGCACACCCGTCTAGATGGACGCTGCCGATGGTATCGCCCGGCACCGCCCGTTGCGCGAATGCCTCAGGTGACCAGAAGTTCACCCGACGCGCACACATGTTCTGACTGGAACATGATTCTGGTACGATGCACCGGTGACCCAACCGCACATCGATGCCTTGGAGCGCGTGGTCCTTGGTGCGGTGGCGATCACGCAACGCGCGATCACGAACGCCGGTGCGGACCTCACGTTCGTTCAGTGGCGGGTCCTCATGCTGCTCGGGGAGCGCGATGAGGGGGCCACGGTCGGGGATATCGCGTCTCGCATGGGATCGAACGCGTCGCCCGCGAGTCGGGTCGTTTCACGACTACGTGGCCGTGGACTGGTCGAAACGACAAAGGACACCGTTGATGGCAGAGTCAGCCACATTCGACTGAGCGCGTCGGGTCGTGCACTCCGCGGTCGCGTGCTGGAGCACCGATCGCGCGAGCTGGCTCGAGTCCTTGGCACGGCATCACTCGCGACGGACGAAGTCAGGGTGATCGAGAGACTGGCACGATCGTTCGAGGCCGTCTCGTGAGTCCGGACTCACTCCTGCGCGCCGTCCGCCAGCGGATCCGAACGTCGGCGTACTTGCGCAAATGGGTCGTACTCGGCGCGGCCATCGGATTGATCAGCGGACTGGGAGCGGCCCTCTTCTTCGTGGCTCTCGACCTGGCGACACGGACCTTCCTTGGCGTCCTCGCCGGTTTCACCCCAGCGTCGCCCATGGGCGAGGGCGCACAGCCGATCACCGACGCGGCTCGACCGTGGGTGATCCCGCTCGTCGTCGGACTCGGGGGGCTCATCTCGGGGATCATCGTCTTCCGACTTGCACCGGAGGCCGAAGGTCACGGCACCGACGCGGCCATCGCCGCCTATCACCATGGCGCGCGCCGGATCCGGGCGCGGATCCCGCTGGTCAAGCTCGTCGCGTCGGCGATCACCATCGGATCGGGCGGCTCAGGCGGCCGCGAGGGCCCGACGGCCCAGATCGGAGCCGGATTCGGGTCGTTCCTGGCAAGGCTTCTCGATCTGGACGCGCGCGACGCGCGCATCGCCGTCGCCTGCGGGATGGGCGCCGGGATCGGGGCGATCTTTCGCGCTCCTCTCGGCGGGGCAGTCCTCGCTGCCGAGATCCCCTACCGGGAGGACGTCGAGTCCGAAGCGCTCGTTCCGGCATTCGTGGCGTCGATCGTGGCGTTTTCGATCTTCGGCGCCATCGTCGGGTTCGCCCCGATCTTCGGACGCGTCGCCAGCGCGGGTTTCACTGACGCGCGCCAACTCGTCTACTACGCCCTGATCGGTCTCGCCGCTGGCATCGTCGGTCGGCTCTACATCGGCTCGTTCTACGGCTTCACTGCCTGGATCGGCCGCTGGCCGCTCCCGCGCGTCGTGCATCCGGCGATCGCCGGACTCGCGGTCGGTTGTCTCGGTCTTGCCCTGCCGGGTGTCCTGGGGACGGGATATGGATGGGTCCAGGCAGGTCTCGATCGAACCACGCTGCTCGGCCTGCCGCTCTGGGTGGTCCTCGTCCTCCCGTTCGCGAAGATCCTCGCAACATCCCTGTCGATCGGTTCCGGGGGCTCAGGGGGCATCTTCGGTCCGGGCATGGTCATCGGCGGTCTGCTGGGCGCCGGGATCTGGCGTCTCCTTGAACCCATCGCACCGGCCATGCCCGTCGATCCGTCGCCGTTCGTGATCGTCGCGATGATGGCGCTGTTCGGAAGCGTGGCGCACGCGCCGTTGGCTGTGATGCTGATGGTGGCCGAGATGACCGACAGCCTGTCGATGCTGGGCCCGGCGATGCTCGCGATCGGCCTGGCCACACTGGTCGTCGGCGATCGGTCGATCTATACCGCGCAGATCCGGAGCCGCGCCGAATCGCCCGCGCAGCGGTTTCGATTCGCGCTTCCGCTCATGGCCGCGATCCCGGCCGGCGATGCGGCACGAGTGCCACGCGTGATCATCTCGCCCGGCGACCGTGTCGCCGAGGCGCGCTCAAGACTCGTGGCCCGCGATGTTCCGGGCGGGCCCGTGGTGGCCATGGACGGATCCGTTCGCGGCAGTGTCGACCTGGCGTCCCTTGTCGATGCGGATCAGGGCTTGCTCGTCGGCGATCTGGACCTCGATCCGCTCGTCGTTTCGGCGGACGACGCCCTCGATGACGCCCTGGCGGCCCTGGGCGATGGTCATCGTTCGTGGGCGCCCGTCGTGGCCGATGGCCGCCTGGCAGGCATCCTGTCCATCCGCGACATCACGGCCGCATATCGCCGTGCGCTTGCGGCCGACGTCCGTCAGGTCCGCTCCATCGGTTCGAGCGGCACGTTGCTTGAGGCGGAGATCGGTCCGGCATCCAGACTCGCTGGCGCCTCGGTCGCGGACGCCGAGTGGCCGAGGGATACGGTCCTCGTGGCGATCGGTCGTGGCGACCGCCTGATCGTCCCGCGGGGCGATGTCATCCTCAGGAGTGGGGACCGCCTCACGGTGTTCTCAGCTCCCAGCGCCCGTGAAGCACTCGAAGCATTGCTCTCCGCACGCATCGCGGCGGCTGCGCCGGAGGCTTGATCCCGGCATGCTCGGGCCGACGCTTGAATATCGGCGCTTCGCCGGATCCCACATGCGCCATCCCGCAAGCGCGGTGACGATCCATGACGTCCCCTACTCCGGCCCCGAGACCGAGCGGCATCACCTGGCCCCGGAGACGAGCCTCTCGCGATCGAACAGGGCTGAGGTGACCCGCCAGCCCGCCACATTGAGGATGACCAACAGGGCTGCGAAGCCCAACGCCAGACCGAATGTCGCGTGGATCACGTCGTAGGCGACGAGCGCAGCAACGATCGCGGACGGGACGCTGGCCAGCGTCCCCAGCTGCTGGGCGACGCGGACCTCGCTCGCCCGTGTCGAGATGGCGATCCCGACCCAGATCGACCAACCCGCGATCAGTGGCGTGAAGATCACCTGGGCAAGGAGGTCCGGACCACGTGCGATGGCGGCCGCGATACCTGGCGCGGCGAACAGATCGACACTCGCGACGACCGCGCCGAACATCACGTATGAGACGGCAAGCGAGGGGACGAGCGCGGCCAGGGCCTTGGCCAGGAGCAGCTCGTCGCGCGGGATCGGGGTGATGAGCACTGGCTCGAGGCTGCCTTGCGACCGTTCGCCGACGACCGAGTATGCGGCGACGATCGCCGGAACCACCGCGGGGATACCCAGCATGTAGACGAGGACATGCACATGGGACAGACCGCCGGACGCCGACTCGGGCAGGGCGAAGATCTGGATCAGCGGGTTGATCACGAAGACCAGCGGGATCACCGCCATCGTCGCGATGATCGATCGGTTGCTCCGGTACTCGCGAAGCTCCTTGACGAACATGGCCCGGGTACGCGTCGTGCTCAGTCTCACGTCGGACGAGCCTCCACGTCTTCGTCGATCAGCTCCAGGTACACATCCTCGAGCGTGTGCTGTGCCTCGCCGATCGAGAGGACATCAGCCTTCGCAGCCACCAGCGCCCTGGTGACCGCGGGCGCGGCGACAGCTGCGTCGGAGACCGTGAGGACGTAGGTGCCGGCAGGGTCGAGCCGCCAGCTTTCGACTCCCGGGAGATGTCCGAAGACCCGGTCAGGATCGCCGAGCGGGGCGATCGTTCTCACCGTCAGACCGTTCGGGAAGAGCTTCTGGCGGAGGTCCTCGGGCCGGCCGATCGCCCGGAGCGTCGTGTTCAGCAGCGCGACCCGGTCGCACAGCCGTTCCGCCTCCTCGAGACGATGGGTCGTCAGGAAGACGGTGACCCCGCGCTGGCGGAGGACATCGATCAGCTCGTGGACGTCGCGCGCGGCGACCGGATCGAGGCCCGCGGTCGGCTCATCGAGAAACAGGACTTCGGGGTCGTTGAGGAGGGCCCTTGCGAGGCTGACACGCTGCCGGAGGCCCTTCGACAACGTGCCGCACGCGTCCTTGGCGCGAGCGCTGAGATTCACGGCGGCCAGCGCACGCGAGATCCGCCCGTCGACATCGGCCAGCTCGTACAGACCTGCGAAGCACTCGAGGTTCTCGGTCACGCTGAGACGGAGGTAGAGGCCGGGGGCTTCGGGCATGATCGAGATCCGCTGACGGATCGCCACGCCGTTGGCTGGACTGAGGTCCAGGCCGGCCACCCGCGCAGAACCGGCCGATGGTGCCAGCAGTGTCCCGAGCGTCCGGACCATGGTCGTCTTGCCGGCGCCATTGGGGCCAAGGAACCCGAAGACTTCGCCGGATCCAACCTCGAATGAGACATCGTCGAACGCCAGGCGATCACCAAAACGCTTGGACAGGTGGCTGACCGAGAGCGCCGAGCGCGGCAGCGTCACTGCGTGCGATCGCGTCCGATGCCGAGCCACTGTCGAAGCATCCGACCGAACCGCGTCACGACGCCGGTCGATGCAGCGTGCCGCTGGGCTTCGAGCGCGACCTTCGTGCGCTCGGCGTCGCGCTCACGTTCCTTCTGCTCGGCCAGAGCCTCGAATTCCGGTCCAAGCGGACCCGGCGGTCCTCCGTATGACACGCGTCCCTCCAGGTTCTCCGCGGCCGCCGGACTCGGTCGGCCGGACGAGACGCAGCATGCGCTCCGTGGTCAAGAAGGAGCGGCGATCGACGCGCCCAGGACGATCACATCGGGCCCCACCAGAGCGATGAGCGGGGTATATGCTCGGGTCCCATTCCGGCCATCCGCACTCTCAGGGGGACCGTCATGCGTCTGCTTTCGCTGAAAAGCTCCGATCCAGGCGGCGCTCCATTCGCCGGCCTGACCGGGCGCCGCGGACTCGCCGGCGCACTGGTCCTCGTGACCGTTCTCGCGGCCTGTACCGGCGGGAGCGTTCCCGCGCCTGCTGCCTCCAGTGCCGCGTCCACGGGCGCCGCAACGAGCGCGGCGCCATCGAAGGCCCCGTCGAGCGCAGGCGCATCCTCAAACACGGCCGGAAACCCAGCGGACTCGTGCTCGGTGGCGACGAAGGCCGACGTTGAAGCCGCCTTCGGCGGCTCGTCCACGGACGGCCAGGCGGGGCAATACGGGGTGTGTACGTTCGACGTGTCTGGCAAGGTCAAGGCGGGCGGCCCGGGCGACAGCCCGGTGGGCATCCGCGTGTTCTTCGATGCCAAGTACGTCACGTATGCAGCGATCAAGGCGTCGATCGGCGACGCCGTCACACAGGTGGATGGCCTCGGTGCCGAGGCCTATTACGCGGCCAGCCTGGGTACGTTCCACGTCCAGGTTCCCGGGGGGATGCTGACGATCGGCGTGAAGAACAAGGACACGCTCGACGCGGGTGTTCTACAGCAGAGCGTGATCGACCTAGCGAAGGCGATCCTGGCTCGCCTCTGATCCCGGTCCTTCTCGGCAACGGCCGTCGCGCTCGGTCGGTCAGCTCACGGGCCGGCGCGGACCTGGAATGCGTAGGCCCCTGTAGCGGTGCCGTCGGAATAGACCTCGACCCCGTAGGTGCCCCCGTCGGGGAGCACGACCCGGCCCAGGTCGTCGCACGAGTGGCCCAGGATGATGTTGCCAGCTGGGCCGACGAGCCGCCACAGCAGCCCGTCGACGCAGGCGCCCAGGCCGTCGAGGACCACGACATCGCCGGCCTTTGCCGTGAACGTGTAGCGGTGCCACTCGCCGATCCGGGTCGTCGTATCGCTGATGGTCTGGCCGACCCTGTAGGCCGCGATGCGCTCGACGGGCGCACCGATGATCTCGAACGCATACCCTCCGGTCGTCGTCTGGTCCCAGTTGACCTCGACCGTGTACGTGCCCGCGTCCGGGAGCACGAAGCGGCCCAGGTCGCGGCAGAGGTAGTCGAGGCCGAGGTGGGTGCCGGACGGAGCGACGAGCTGCCACTGCAGACCCGGCACGCAGACTCCCTGGGCGCGGAGGTAGACCACATCGCCGGCCTTCGCGGTGAAGGTCGTCTTGTCGACCTGCGAAGGCTTCGTGATCGTGCCGCTGACCTTCTGGTCGAACGTGGACGCCCCGGCTGCCGCGCCCGGGGGCTCGGCGGCGGCCCGTGTGGTGGACACCTGGACCGCGGCGGCGGACGCCGCATATGACGAGTCGCCCGTGAGCCCCACATCAAGGATGCAGTCGGTCAGGACGGGTTCGAGGCTCACGCCCATCGCGCGGCAGAGCGTCTCCGCGTTGCCGCGCGCCGTCGTATCGAGCGCATCGATCGTCGCCGGTGCCGTGGGGATCGCCGGCTTGGTGTACGTGGCCGTGCTCTGGCCCGGCCCGTAGTCGAAGAGCGACTCGGACTGCGTGATCCGCCAGCTTGCCCCGAACAGGTCATAGACCTTCGTGGCGAACGCCGGATCGTCGTGGGCGATCACGGTGCCGTCACGTGTCGTGAAATCGTTCGTCGGGTTGCCGTCAGCACTGCCGAGCAGGCCGCGGAGTGTCGGCGCTGTTGCTGCATCCGGGTCGAATGAGAAGTCAAGGTGGCTTCCGGCACGCGAGACGGTGAGCTGGCTGCCGCCGGGCCATGAGATCGTGACGACCGGGCCATGGCGCTCCACGATCCCACCATGCGGCAGGCGCACCGAGAGATCGGGTCGGGTATCCGGCTTGCCCGCGATCGCAAGCGGCACCTTGTCGCTCGCATAGACCGCCACGCGATCGCCGGCCACCGAAGCCGCGACCGCGGTGCCAAGCGTCACGCGGTTCGAGGTGCCGTACGGTTCCAGGCGGGCCTGGATGACGACACTCCGGTCTGGCGAGGCGACCATCTGGAACTCGCCGGCCGCCTGGAACTCGAATGGGACGCCGTCACCGGACCGTTCGTGTGGTTCGCCGCTGTGGCAGTACCCGTAGCAGGTTGTGCCGTCCGGCATCTTGCATACCCCGAAGCACGTGAAGGGTGCACTGCCACGTGGCGGTGGCGGGAGGCCGGGGCCGGTCCCAGGGCCGGGATCATCCGGCGGCTGCGCATGAGCGCCGCGGTTGCAGCCGGAGCCGTCGTTCGAGCATTCGCCGCCGGTCGGTGTCGGGTTCGAGCCCTCGGGATCCTTGCTACCCAACCTCGGAAAATGCGATCGACCTCCGTCCCTCGGAGGTGGCGTGAATTCCGGCGGCTGGTGCGCGTATGAGGCGAGACCCGTCGGGTCAGTCCCGTTGACCGGATCATTCGCCACGTATCGGTAGAGGACCGAGTCTGCGCCGGCGTACTGAATCGGGTCGGGCCCGGTCCAGCGGCCGGTTCGCGGGTCGTATTCGCGCGCCCCGAACCTGACCAGACCCGTATCCGCATCGCGCAGCCCGCCGGCGAAACCGATCGGGATGAAGCCCGGGTTCGTATCGGAGGTGACTTGGCCCCAAGCATCGTAGGTGATGGCCTCAGCCACGGCGCCAGTACCCGCGTCGATGACGAGGAGCGGACTGCTGAGGCGATCGGTGACCACCTGGTAGCGCGTGCCCCCGCGCTCGACGAGCGTGAGCCGCCCGGCATCGTCATAGCCGAAGCGCGCGACCACGGCGCCGCTGCCGTCGGTCTGCGCCGCAAGGGCACCGTCGGGCCGGTAGAGATAGCCCGCCACGAGCGTGCCGTCGATCCTCTTCCCGATCCGCGCGCCCCCCGCGTCAACGAAGTACTCGATCCGCCGCCCGTCCGGGAGGGCTACCGCTCGCAGGACTCCGAAGTCGTCGAACGTGAAGCGGGTGTTGGCGTCCCCGGCGGCCACGCTCGCGAGCTGCCCGTCCGGCCGAGAGACGTACCTGGCCGCCCCCCAGGAGAGCAACCGGTCGCGGTCGTCGTACGTGGCCTTGAGCGTACCGGAGGAGGTCTTCACGGAAACGCGGTTACCGGCCGCGTCGTAGCCGTCGCGCTCGACAGAGATCCCGTTCACGGAGACCTCGGCCAGACGCCCCGCATCGTCGTATGCGTAGGTCGTGTTCGTCGGTTTGCCGCCGCCGCGCACCTCGGTCACGCTCGTGACGCGCCCGCGCAGGTCGTACGCATAGCGAGCGTCGAGCATGGCCGACGAACCGTTCGCGGCTGTGACGATGTGCGTCGGTCGCCCCTGGGCGTCGTACTCGCGTGTGGTCCGCCCAGTGCCAAGGGATGCTCCCGCGACTTGACCGCTCGCCGGGTCGCGTTGCAGGGAGACGTCCCCCACGCTCGTGAGGTAGCCGACCGTGTCGTACGTGTAGCCGATCGGCGGCGCCCCATCGACCGACACGCCGGCCATCCGGCCGAACGGGTCGAGGCTCACGGCCACCGCGCCGACGACCGGGCCGGACACGTTGCGACCGACCCGGATCCCGCCCACGTACGAGACCAGCGTGTCGATCCCACCAGGCGCAGCGGTCTTCACGACAAGTCCTGTGGTCGGATCGTAGACGGCCGTGGCCGTGCCCTGGTCGAAGGTCCAGCCGGTGATGCGGCCAGCCGCGTCGCGCGTATACGCGATCGAGCGCTGACCAGGTCCCGCGATGGCCGCCAACCTCCCGTCCGTGTCGTACGTTCGCACCTCGTAGGAGCCATCGGCGCCGATGGTCGGAGGCAGGAACCCGGTCTGCCGTCCGGCGGCGCTATAGCCGATGGTGGTGGATGGCTGGCCAGCGGGTGCCACGCGCACGAGCCGCCCAAGCCCGTCATACGCGGACAGGACCGTCGAGCCGTCCGCAGCTGTCCGGCGGACGATCTGTCCGACGGAGTCGGCCGTCAGATGCTGGACGAGCTGGTCGGGACCCGTGATGGTCAGGGTGCCGTCTGTTCCGTAGGTGAAGGTGGTCGTGGCGGTGGCAGCGCCGCTCCCCAAGGTTCTCGTGGCAAGCCGGCCGTGTCCGTCGTAGACGAACGCAAGGCTGGGCTGTCCCGGCCTGGTCTGCGAGACCATCCGACCGGACGCGTCGTACGTCTGGGTGGTCTTCCGGCTGGCAGGGTCGGCCCACGTGATCGTTCGCGTGGCGGGGTCCACCATCTGGTTCCATGTCCCGCCAGCGATGATGTCGGTACGGGACCAGGCGCTGACGGCGAGCGGGTCGGTGGCCGAGGTCGTCGCAGTGATGGCGGTGGTCGTGTGCCGGACGACGCCATCCGGCCGCGTCTGGTCCACCGGCGTCGCGATCGGAGCGTCCATCCCCCAGCGCGGGTCGGCCTGCGAACCTAGCGCGATCGTCGTCCCATCGGGAAGCGCGACCGCGTACCGCCCAGATGGATCGGAGGACACGGTCGTCCGGGTTCCATCGGGCGCCACATAGGATCGGATCACTCCGGCGCCCGTTCGCTCCGCACGGTAGGCGACCGAGCGGCCGAGGGTCGTGGTCGACTTGACCTCGGTCATATCGGCGGTCGTGGTGCGGGTCGTCGTCACCGTGACGCCGTCGGGGTCCTTCGCGGAGACCAGACGACCGGCGTCGTCATACCCGTACGCCGTCACACCTCCTGTCGCGTCGTCGTAGTTGGTGACAAGGCCGCCGGACCCGTATTCGAGGACGGTAGTGCGGCCCGCCGGATCCTGGATCCCGCCGAGAAGGCCGTCGCTGCCGAGGAAGAGCGACGTCCGGGCCCCGTCGAGCCCGACGAGGCCGGCGAGCGTCCCGTCAGCCTCGCGCTCGACGACGAGGTGGATCGGCGCGCTCGCCAGCGTCCCGTCTGCCCCGGAGAGCCGGCCGGCCGCGTCGTAGGAGAACGTGATCAGGGTCACACCAAGGAGTGCATCGACGGTGCGCACGTGGCGCCCATTCGAGTCGAACACGTAGGCCATCAGGCCGTCGTAGGTCGGCACCGCGTGCTCGCCCGAGGGCAGGGTCACGCCCTTCGCGAACCGCCACGACCCGTCGCCGGAGAGCAGCACCCCGGCCTTCGGATCGTATCGCTGCAGGATATCCAGCGACCAGCCCCCAAGACCGATGGCCGAGGCATCCCAGCCCTGGCGATCCTTGCGACCGGCGGCCCATTCGCTCGAATAGGTCAGGGCCGCACCAGTACCGGCGATCGGCAGGGAAAGCCGGACTGCCTGGTGCTCGCAGGGAACGTAGCCGGTGACATCGCAGGCCTCGAGGGCCAGATCTCCCGAAGCCGGGGCTGGGGTCGAGGCCGACGGCGAGGGCGAGGGCGAGGCTGGCGGGGTGCTCGGGCCACGGCTTGGGCTAGGTGTGGGGGCGGGAGTCGGGCTGCAGGCGGCGAGAAGCAGGGCGACGATGACGACGATAGACGCCACGCCGACCGGGAACCGCCCCCAGACCCACATGTGCAGCCCTCTCCTTCGAGGAGCAGGTCCAGGTCATGTCGATGGTCCTGGCTCGGCGCTCCGCCGCCGCCGTCGTTGACCTCACCGATTGGCGGCAGCCTACGCTGGCACTTTGCGAGAGTCAATCGTGAGGGCGTCGAGGATGAGCCTCGCGTGTCCCCGCCTCGAGGAGGACGGCACTCACCGTTGAGGGGATGAGACCTGCCCCGCTCCGGTTCGACAGATCAGTCGGCGTGGGAGGGGTAGCCATCCACGACCCATCCACCGAGCAGGCCGGGCAGGAATGGCCAGCGTGACAGTCCCGGCCTGGCTGGCGTTCGCCGATCCTGCCATCCCCGCCGGCCCTCTACTGCACCGCGGGCAGGGAGACGGAGATGACCAGCCCTTCGTTGACGCTCTGGCCGGCCGGCAGGGTCGGCGGACCTGGGGGCAGGGTCACCAGGATCCCGGGGCCGTTCGGGTTTGGTGGCTTGGTCGGGTCGGCACCGAGGCTGGTGTGGCGGAGCGACGATGCGCTGAACAGGTAGTCGCCTGGCGCCAGGTCCGGAAAGACGAAGAACCCGAACAGCGGACTGAAGGCCGGCAGGATCGGCGGACCTGGGGGTAGCGCTCCGGTCGTCGGGTCGATGACGAGGGGGGCCATCTCGACGACAAGCCCGGCCAGGCCGCGCCCGGTAGCGGCGTCGACGCCCCGCCCGGCGAAGGACGGCAGGTTCGGGTTGGGCGGCTTGCAGGTGCCAGGGGTGACCAGCGGGGCCAGCCCGATGCGGAGGACCAGACCGATCGAGAGACTCTGGCCAGCCGGCAGGGTGGGCGGGCCGGGTGGCTGGGTGACCATGACCCCGGGCGAGCCGCCGGTGACAGGGTCGCCGCCGAGGGCGCCGTAACCGGGGGCGGACACGAGGAGCTGGTAGGCACCGGGCGCGAGTGACGGGAAGCTGAACAGGCCACGCCGGTTCGGGTTGGGCGGCTTCAGGATCCCGCCGTCGGGACCAACGACCGACACGTCGAGGCCGCTGAGGATCGGCCGCCCGGTGCAGGCGTCGGTGACGAACCCTGTCAGCGCCGGGACGACGGGCGGGCCGGGTGGGAGCGCTGCCGCCGGACCCACGGTCGCGACGAGCAGGGCGACCGCCGCCAGGAGTGCGGCGAGGGCCGTGCGCGAGCTGCGCGGGCGGATTGGAGCATGCATCGTCCGTGCCTCCACCGTGTGCGCCGGGCTCGGGGAACCCCATGGCGGCCCGACTGGAACCATCGCGATACCGTGGACGATACGACGCCCTCCGGGCGATGCAAAGGGTGCCGCCGCCTTGATGTGGCGCAGCGATGCACCAAGGGCCTGTCGATCAAGCCAGACGGCCGAATGCATTAGGAGCCGGACCATCAGCGGGTCCGCCGGAGGACGAGCTTCACCATGCCGAGGCGACCGCCCCAGGATTCGTGCCGCTTGAGGCACGTGGGCCGGTGATCATCGAGGCGAACCTCTCGGAGGACCCACTGGCGAGACGGTCGCTCGCCCTCTCACCGGAGCCCGAACGCGCCGATCTCGGTGATCGCAGATTGAATGATTCCGATGAACGCCGACTCATACTCGGCGAACCGGCCAAACGGACAGGTCGGGCCAGGGGTGAGAGATGGAGCGGATCCTCGTCGAGCAAGCGATGCACGGCGATGAGGCGGCGTTCGACGCCTTGGTCGAACGCGTGGGCGACCACCTCCATTCGGTCGCGCGTCGGATCCTGCGCGACCCGTACCTGGCCGAGGACGCCACGCAACGGGCATTGCTCGACGCATGGCAGGGCCTGCCCCGGCTCAAGGACCCGGACCGGTTCGAAGCGTGGGCCTACCGGCTTCTCGTGAATGCGTGTCACGCCGAAGCGCGCCGTGAGCGACGTCATCGCGGCAACCTCCGGCTGCTCGAATTCGATGCACCGGGTGACTCGGATCCGACGGCGGGCGTGTCGACGCGCCAGCTGCTCGATCAGGCCTTCCGGCGGCTCGGCGTCGAGCACCGGACCGTGGTCGTCCTCGTTCACTACGTCGGACTCTCTCCAGCGGAAGCGGCCGCCGCGATGGGGACGCCCATCGGCACGGTCCGCTCCCGCCTGCACTACGCACTGAAATACCTGCGCGAGGCCTTCGAGGCCGAAGCGCGTCTGGAAAGGAACGCGGGCACGGCATGAACAAGGACGACGACTTCATCGGTCGATTGGAGGACTACCTCGAATCGTTCGACGGAGTGACGCCGCTCCCCGATCGCGTCATCGACGCGATCCATGCCAGCCTGCCTCGGACCGGACAGGTTCGTCCTGCCCGGTCGACGGAAAGGATGCTTGACATGATCACACGAGCTTCGACTCGCGCTCGATGGGGATTGGTGGCTGCCGTCGTGGTGGCTGCCGTCGTCGTCGGCGCGGCATTCGTCAACAACGGACGCGTCAGTCCGGTGGTCGGCTCGGTCCCGGCAACGGCATCGCCGACGCCGACGCCGACGCCTACACCCGAGCCCACACCAACGCCCTCGCTGGCCTCCCTGAGTAGCGCGCCCGTGGTGACCTGCCCCCTCGATACGGCGCAGTGTCTCAAGCCTGGTAGGTACGGCTTGAGTTCGTCGGTCTGGCCCGGCCAGATCACGCTGGAGGTGCCGGCTGGTTGGTCCCAATGGGAGCCGGCGAGCGACTTCGAGGGCGTGCTCGTCGACCGCCCGGACGCCGCGTCCGGCTCCGGCTGGGGTCTGATGTTCATGACGGTCGGTGCCGTCTCCAAGGATCCGTGCGATCCAAAGAAGGGGACCCTTGATCCTGTGACTACATCGACGGTCGACGGGCTCGTGAACGCCATGCGTGCGTGGCCCGGTTTCAGGGTCGCGGCGCCCACGCCGATCGTGGTCAGCGGCTACAGCGGTCAGCTGGTCGAGCTGACGTCAAGCGTCACGTTGGCCCATTGCCCGGGTGCAACTATCTGGACGACGAAGCAGTCCGGGGTCGTCGATGCCTACCCACTCGCCTACTCCGCCTCTACGGACAAGACGGCGTACAAGGTCCAATTCAGGATCCTCGATGTCAACGGGACGCTCCTTGTCATCCGGACGACGGACTTCCCCGAGACATCGCCCTACGAGTTGGGTGGCGTCGCTCCGAACCCGACCCGCCACGCGGCAGACCAGGTGGCGCTCCATCAGATGGTGGCATCGATCAAGGTGACCGCCTCGCCGTAGCGGCCCTGGCGACTTGCGGGAAGCCGGCGCGCCGACTGTCGCGCCGGCTTCCCGCGCGCCGACGTCGCGGAAACCGATGCGCTTCATCAGTCCGCTCCTGGCCGTATCGCGACTTCGCTGTCTCGCGTGCGATGGGGATAGCGGGCGCGAGCTCGGCCGGAAGTGATGGCTGAGCGAATCCTTGCGCTTTGAGGCAGCTCTGCGCTCGATATCAGGGGTCTTCGGTGTGGGCCACGTGCCGACTCGATGACGCCGGATCGCCCGGCAAAGAGGTCGATCGGAGCCGAAGCAGTTGCTGAAGGGTCATGCACGCCTCCTCGAAGCGGGCCGCCCCGACCTCCTCCGCATAGACCCGCTCGATCTCACGCACGGCCCGGAGCGCCTGCGCAACGACGCGCCGGCCTTCTCGGGTCAGGCAGATCAGCTTTGCGCGACCGTCACGTTCGTCAGGGCGCCGCTCGAGATAGCCGGCCTTCACGAGCTCATCAACGAGCTCGAGCATCGACGGCCGGGTCATCCCGGCGCGCGCAGCCAGATCGGTCAAGCGGGTACCCGTCCAGTCGATGTTTCCGAACACCTGGAGGTGGGTATGCCGGAGGTTCGCGTAGCCGGCCTCCTGGCCCCAGTCGAAGAGATCGGCCCGGAAGCGACGCAGCATCAACCCCAGCAGCTGGCCGACCGGGAGGCGTTGTTGGCTTGTGTTCATGCAAACAGTATAGTAAGGTCGCCTAAGCTTCGGTAACCTAACGAAGTTGGAACGCATGAAGTCGAGGAGATCGTCGAATGTCGTCGCCGTCGGTCCAGCGCAACTCCCAGCGCCTCACGGCCGTCCTGCTCATGGCTGGCGCCGTGATCGGCGCCGTCGGGAACGCGCTCCATCCGCATGTCGCGGTGTCCATGACCTCGAAGCTCCAGGCGATAGCCGGAAACGAGGCCTGGGTGGCTATCCACCTGACGATCCTCGTGGCGATCCTGCTCGTGGTCGGGGGTCTCGTCGGTCTGGCCAGACTGCTCGATGACGGACCCGGCGGGCCGCTCGCGCGCATCGGGATCGCAGCCGCGCTGGTCGGGGGTGCCCTCGCCAGCGTCAGCACCTCGATCGACGGCTTCGCGCTCAAGCCCCTTGCCCTCCAGTGGGCCGCCGCGTCGACATCGGATGCGGCCACTGTGCTTGCACTCGCAGGGGCCGTTCAGGTGGCCGGTTTCGCGATCTGGAGCATGGCCATCCTGGTCCTGTTCGGTGTGGCCTTCGCCTGCTTCGGCGGAGCCGTTGTCGCCAGCGGGCAGTTCCCGGCGTGGCTCGGCTGGGTCGCGGTCGCCTCGGGCGTCGGTTCGGCGGTCGTGGCCCTGCTACAGATCGCGAATACCGGGGAGGTCCAGGCTGCTGAGACCTTGTTCTTCGCCACGTCGCTCTTGGTCACGCTGTGGGCCTTCGCCGTGGTAGTCCTCGTGTGGCGCGACGAACGAGCACCGGACGGGAGTCTCGCGCCCGGCCGAGTTCCAGTCGGCTGACCGACGTGGGTAGGCCAGTCATCGAGATCCGACGT
>JBBQLI010000002.1:0-71193 GCA_038327765.1 Candidatus Limnocylindrales bacterium | reverse complement strand
CCACGAGCGACCCGGAAGCCGCGGTGCCCGACGACGATCCGGCGCACGCCTAGCCGGCGCCCGGGACGCGCAAGCGCTGGCGCTGGCTGACCGGCCTCTTCGATTGACCGCGCCGCACCGCCCGTATACTCGGCCGCGGATGGACTACGCCGAATCGATCCTCGACCTGGTGGGTCGGACGCCCCTGGTGCGCCTCACCCGCGTCACGCGGGAGCTGGGGCCGGCGGAGCGCCAACCGCTCATCCTCGCCAAGCTGGAGATGCTCAACCCGGGCGGCTCGGTGAAGGACCGCATCGGCCTCCCGATGATCGAGGAGGCCGAGCGCGAGGGCAAGCTCAAGGCCGGTGGGACGATCATCGAGCCCACCTCCGGTAACACGGGCCACGGGCTCGCCATCGCCGCGGCGCTCAAGGGGTACCGGTGCATCTTCGTGATGGCGGACAAGCAGTCGTCCGAGAAGCAGCAGCTGCTGCGGGCCTATGGCGCCGAGGTGGTGCTGTGCCCGACCAACGTGGCGCCCGAGTCGCCCGAGTCGTACTACAGCGTGGCCGCTCGGCTCGCCCGCGACATCCCTGGCGCCTTCAAGCCCGACCAGTACTGGAACGTCGAGAACCCGCTGGCTCACGAACGCACCACCGGCCCGGAGCTGTGGGATGCCACCGAGGGACGGATCACCCATTTCGTCGCGAGCGCCGGGACCGGTGGCACGATCTCCGGCGCCGCTCATTACCTGCGCACGAAGAACCCGGCCATCCAGGTGATCGGCGCCGACCCCGAAGGCTCCGTGCTGTCCGGGGACACGGCCCGGCCGTATCTCACCGAAGGTGTCGGCGAGGACTTCTTTCCCGGCACCTACGATCCGCAGGCCGTCGACCGCTGGGTCCGCGTCAGCGACCGCGATTCGTTCGCCATGGCGCGGCGGCTCACACGAGAGGAAGGGATCCTGGCCGGCGGATCGTGCGGGACGGCGCTCGTGGCCGCGCGCGAGATCGTGCGCGAACTCACCGCGACGGACGGGGGCGCACACGCGGTGGTCGTGGTCCTGCTCCCCGACAGCGGTCGGAGCTATCTCTCGAAGATCTACAACGACGAATGGATGCGCGCGAACGGGCTGCTGGCAACGACGGGTGCGGCCACTCGCGTCGAGGAACTCCTCGCCGATCGCCACCACGGGCCGGAGATCCCGGCGGTGGTCGTCGCCCGCACCACCGAGCGTGTCGGTAGTGCGATCGCGACGCTCCAGACCTACGGGATCAGCCAGCTCCCTGTCTCCGAGGACGCCACGGGCGACGCAGTGAAAGGGCTCGTGGGCTCGATCAGCGAGAAGGGCCTGCTCGACCGGGCCTTCCGTGACCCGACCGTGGTGGACAGGACCGTGGGCGAGGTGATGGATCCGCCGCTTCCCATCGTGGCCGCCTCCGCGACCCTCGATGAGGCCTTCGCCCTGTTGTCGAAGAACGCGAACGCGCTGGTCGCGGTCCGTGGCGACCGACCGGCCGGCGTGATCACCAAGCTGGACCTGCTGGAGTTCCTGTCACATCGCGGGGATCACCCGGGGAGCTGACGGCCGCAGGGACCGCGACGAGGCGACTCGGTCAGGGCCAGCGCGGAGGACGGGGCACGGACCGCGGGAGCTCGTCCCAATCGGAGCGCGTCGGCGCGAAGATGTCGACGACGATCGCACCCGTTGCCCCGGCGACGGCGTGATGCGGCGCGTTCGACGGGATGCGCCACGTGCCGCCCGGCCCGAGCGTCCGCTCCTCCTGGTCGATCGTGAACGTGATGCTGCCCTCGATGCACATGCCCAGTTGCTCGTGCACGTGCTGGTGACCCGGGACGATCGCGTCCGGCCCCAGTTCCACGAGCGCCAGGCTTGCGTTCGCCCCGGCGATCACCCGCGCCTGGACGGTCTCGCCCCAGACATCGATGGCGGGAACGTCCGCCATGTCGACGAGGTTCGATGCCGACGGGCCCCGGCCCACCACCACGGCCCCTAGAGCCAGGGGAGCTTGATCGGGATCAGCACGTTGAGCAGCAGGCCCAGCGTGAGCAGCGCGCCGGCTCGGCGCGTGTGGACGAACGCCCACCCGACGAACCAGAGCGGCCAGGTCGGGTAGTCGGCTGGCGGGGCGGCCGGCTTGGGCATGCGGAAGGTGGCGAGGACGGCGAGGAGCCGCGGGACCCCCAGGACCACCAGGAACACCCACGGACCGATGAGCCCCACGACCGCCGAGAGGATGGTCAGTGGGTAGAACAGGATCATCAGCCACGAACCCACGACCCGTGCCCTGGCTTCACCAAGGATCACCGGCAGCGTGTGCACGCCGATCTTCGAGTCGGCCACGATCTTGTCGATGTGCTTGCCGAAGAGGACCGACGTGACGAGCAGGGCATACGGTACGGAGGCCAGCAGCACCCAGGCCGGGATCGTGCCGGTGGCGGCGAGGAACGTGCCGCCGACCATCAGCGGACCCCAGACCAGGAAGACCCCGGGCTCGCCAAGGCCGTGGTGCTTGAGCCGGAGCGGCGGAGCCACGTAGAAGACCGAGACGAACAACCCGGCGAGAGCGAAGACCAGGATGAGCGGCCCGCGGACCGCGGTGAGATACAACATCAGCCCGGCATCGATCACGTTGACCGCGAGGATCGCGGCGGCCAGCTGGCGCTTCGTCACCCAGCCCGACAGGATCGGATGCGGGGCATAGAGGGCACGGACGTAGTCGTCCGTGTCGACGCCGTTCGCCGTGTCGAAGTAGTCGTTGATCATGTTGTTGGCGGCATGCGCGAAGACGAGCCCGATCACCGAGATCGTCAGGAGCCAGTAGTCCACCACGGGGCCACCGGCCACCTTCGTCGCGGCGACCGCCAGCAGGCCGCCGATCAGCCCGGACCAGATGGTCATCGGGAAGACGGCGGCGCGGGTGATGACGAGCCACTTCCCGACGCTGTCGAGCGGGCGGGTCTTGGGCGGGTTCGCCGTCTCGAGGATCTCCCTCCAGGCGAGCGCTCGCTCGCGTAGGGAGACCGGCGCGGGGGTCGCCGTGTCGTGGGTCGCGGTGCTCATCTGGGGTCGTCCTCTGGTGGTGAAACGTGCGGGCCGAATGTATCAGGTTCCGCCACGGATACGCACCGCCCGCGTCGCCGGATGGCATGATGGCCGCCATGCCGACACCTCATGACACGCCGTCATTCGACACACTCGCCGTCCATGCCGGCGCCGAGCCCGATGAGCTGACCGGCGCTGTCAGTCCACCCATCTACCAGACGAGTACTTTCGCCCAGGACGGGGTAGGGAAGCCGCGCGCCGGCTACGAGTACGCGCGCTCGCAGAACCCCACGCGCGAGCGGCTTGAGCGGGCGGTGGCGGCCCTCGAGGGCGGCCGCCACGGGATCGCCTTCGCCTCAGGGTCCGCGGTGACAGCGGCGATCGCGGAACTGGCGGCACCCGGCGAGGAGATCCTGGTCGGCGATGACGTCTATGGCGGCACGTACCGCTATCTCGAACGTGTCCGCCGCGGCGCCGGCGTGGATACCCGCTACCTGGATCTGGCGACCGGCACGGATGCGCTCTGGGAGGCGCTCAGCGAGCGGACCCGGCTGGTCTGGTTCGAGACGCCGTCGAACCCGTACCTGAAAGTGGTCGATATCGCGGCCACGGTGGGCGTGGTGGCCCGGCGCGCGGCCGAGGGTGGCCGTCGCCCGCTGGTCGTCGTCGACAACACGTTCGCCTCGCCCGCGCTCCAGCGACCGTTGACCCTCGGCGCTGATATCGCCTTCCACTCGGCCACGAAGTACCTCGCCGGCCATTCCGACACGATCCTCGGCGTGGCGGTCACCTCGGACGACGCGGTCGCGGAACGCCTGCGCTTCCTTCAGAACGCGATGGGCGGTGTCCCCGGACCATTCGACTGCTTCCTCGTCCTGCGCGGGCTGCACACGCTGCACCTCCGGATGGAACGCCACGGCTCGAATGCGGTCGCGGTCGCGCAGTTCCTGAAGGCCCGGACCGATGTCGGGACCGTCCACTACCCGGGGTTCGGCGGCATGGTCTCGTTCGTGCCCCGGGCCGGCGTCGCGAGCGGCCTGACTGCCGCTCAGCGTGCCGTCTCGATCGCGGAGGCCACGCGCCTGTTCACCCTCGCCGAGTCACTCGGTGGCGTGGAATCGCTCATCGAGGTCCCGGCCGCGATGACTCACCTGTCCGTGGCGGGTTCGACGCTCGAGGTCGATCCGGCGCTCGTGCGGCTGTCGGTCGGGATCGAAGGCGTCGCTGACCTGATCGCCGACCTGACCCGGGCGCTCGACGCGGGCTAGCTCGGAGCGCTTGTCCGCCGCGCCGCCCGCTATAGCCGAACGGGCTGTCCGGTGGCCGCAGATCGGTAGAGCGCCTCGATCGTCCGGGCCTGGCCAAGCGCATCGGCACGACCCAGACGCGGCGCCCGCTCCCCGCGGATCGCCGCGGCCATATCGTCCAGTTCAAGACCGTAGGGATCGAACCCGTCGAATGCCGTCTCGATCCCGTCCTGGCGGAGGATGGCCGGGTCTGATTGCCAGGGGTCCACCGCCACGACCGTCCCGCGCGAGGCGATCGCCTCGAGACCGCGATGATCGTGGGTGAAGGCGCACAGGATCTCGGCCACGACCCCGCTCGGGAACCGAAGCAGGCCGCTGAAGCGCACGTCGACGCCGCTCGAACCGAGGGTCTGGATCCCGAAGACCTCCTCGGGTTCCTCGCCGGCGAGGAACCGCACGCCGCTGATCGGGTAGCACCCGACATCCATCAGCGCCCCGCCCTCCAGGTCAGGGTCGAGGCGGACATCGGTCGCGCCATCCTCCATGGCCCATCCGAAGGAGGCCCGGATCACCTGGAGTTCGCCGATCGTGGACGCCATCGTCGCCATCGCGTCGGCTTGTGGATGGTGGCGCCACATGAACGCCTCTTGGAGGATCAGGCCACGGGCAGCGGCGGCATCGAACGCCTCTTCGACCTCGGCGGGGTAGCGGGTGTACGGTTTCTCGCAGAGGACGTGCTTGCCGGCGGCGATGGCCTGCATCGTCCATTCGTGATGCAACCCGTTCGGCAGCGAGAGGTAGACCGCGTCGACCTCGGGGTCGGCCAGCAGCGCTTCGTACGAGCCGTGCGCCCGGGCGATCCCCTTGGCCGCACCGAAGGCGTCAGCCCGCTGCTGGGTCCGGCTCCCGACTGCCACGATCTCCGCCGTGGACGTCGTCGCGGCGCCGCGCATCAGCTTCGTCGTGATCAGGCCGGTCCCGAGCAAACCCCAGCGGATCGGGGGCTTGGGCGTGTCGGTCATCGAGTGCCTCCGGGGTCAGGTGAGCGCGAAGCGCTCGGTGGCGGTCTCGGCCAGCATCCGGCCGATGGCGAGGCTGGAGGTGGCCGCCGGTGACGGCGCGTTGCGCACATGGAGGAGTCGCCCGCTGCCGCCGAGACTGAAGTCGTCGACCATCGTGCCATCGTAGCCGAGGGCCTGCGCGCGGACGCCCGATGGTCCGAACGTGACCTGATCGCCCCGGATGGCTGGAAGGTAGCGCTGCATCTCGCGCACATACGCGCGTTTCGAGAGATCGCGCCACATCTCCTTCGCGCCCATCCGCCAGAACCGCACGGCCAGCCTTTGGAACCCGCGATAGGTCAACGTCCCGGCCAGGTCGCGCAGGTCGATGTCCGTGCGCTTGTAGCCCTCACGGGCGAAGGCGAGGACCGCGTTCGGGCCGGCCCACACGGCGCCGTCGTGACGTGGCGTGAAATGGACGCCAAGGAACGGGAAGCGTGGATCCGGGACCGGGTAGATGAGCCGCGTGACGAGGTGGCGAGCCTCCGGCTTGAGCGTGTAGTAGTCACCTCGGAACGGGACGATACGAGGGACGTCACGTCCCCGCTCCCCGGTCATCGCGGCGACACGATCGGCCTGCAGGCCCGCGCACGAGATGACGTTCGTGGCCTGGATCTCCGCGCTCGGCGTGGTCAGGACGACCGTATCAACGCGGGGCGCGATCGCGGTCACCGGGCTCGACGTATGGATGGCCACGCCGCGAGCGCGCAGGTCGTCGGCATACGCGAGCGCGACCGCCCGGAAGTCGATGATGCCGGTCCGTGGCGACCACAGCGCCCGGATACCCGCCGCCTCCGGTTCGAGCTCGCGGATCCGGTCCGGCCCGATCTCCTCGAGCCCCTCGACGCCGTTGGCCGTCGCACGCGTCTTGATGTCAGCGAGGCGCGGGAGCTCGGTCTCGTCGAGGGCGATCACCAACTTTCCCGGGTAGCGCAGCGGGATCCCATGTGCCCCGGCGAAGGCCTCCAGCTGCGTCTTGCCCTCCCGGCACAACCGTGCCTTGAGCGAACCAGGCGCGTAATAGAGGCCCGCGTGCAGGACCCCGCTGTTGTGCCCCGACTGGTGCGTGGCGAGGGCCGACTCCTTTTCGAGGATCGCGATCTGCAGCCCGGGATGGGCCTCGCTGAGTCGAAGGGCCGTGGCGAGGCCGATGATCCCGCCACCGACGATGGCCAGGTCAACGTGTTCGGTCATGCCGCCAACGGTACCCCGTCGGGCATCACCGGTACCGGACATGGTTTCGCCGCCCAGGTCCGGAGGAGGTAGACCGGGACGGCGAAACCACGATGGAGGCGAGGGGCGACGGACTACGGGGTCGATGGCACCGCGGCGGGTTCGAGGCCCTGTGCACGTGGATCGAGGTCGCCCGCCTCGGCGAGGCTGCGAAAGATCTCGATGGTGGCACGGACGCCGTCGTCGATCGATGTGAGCGGAAGCGGCCCGAGGATCTCGATCCCGTCATGGTCGATCTCGGACGGGAACGGCAGGTCGACCGGGGCGAACGTGATCCGCTCACTGGCGCCCGGGAGGACCGCATCGATGGCGCGCTGGAAGGCCGGGCCATCGCCCACGACCCCGGGCAGGTTGAATACGTGTGCTCCCTCGATCCCGCTCCGACTTGCGCGGACCAGGATGTGCGCCACGTCCTCGGCGTACTGGTAGAGCGTGAGACCGCTGAAGGCGACGCGGTAGGGCTGGCCGAGGACCGCGGCGACGATGGCCTTGGTCGGACCGGACGTCATGCCCTGGTCGCGGCCGGCGCCATAGACGGTCATCGGCCGCACGCCGACGCTCGAGATCCCCTCGTCCAGCGCGTAGACGCGGGCATTGCCCTCGTTGGCGAGCTTGTAGACCCCGTAGTGGTTCATGGGATGGGCCGTCGCATCGGCCGTCAATCGACCGGTGTCGGCGTCCGCATCATCCGAACCGAACATGCCGATCGAACTCGTGTAGACGACGGGCGCCATGGGGGCGCCACGTGCCCGGCGTTTGACCGCCTCGAACACATTCACGGTGCCGACGACATTGACCAGCGCTCCGAGCGGCGGGTCCGCGCGCGCCATCGGGATCTGCAGCGCGGCCAGGTGGATGACGTTGGTGACGCCGTCCGAATCCATCGCCGCGCTCAGCGCACCGAGGTCCGTGATGTCACCGGTCCGCAGCGTCACCCGGCTCAGCTCGGCGGGGGACATGATCAGGCGGAGTCGGCGCGTGTCCTGGCCCAGGTCGAACGTGGTGACGGCAACGCCCTCGCGCACGAGCGCCCGCACGGTCCACGCCCCGATGCAGCCAAGCGCGCCGGTCACGAGGAATCGCTCGGTCGAGGCGCTCATGAGACGGCCGCCCTGCGCTCGAACCGACACGTGTTGACGAGGCGGCCGATGCCTTCGATCTCCACGACCACCTCGTCGCCATCGCCGAGCAGGATCGGCGGGTCGCGGAAGATCCCGACGCCGCCCGGCGTCCCGGTCGCGATGACGTCACCGGGCTCCAGGACGAACGCCTGCGAGCAGTGGCTGATGATGGCTGCCACGCCGAAATACATGTCCGCGGTGGTCGCGTCCTGGAGCGTCCGGCCGCGGACCTCGCAGCGGATCGCGAGCGCCTGCGGGTCCGGGACCTCTTCCGCAGTGACCAGGACGGGCCCCATCGGACAGAACGTATCGAGCGACTTGCCGCGGGTCCACTGGCCATCCCCGAACTGGAGGTCGCGGGCGGACACATCGTTCAGGCACGTGTACCCAAGGACGTAGTCGAGGGCATCGGCTTCCGACACGTGTCGCGCGGTCCTGCCGATCACCACGGCCAGCTCCGCCTCGTAGTCGACCTGCGTGGCAAGGGTCGGGTCCCAGCGGATGTCCGCCCCGGGTCCGATCACGCTGCTCGGCCATTTGCTGAAGATCAGCGGGGCGAGGGGTGCTTCGACCCCCTCCTCGGCTGTGTGGTCACGGTAGTTCCGCCCGATGGCGACCACCTTGCCGGGCCGTGGCACGGGGGCCAGGAGCGGCGCGGTCGACAGGGGCTGGCCGTCGCGGGCGATGCGTCCGGGATCGGCTGCGGAAGCAAGCGCCGCCAGCGCGGTCGCGCCACCGGCGAGCAGGGCGGCCATGGTTGCGGGACCATCCGGGAGGAGGATTACCGCAGGGATCCACATCGTCCCCGAGACGACACCCAGGGCCGCGCTCTCTGTTGCCGCCTGGTACGAGATCAGTCGCATCGCCGGGACCTCGACGGGGCTGGGGCGAGGCTCCGAAAGAATGGATGGACGGCCACCGGCACCCCGACGTTCAGTATACTGCCCCACGGACGACGGACTGAACGATACGCGAGCACGGACGACGCAGTCAACCAACCGCCCCGGCGGGATGGTGCCGGATGACACCCCCGCAACCCTGGAGGGTCCCCATGCCGTTCGAGCCGTTCGAGCGGGTCCGCGTCGGGCGGACGTCGCTCGAGGTCACGCGACTGGGCTTCGGTGCGGCTTCCATCGGTGGCCTGTTCCAGCTCATCAGTGACGATGCGGCCGCTGCCACCATCGATCATGCCTGGTCGATCGGCATCCGCTCGTTCGATGTCGCCCCGCTCTATGGCTACGGGACCTCCGAGTGTCGACTCGGCGCGGCGCTGGCCGCGCGCCCGCGTGGCGAGTTCGTGCTGTCGACCAAGGTCGGTCGCCTGGTCAAACGGGTGGAGGACGTCAGTCCCGATGACGACGTCGACCGCCAGGCTCTCGGGGACCGGGACGACGCGTACTACGAGGGGACCACGGACCGGCGGCTGGTCTACGACTACTCCTTCGATGGAGTCCTGCGCTCGGTCGAGGCCAGCCTCGAGCGGCTGGGTCTGTCGCGCATCGACATCCTGTACATCCACGATCCCGACCGGCACTGGCGAGCCGTCCTCGACGGAGCCTATCCCGCGCTCGAGCGGCTGCGCGCCGACGGCGTCGTCGGTGCGATCGGGGCCGGCATGAACCAGTCGGCGATGCTCCTCCGGTTCGCGCAGGAGACCGACATGGACGTCTTCCTGCTTGCCGGCCGGTACACCCTCCTCGACCAGGAGGCGCTCTCCGAACTCCTGCCTGCCTGCCTCGAGCGCGACATCGCGATCATGATCGGCGGCGTCATGAACAGCGGCGTGCTCGTCGACCCCCGGCCCGGCAGCCGGTTCGACTACGGTCCCGCCTCGGACGACATCGTGGCGCGCGCACGGCAGATCGCCGCGGTCTGCGAGCGACACGACGTCCCGATCCGGGCAGCCGCGATCCAGTTCCCGCTCGCTCATCCAGCCGTGACCGCGCTGATCGCGGGAGTCCGTACGGTCGAGCACCTCGACAGCTATCCGGCGTTCATGCGCCTTCCCATCCCGACCGAGCTCTGGGACGACCTTCGCGCCGAGGGACTGATCCCCGCCGAGGCGCCGACCCCGGCGTGAGCGCGGTGGGGGCGGGCCCCGGCGGCGTCTAGCGGCGGATCGGGTCGGACAAGGCCGCCGAGAGCGCGCGCAGATCGACGATGAGAGCCGTCACCCGCTCGGCGGTGGCGCGCACCTTGAGCAAGGTGACGCTGGCGGCACACGGCGGTTCGCCCGGCTGTCGGCTCGGGACGACCACGCTATAGCAGACGACCCCTTCGACGGTCTCCTCATCGTCCATGGCATACCCGCGTCGACGGATCTCGGCGATATCCGCGAGGAGCTCAGCGACGGTCCCGTGCGCCTTGCGCGTGGGACGAGGGAGGATCGAGAGCCCGGCGAGTCGCTCGTCGAGCGCCTCGTCATCGAGGGAGGCGAGGGCGGCCTTGCCCGTGGCCGTCGAGAACGCCGGCAGCCGCCGTCCGATGCCAGAGGTCAGGCTGACCGGCTGGGTCCCGTCGTGGCGCGCGAGGTAGGTCACCTCGAGTCCGTCGAGGACCGCCAGCTGGAGCGTCTCGTCCGAGGCGGTCGGGAGGCTGCGCGAGGCCTCGTAGAACTCCTGGACCTGGTCGACCGTGGCGAGGTAGGCGCCGCCGAGTTCGGCCAGCCGCCGGCCCAGCGCGAACCCGGTCCCGACGCGGCGCACGAACCCGACATCGGCGAGGGCCGCGCAGATGTTCGCGATCGACGACTTTGGGAGGCGGAGCCGCCGGGCAAGCTCGCTCGGGCCCATGGGCTCACCGTCGGCGCGCACCAACTCATCGAGGATGGCCGCGGCACGGTTGACGGCAGGAGCCAGGGATTCGACGTCCTGACGCCCTGCCCCGTCTCGGTCGCTGTCGGGTATCGAGTGTGGGTTCGCGCTCGCCATCTTCGTCACCACTCCGCCATCGGACCGTCACTTGCGCTCAGCCGGCACCGAGGTACCGGACAGCACGCTGGCCTCCGTCCGACATATTGACTTTCCTTAATCCGGCTGACCATACTGTCCAACCTACGGCCGGGCGTTCAGTATGCTGAACGACGGTGGCGGGGTCAAGAGGAGGATGCCCGTGTCGCGATTCAGATCGGTCGCGCCTGCGATCGGCTTGGTTCTGATCCTGACTGGTTGCAGTCCGGCGGCCAGTCCGTCACCGACCGTCGCCCCGGTCGCAACACCCGCGCCGGCGACGCCCGCACCGTCGACCGCAGTCCAGTCTACGGCGCCCAGCGCGACCCCGGTCCCGCCGAAGGGGACCAAGTTCGCGGGCATCAACGTCAACATCCTCACCCTCAACGGCCCGCAGGTCGCGGAGCCGCTCCAGCGCCGCGCGCCGGACTGGGAGCAGCTGACCGGTGGTCACGTGAACGTGGTCGCGGTCGGCTTCCAGACGATCTACGACAAGGCGCTCCTCGACGCGTCGACCGGCACGAACGCGTTCGACGCGTACGTGTTCGACCCGCAGTGGATGGGCGACTTCGTCGGCCCGGGCTACCTGCTCGACCTCACTGACAAGGTCAAGAACGACGCGCAGCTGAACTGGCAGGACATCGGCCCGTTCTTCCGCGATTTCAACGCGACCTACAACGGCAAGGTCTACACGGTCCCGCTCGACGGCGACTTCCACATGGTCTATTACCGCAAGGACCTGTTCGACAAGGACGGGCTCAAGGCGCCGACCACATGGGATGAGTACCTGACGGATGCCGCGAAGTACAACGGCACCGACCTCAACGGCGACGGCCAGCCGGACTACGGCTCCTGCATCGCCAAGAAGAAGGGCGCCCAGAGCTTCTGGTGGATCATCTCGATCGCCGCGGGCCTCCTGCAGAGCCAGGGCACCGGTCAGGGCGCGTTCTTCGACACCACCACCATGAAGCCGC
Source organism: Candidatus Limnocylindrales bacterium (assembly GCA_038327765.1). Lineage (GTDB taxonomy): Bacteria > Chloroflexota > Limnocylindria > Limnocylindrales > CSP1-4 > SPCO01. The sequence goes on along the minus strand of JBBQLI010000002.1, from coordinate 59,563 downwards.
TGTTCGGCGCCAACGAAGCCATCAGCAGGGCCCTCGACACCTACGCCAAGACCGCGAAGGTCGGACCGCCCGACGAGCTCAATCTCGACGTGGGCGCGACGCGCGGCCTGTTCACGACCGGGCGCTGTGCCCTCTCGATGGACTGGGGCGACATCGGCACCCTGGCCCCGGGCACGTTCGCCCAGGACAAGGTCGGCTCGACGATCACCCCAGGCTGGACCCAGATCCTCGATCGCGCATCCGGCAAGCTCGTGGCGTGCGACGCGACGACCTGCCCGAACGCCGTCGGTGGCGTCAACTACGCACCGTTCGCCTCGTTCGGTGGGTGGTCGGGCGCCGTCAACGCGAAGTCGGCCAACGCCGATGCCGCCTATGACTTCCTCTCGTACATGAGCGCGCCGGCACAGTCGGGTGTCGACGTGACCCTTGGCAAGACCGGCTACAACCCGTATCGCACCTCGCAGTTCGAGAACATCCAGCCGTGGATCGACGCGGGCCTGAGCCAGGCCGCAGCGACCGACTACCTCGGCGCCATCAAGGCCAGCCTCACGAACAAGAACATGGTGCTCGACCTGCGCATCCCGCAGACCAAGCGCTATGAGCAGGACGTGCTGGACACGGCCGTCGCCCAGTACCTCGCTGGAGAACTCGACGCCGCCGGCGCCGAGCAGGCGATCTCGGATGGCTGGGATGCCATCACCAACGAGGTCGGCAAGGACAAGCAGCTGGCAGCGTATGTCGCCAGCCTCGGCGTCCAGCGATAATCGGATCGAGATGACACCAGCGGAGCCGCTCCCAACAGGATCGGCGCTGCGGGGTCGGGCCACGCGTCGGGCGACTGACACCCTCGACGCGTGGCGCTCAGACGGCGCGGCCAGATGGTTATTCATCTGGCCCGCCGTTCTCCTCATCCTTGTCCTGTCCGTCTTCCCGCTCGTCGCCTCCGTCGCGCTGTCCGTCTCGAAACTCGTCTTCCAGCAGGGCGGCATCAAGCTCGACTTCGTCGGCTTCGCGAACTACCAGTCACTCCTGTTCGGCCTGGAGCGATCGCATTTCCTCGGGGTCCTGAAGACCCCCACCCCGATCGGCTGGGCCATCCTCGCGATCACGGTCGCGCTCTCGGTGGTGGCCTGGGTCCGTGCCGCCCGAAGCGGCGCCGTCCGCCGTCGCGGCCTCGTCCTCCGAGCGATCGGTGGCGTCTTCCTGTTCGCGTCGGTCGACCTGCTGGTGCAGACGCTGGCGGCCGACGGGGGTCGTCCCGGCTCGCTCGTGGTGACCCTGATCTTCGTGTTCGTGGGGATCGGACTGCAGTACGGTCTCGGCCTGGGGCTGGCGATGCTCGCCGTCCAGCAGGTGCCGCTGCGGCGGTTCTTCCGGGTCTCGTTCCTGATCCCACTGACGATCACGCCGGTCGGCGTCGGCTACATGTTCCTGATGATGACCGACACGTCCAAGGGTCCCCTTGAGCCCATCTGGGTGGCGCTGGGCCTGCGCAACTTCACGTGGGTCACCGACCCGTGGCTTGCACGTGCGGCGGTGATCATCGGCGACACTTGGCAGTGGACCCCATTTGTCTTCATCGTCCTGCTGGCGGCCATCGAGAGCCTTGACCAGGAGGTCCGCGAGGCGGCCCTGGTCGACGGCGCCAGTCGCTGGCAGAGCTTCCAGCACATCACCGTGCCGGCCCTGCTGCCGGTCACCACCACGATCATCCTCATCCGCATGATCGAGGGCTTCAAGATCATCGATATGCCGAACATCCTGCTTGGCGGCGGGCCTGGGACGGCCACCCAGTCCATGACGCTGCAGGCCTATATCGACTGGAACACCCTGAACATCGGTCGATCCGCGGCGGTCGCCTACCTGCTGCTGATCCTGGTGTCGGTGGTGGCCACGGTCTATGTCAGCTTCGTCCGACGACGCGTCACGGAGCACGTATGAAGAACCCGTTCCGGCGCCGCGGCGTCACTGACCTCTCCCCCAGGGCGAAGTTCGGGGCATTCCTGCTGCTCCTCGTCTGGGCGTTCGTGGTGCTCTTCCCGATCTACTGGCTTTTCGTCACGTCGTTCAAGACGGCCTACCAGGTGGACAAGGGTCCGTTCTATGTCCCGTTCGTCGACTTCCAGCCCACCCTGGACGCGTGGAAATACATCCTGTTCGACCTCGGGAACGACACGATCCGGCCCTACACGAACACGATCATCGTGGGCATCACGTCGTCGGTCTTCGCCTTGATCCTCGGCTCGATGGCGGCCTACGCGCTCGTGCGCTTCACGTATCGGCCGCGGGTCGGGATGGTGGGCCTGGTCATCCTCGCCTTCGCGTTCATCTTCGTGACGATGGCGCTCGGGGCCCCGCCCTTGATCTCTGTCGCATCCGGGGTCGCCATCCTGCTGATCCTCGCCCAGACCATCGGGCGCCGGTTCGTGCGCGCCTTCGGTAACAGCGACATCGCGTTCTGGCTGATCTCGCAGCGCATCCTCCCGCCCATCGCGGTGGCGATCCCGTTGTACGTGCTCTACCAGCAGGTCGGGCTGCTCGACAACATCGGAGCGCTGATCATCACGTACGTCGCCACGAATCTCCCGATCGTCGTCTGGCTCATGCGCGACTATTTCGCCTCGCTCCCGCGCGAGCTGGAGGAATCTGCGGCGGTCGACGGGGCGTCGACGTGGCGGATCGTGCGCTCGATCGTCCTGCCGATCTCGGTGCCGGGCCTGGTGGCCAGCTTCCTGATCGTGCTCATCTTCGCCTGGAACGAGTTCCTCATCGCGCTCGTGCTCACCAGTGCGAAGGCGCAGACGATGCCGCTCCAGGTGGCCGCCCAGAACGCGACGCGCGGACCCCAGTGGTGGGCGATGTCGGTCCTGATCCTGATCATGATCGCGCCCGTCGTGGCGATGGCCGTCACGCTCGAGCGCTACATCACCCGCGGTCTCCTCGTCGGTGCCCTCAAGGGCTGATGCGACGGGTGGGCATCCCTTGAGCGGCATCCGCCGGTTCGGCCAGGTCATCCGCGTGCGCGCGGAGCACGTCGTGGAGTACGAACGGATCCACGCCGATCCGCGGCCCGAAGTCAACGCCGCCATCAGGCGCGCGAACCTGCGCAACTATTCGATCTATCGTCACGGCGACCTGCTGTTCGCCTATGTCGAGTACGTGGGCGAGGACTTCGCGGCCGACATGGCGCGGATGGCCGAGGATCCGGCAGTCAACGCCTGGTGGAAGATCACCGACCCGATGCAGGAGCCGTTTCCGGACCGCGAACCCGGATCGTGGTGGCTCGACCTGCGTGAGGTGTACCACCTCGACTGAGGAGCCTCGGCCAGCCCCGCTCCGCAGGTCCGTCGCCGCGGCCGCCAGCGCCGCGCGATGCGGCCCGGATGCGTCAGCCGCCAGCCATCGCCGGTAGCAGGACGAGGGTGTCGCCGTCGCCGACCGGGGTATCGAGCGCCTGGAGGTGGCGGATGTCCGTGTCGTTGAGGAAGGCGTTGACGAACCGGTTCAGATCGCCATCGGCCGCAAGGAGCTGGGCGCCGAGCGCCGGGTGCGCCGCGACCAGCGCGCTGACGACCTGGCGGACCGTGCCGCCCGGCACCTCCACCTGCTTGGCGCCGCCGGTGGATGTGCGGAGCGTCGGCGGGATCCGGACCGTGCTCATCGCGGGCTTCCGGCGCCGCTCAGCCAGGCCTCGAACGCGCTCAGACTGGGCCGGAGTACCGGTGCCAGCCCGGGCTCTCCGGGACGGGCGATCCCGTCGCCATGCCCCAGGGTGCGGGCATCGGGCGTCTTGAGGCCGTTGCCGGTAAGCAGTGCCACGACCTCGTCATCGGGTCGGATGATCCCGCGCCGCCGGGCCGCCGCCACCGCACCGAGGGTCACACCCCCGGCGGTCTCGGGGTAGATGCCCTCCAGACGGGCCACGTCGCGGATCCGCGCCGCCGTCGTGGGGTCATCGATGGCCTCGATCGATCCGCCGCTCTCCACCGCGAGCTCCACGGCGTAGCGGCCGTCGGCCGGGTTCCCGATCGCGAGCGAACGGACGAAGGTCGCGGGCTCGCGGACGGGTTCGATGATGTCCGTGCCGCGCTCGAACGCGGTCGCGACCGGCGCGCAGCCGGCTGCCTGCGCGCCGACGAAACGGATCGGCCGACGCTCGATCAGCCCCAGGTCGGCGAGTTCCTCGAAGCCACGCGCCACCCGCGTGAACATCGCGCCTGAGGCGACCGGTCCCACGACCACGTCCGGAGAGCGCCAGCCGAGCGATTCGGCGATCTCGTAGGCGAGGGTCTTGGACCCCTCGGCGTAGAACGGTCGCAGGTTGATGTTGACGAAGCCCCAGCCGGTCTCATCGGCCACCTCGAGGCAGAGCCGGTTCACGTCGTCGTACGTGCCGGCGATCGGGACCACCGTGGCGCCATACGCGAGGGCGTGGTCGACCTTGGCCGGTTCGAGGTCGGACGGGATGAAGACGTAGGCCGGGAGGCCGACGGCGGCCGCCGCAGCAGCGGTCGCGCCCGCGAGGTTGCCGGTCGATGCGCAGGCAAGGGCCTCGACACCGAATTCGACGGCGCGGGCCACAGCCACGGCCACGGCCCGATCCTTGAAGCTCAACGAGGGATTACGCGTGTCGTCCTTGAGCCAAAGCCGGTCGACGCCCAGCGACGGCGCCAGGCGATCGGCGGCGATCAACGGCGTGGATCCGACGGCCAGGGAGCGCGCCGGGGGCGCATCGACCGGGAGCAGCTCCGCGTAGCGCCAGATCCCGGGTCCGCGTTGCTCGATCGCGGCACGTGTCAGGGTGCGTGCGATGACCGCGTAGTCGTAGGCCACTTCGAGCGGCCCGAAACAACCCGGACAGACGTAGGACAGACCGATGGCCTCGGCCCGCCCGCAGTTCCGGCAGCGCATGCCGAGGATGCGGTCGTGGCCGCCCTCGGCTGCGGCGGTCGTCGGTGGTTCGATGTGGATCTGCGTCGTCATCGCGGAGCTCCCGGGCAGAAGGCGAGCAGCCCAGGGACCGGGTACGGGCAGACGACCTTCAGGTCAGAACAGGGGCTCCGAGGGAGGCCCATATCTTGCAGGGGGTCCTGCCCGGAATTGGCACCTTGCCGACGCGTCGCCGGTAGGTTGTCGTGGCGTCATCGGGCCGGTCCCTCAGCCAACTCTTGATAAGAGCGTCTTCGGTTGTCCCCCGACTGTAGGGTCGTCTCTGCGCGGCCGTCAAGTGGGTGCGGCGGAGGTGCCTCGTTGTCCCTTCGCACCGCAACCGTGGCGCAACGTTTACGAGCCCTTCTTGCAACGTGGTAGCATCCCGCCAAGTACGACTGCGGAAGCCGACTCCTGCGGGACCCCAGGTCCTGCGTCACGCGCGGCCGGTCGATCGATCGTGATCGTCCGCGCTTCAGGAGTCCCGAACGACATGGCTACCACCGCACCCCGACCCGCCGTGGCGACCGTGGGTCGTCGCGTCCGACGCAACCTCTCGACCGCCGAGCTGGTCGAGGACGCCATCCGTCACGGCGAGGGTCTCCTCGCTGCCGACGGCCCGTTGGTGGTCCGGACCGGCAAGCACACCGGGCGCTCGCCGCAGGACAAGTTCATCGTCGAAGAACCGTCCAGCCGCGACAAGATCTGGTGGGGCGACGTCAACCGGCCGATCGCCGAAGCCGCCTACGACCAGCTTCGCGCGCGTCTGGTCGAGTACTGCGCCGATCGCGACCTGTACGCCCAGGAATGCCTCATCGGCGCGGACCCCGCGCACCAGCGCCGGCTCGAAGTGATCACCGAGACCGCCTGGGCAAGCATCTTCGCGCGCAACCTCTTCCGCCGGCCGACGGCGATGCAGCTGGCCGACTTCGAGACGGACTTCCGGATCATCTGCGTGCCGTCGTTCAAGGCGGACCCGGCGACCGACGGAACGCGCAGCGAGACGGCGATCCTGCTCCACCTGCGCCGGATGGAGATCATCATCGTCGGCACCGAATACGCCGGCGAGATCAAGAAGAGTGCCTTCACGGTCATGAACTACCTCATGCCGGACGAAGGCGTCCTGCCGATGCACAGCTCGGTGAACGTCGGGGCGGCCGACGACCCGGTCGTCTTCTTCGGTCTGTCGGGGACGGGCAAGACCACGCTGTCGGCCGATCCGCTGCGGCGCCTCATCGGCGACGACGAGCACGGCTGGGGTCCAGACGGCTTGTTCAACTTCGAGGGCGGTTGCTACGCCAAGACGATCCGCCTCTCCCCGATGTACGAGCCGGACATCTTCCAGACGACACGGCGCTTCGGGACCGTGCTGGAGAACGTCGATCTTGACCAGACGACGCGCCAGCTCGACCTGGAATCGGAGCGGTTCACCGAGAACACGCGCGGCGCTTACCCGCTCGACTTCATCGGCAACGCCGATCCCACCGGGATGACCGGTCAGCCGGGGACGGTGATCCTCCTGACGGCCGATGCCTTCGGGGTCCTGCCCCCGATCGCGCGACTCACCCATGCGCAGGCCGCCTATCACTTCATCAGCGGCTACACCGCGAAGCTGGCCGGCACCGAAGTCGGCGTCAAGGAGCCGAAGGCGACGTTCAGCGCGTGCTTCGGGGCACCGTTCATGCCGCGTCATCCCGGCCGATATGCCGCGATGCTGACCGAGCGTCTGGCTCGCCAGGACGCGACGGTATGGCTCGTGAACACCGGTTGGACCGGCGGCCCGTATGGCGTCGGTCGGCGGATGGATATCGACCACACCCGGTCGATGGTCCGCGCGGCCATCGACGGACGCCTGGCGGATGTCTCGTTCCGGCGCGACCCGTTCTTCGGCATCGACGTACCGACCGAGGTCCCGGGCGTGCCGGCCTCGTTCCTCGACCCTCGGAAGACCTGGGCCGACCCCACTGCCTATGACGAGCAGGCCGGCCGGCTCGCGGCGATGTTCGACGTCAACTTCGAGGCGTACGCAGACGGGACGCCCGATGAGATCCGGGCGGCAGGACCGGTCGCCCGCGGCTGAGGCGAAGCGACGGGGCCGGCTGCGTCCGGGCCGTACGACGACCTAGAATCGAGCTCGATCCCGCTTCGCCCGGAAGGAGACCCCTCGTCATGGCCCGCAACAAGGTCAGCGTCATCGGAGCCGGCAATGTCGGCGCGACGACCGCTCAGCGCATCGCCGAGGCCGGTCTGGCCGACGTGGTCCTCATCGACATCGTGGAGGGCCTGCCCCAGGGCAAGGGCCTCGACCTGGCCGAGGCCGCGCCTGTCGTCGGCCATGACGCCCGCATCCTCGGGACCAACGACTACGCGGATACCGCCGACTCGGACATCATCGTGGTGACCTCGGGGATCCCGAGGAAGCCCGGGATGAGCCGGGACGAGCTCGTGGCCACCAATGCCGGGATCGTGAAGGGCGTGGTCGAGCAGGCCGCCGCCCATTCGCCGAACGCGATCCTCATCATCGTCACCAACCCGCTCGATGCGATGTGCCACGTCGCGTTGGCGGCGTCAGGCTTCCCGCGGGAACGGGTGCTCGGCATGGCCGGCGTCCTGGATTCGGCCCGCTTCCGGACCTTCATCGCGCAGGAGCTCGGGGTCAGCGTCGAGGACACCCACGCATTCGTGCTGGGTGGGCACGGCGACACGATGGTCCCGTTGTCGCGCTATTCGACCGTCGCCGGCGTGCCGATCACCGAGCTGCTCTCCGCGGAACGGGTGAAGGCGCTCGAGGAGCGGACTGCGAACGGCGGGGCCGAGGTGGTCGCCCTGCTGAAGACCGGTTCCGCGTTCTACGCGCCCGCCGCCAGCACCTACGAGATGGTCGAGGCCATCCTGCGCGATCGCAAACGCGTCCTGCCTTGCGCCGTGCTGCTGCAGGGTGAGTTCGGCATCGACGGCCTGTTCGTCGGCGTGCCGGTGGTCCTGGGAGCTCGCGGCATGGAGCGGATCTTCGAGATCGAGCTCACACCGGCGGAGCGGGTCCTGTTCGAGGCGTCGGCGGCGGCCGTCCGGGAGCTGGTCGCCAAGCTCCCCTGACGCGTCAGCGCGGGATCGATACGAGGGCGGGCAGGCGCTCGGGTTCCAGCTCGAGCGAACGTTCCACCGAGCGGCGGACGCAATCGAGCATGGCCCGGCGATAGGTGGCGTCCGTCTCGGGTAGCGGCCGTTCCTCGAGTTCGCGGGCGAGGACCACGCTCAGGCGTCGGTACTGGCGGACCACCTGGGAACGCGATCCGCTCTGGCCGTAGACCGCGATGAGCGTGGCGTGCGCCTCTTCCCGGAGCGGGTCGCGAACCAGGACGTGCTCGGCCGCGCGGCGGGCACCGTCGAGGTCGCCGTCGCGGAGCCGACGCTCGGCCACGGTGACCAGCGCGTCCTCATAGCGGTCGGCGAGTCGTTCGCGTTCCAGCGCGAACCCGTCGTGGCCCAGGACCTCGACCAGGTCGCCGCGATAGAGGGCGACGGCCTGCTCCAGGCCGCAGGTCGGGTCGTCGAGGCAGCGCTCGAAGAGGTCGATGTCGACCTCCAGCCGCGCGTCGGGTCGGAGCCCGATCGAATCCGGGCGCAGGTCGAGGATGTCGTCCGGCGGGATGTCCGCTTCGACCAGACCGCGACGGATCAGCCAGAGAGCCTGACGGAGGGTGCCGATGGATGCCGCACCCGAGTCCGGCCAGAGATCCGCGGCGATCGCCTCGCGACTGCGCGGACGGCGCGCGATCACCAGCATCGCAAAGAGGGCGGGTGCGTGGCGGCCGGCGAGCGCGACCGCTGTCCCGTGGCCGGTCCTGACCTCGAGCTGACCGAGCAGCGCCACCTGCAGGTGGGCACGTCCGGTGGGTCGGCGTTGTGTCATGTCGTCGGCACGCCCCCGCGTCCATGCGACGACGCCCGGCCCGTCCCCCCGTGGGCCGGGCGTCGGGTCCGGGTCCGGCGGGCCCCCAAGCCCGCCGTCCCCTCGTCACCCCCAGGGCCCGCTGGCGATCTTCCCCAGACGCCACCGGTTGGCCCGATGATGTCCGCCCCGTGACGGCTGGACGACCCCATGGCTGACAGCGGAGGTGTCGGCTGGCCGACACCCGGCGGTTCGCTACACTCCTGCCATCGTGCCCATCGCCGTCCTGACGCTTGCCTTCGACCCCGTGCTCCATGTCGCCGACGGCCTGGTCGTGCGCTGGCAGACGGTCGCCCTCGGGCTGATCATCGTCGCCGTGCTCAGCGTGGCGGGCCTCATGGCCCGCCGGGCGCAGCTCCGCCCGGATGACCTGCTGTTCATCGTGGTCGGCGTCGTCCCTGGCGCGGTCCTGGGTGGCCGGCTCGGGTATGCCTTCCTGCATCTCGATTTCTACGGGGCGAACCCTGGCGCGCTGCTCGATCCGTCGGCGGGCGGCATGGAACTCGGGCTCGGGGTGGTCGGCGGCCTGCTGACCGGGGCCTACGTGGCACGTCTCCTGCGGGCGCCGGTCGGTCGCTGGCTGCACCTCCTGACCGTGCCGCTGCTCGTCGCCATCGGGGGCGGCAAGCTGGCGATGGTCCTCGGCGGTGCCGGCCAGGGCCAGCCCTCTCTCCAGCCATGGGCGACGGCCTACGCCGGGCCCGGCCCGTGGGGATCGCTGGCGCCGGCCTTCGCCGCCACGCCGTCGCAGATCTACGAAGGCACGGCGGCGCTCATCCTGGCCATCGCGCTGACCGCACTCCTCATCAGTGGCGCCTTCGCGGTGCGCGACGGGCGACCGTTCCTGCTTGGACTCGCGGCGTGGGCCATCGCGCGTGCCGTCGTCTCGGTCACCTGGCGAGACCCGGCGCTGCTCGGACCGGCCAATGTCGGCACGATCATCGCGGTTGCCGTGGCGGTCGGGAGCCTCGTGGTCCTGGTAGGGGAGACCAGGCGTCTCGGCCGGCCCGTCATGGAGGCAGCGGCCCCTTCCTGAGGGATGGGACGCCGACCCGGCTCGCGGCCGCGACCGAGTATCGTTGCGATCAGGTCCAGCATCGACCGTCGCATGCCGACGCGTCGCCCAGGTGAGGTCTTCCCATGACACAGGTCGCAGCGTCGGGCGCCGTCGATATGGCCAGCCCGCCAACCGGTCGCATCGGTCACTGGATCGGTGGTCGCAGCGTTGCCGGCACGTCGGGTCGCGAGGGTACCGTCTACGACCCGGCGACGGGCCGGGTGACGAAGCATGTCGACTTCGCCTCGGTCGACGAGGTCGCCGCTGCGGTCGCCGCCGCGAAGGCCGCGTTCCCGGCCTGGCGCGCGACGTCGCTGTCGAAGCGCACCGACATCATGTTCAGGATCCGGAATCTCGTGGAGCAGCGGAGGATCGAGCTCGCGGCGCTCCTGACCTCGGAGCACGGCAAGGTCCCGTCCGATGCGCTCGGCGAGATCGCCCGCGGCCTTGAGAACCTTGAATTCGCCTGTGGCGTCCCGAACCTGCTGAAGGGCGGGTTCAGCGAACAGGTGAGCACCGGCGTCGATGTCTACCAGATCCGCCAGCCCCTGGGCGTGGTCGCCGGCATCACTCCGTTCAATTTCCCGGCGATGGTGCCGATGTGGATGTTCGCGACAGCCCTGGCGACCGGCAACACCTTCATCCTGAAGCCCTCGGAGAAGGATCCGTCCGCGGCCGACTTCATGGCTCGGCTGCTCGCCGATGCCGGTGTCCCGGACGGGGTCTTCAACGTCATCCACGGCGACAAGGTGGCCGTGGATGCGATCCTCGCCCACCCCGACATCGCGGCCGTCAGCTTCGTCGGTTCGACGCCGATCGCCCGCTACATCTACGAGACCGGCACGAAGGCCGGCAAGCGCATCCAGGCCCTCGGTGGGGCCAAGAATCACATGATCGTGCTGCCGGATGCGGATATCGACATGGCCGCCGACGCGGCCATCTCCGCCGGCTACGGCTCCGCCGGGGAACGGTGCATGGCGATCGCCACGATCGTGGCGGTCGGGGACGTCGCGGATCCGCTGGTCGCCGCCATCAACGCCAGGCTCCCGAAGATCAAGGTGGGCCCGGGGTCGGACCCGAGCTCCGAGATGGGGCCGCTGGTCACGAAGCAGCACCGCGACAAGGTGGCCAGCTACCTCTCCTCGAGCGCGGAGCAGGGCGCCACGGTGGTCGCGGACGGTCGCGAGCACCCGCTCTACGACGAGTCCGATGGCTTCTACCTCGGGGTCAGCCTCATCGACCATGTCACCACGGGCATGGACGCGTACCGCGACGAGATCTTCGGGCCGGTGCTGACCGTCGTGCGCGTGGCGACCTACGAGGAAGCGGTCCGGCTGGTCAACGACAACCCATATGGCAACGGGACGGCCATCTTCACCCGTGACGGGGGCGCGGCGCGGCAGTTCCAGTTCGAAGTGAACGCCGGCATGGTCGGCATCAACGTGCCGATCCCGGTCCCGGTCGCCTATTACAGCTTCGGTGGCTGGAAGTCGTCGCTCTTCGGCGACCTGCACATGTACGGCCCGGAGGGGATCCAGTTCTATACGAGGGCCAAGATCGTGACCTCGCGCTGGCCGGATCCGGGCACGTCCAGGATCGACCTCGGCTTTCCCCGGACCCGCTGAGGAGTCGACGACGATGACGCAGACCCAGCCTCGACCGACGGCCGACCGCAATGAGCGGCGCGAGCACTTGCGCGGGCCGAAGTGGCAGCCGCGCCCGACGCTCTCCGGCACCGAATACGCCAGCCAGGCCACCTACGCCGAGGAGCGCGAACGGATCTGGTTCGGCGGCTGGATCTGTGTCGGCCGCGGCGAGGACGTGCCACGAACGGGCGACTACCTCGTGCGCGACGTCGCGGGCGAGTCGATCTTCATCGCTCGCAACCGGGCCGGGGAGCTGCACGCGTTCTACAACGTATGTGCCCACCGTGGCACCAAGCTCCTCGACGACGAGCCGTCCTGTGGCCACGTCAGCAAGGTCTTCAAGTGTCCGTACCACGCGTGGTCGTACGACCTCGACGGGAAGCTCGTCGGGACGCCGAACGTGGACCAGGATGAGACCTTCGACCGAGCCGACTACCCGCTCCATGCGGTCGGAGTGGGGGAGTACGGCGGGTTCATCTTCGTGAACCTGTCCGAGACGCCGGAGCCCCTGCTGACGGCGCTATCCGAGGGCACCGAGAGCATCACGAACTTCGATCGCTACAAGCTGGATGAGCTGCGCGTCGGCGTGCGCATCGTCTACGAGGTCAAGGCCAACTGGAAGATCGTGGTCGAGAACTACAACGAGTGCCTGCACTGCCCGACCGTTCATCCCGAGCTGGTGGCGGTGGTCCCGCTCTACCGGTTCGGCGAGGTCTGGGACGAGGAGACCCACGACGACGGCAACTGGATGATCGAGGGCGCGACCAGCTTCACGAAGTCGGGGCAGTCCGAGCTGCCGCGCTTCCCGGACCTCCAGCTCGACGACTACAGCATGTACTACGGCACCTTCCAGTTCCCGAACCTGCTCCTGAACCTGCACCCGGACAGCGCGATGTACTACATCCTCTATCCGCGCGGCCCCGGGCACACCACCGTGGTCTCCGAGTACCTGTTTCGACCCGAGACGATCGCCTCGGCGTCATTCAAGCCGGAACCGGTCGTGGAGCTGTGGGACCTCATCTCGAAGCAGGACTGGCTCGTCTGCGAGCGAGCCCAGACCGGGGTCTCCTCGCGCGCCTACACGACCGGCATCTACCCGCGCCAGGACCGGTTCCTGTTCGACTTCAACGAGCGCTACCGCCGCGAGATGGGCCACCCCACGATCGGGTAGGGCGCCCCAAGGGCTCCTTGCACGAAATGCAATCTATATCGGTCGGACTCGTGGCCGACCGGCATCGTGTGCGTCTCACGCATGGGTCCGACAACGGAGCGGATCCGGACCGTCAGATCGTGCGCCGAGCGCACGGTTCCATCGCCGCACCCATGACGGACCGGACAAGATTGCATCCGACGCAATCTTGCCGAAGGGGAAGGGGAGGACGTCAGGGGAAGTTCGTGAGGCGGACCACTCCACGGACCGTGTCGATCGAGACGCGGACACCCGAGACCGGGTTCGACCGGGCATAGACGAGCACCCAGCGATCGCCGCCGAAGTCCGTGGCGTGCGTGACTGTCGGCTCGAGCGCGGTCAGTTCCTGGTACTGGAGGCGGATGATGGTCGCGGCGCTGGTCCGTGCGATCGCCTCGGTCACCGGGGTGGCGGGGTGGAGCGCCGCCCCCAGGTCGTCCGCCGCAGTCGCCACGGGTCCGCCCAGCAGGGCGACCGCCAGCCAGCCGGCTACGAGCGCGGTGGTCCACGCTCCGATCAGGCGCCCGTGCGCCGTCACGGCCGGCCCAGGTAGCCCATGATCTCGATGGTCTTGTAGTCGAGCGCGGCCGCGTCGCTGTCGCCCGCCGCGACGGCCGCATCGAGCGCCCTGCCCAAGCCCACCTTGGCCGCCTGGAACGCATCGATCGGCGATGCGCCCGCCACGACCGCGCGCCAGAACAGCAGCTCGAAGCCGGTCCGCGCCACCGGGACGCCGTCGAGGCCGATCGGCGCGCTGTACGAGATATGCGTATCGGCGACGTAGGCGCGCGTCCCTGATCGCAGGTAATCCAGCGCAAGATCGTTTGCGGCTGTCTTGTGCGTCGGCGCCTGGATCGTGTCGAGCGTCCATCCGCCGTAGCACGCGCCGACGTCCACGATCCCGCCAGCCACCCCGGCCTGGGCGACGCCGATCGCGTCGACCTGCCCGCCTGCCTTCACGATCCACGACCCGTCGAGGTTCTTGATGTCCTCCGGCGACCACGCCACCAGGTCCGAGACCCAGCTATCGGTGGTGACGCCGATCCCGTGGAGCAGGATGTACGTGTAGCGTGCCGCTCGCGAGGTCGCCGGGATCGAGGCGGGCGTCGTCGGCGGCGTGTAGTGCCGGTCGAGATCCATCGCGCCGGCCATCGTCTCGAGGACGGGCTCGGCGACGCCACGGCGTTTCTGGTTGATCAGGGCGAATCCGCCGTTGTCCGTCGGGATGTTCACCCCGAGCTGGGTGAGGAGCAGATCCGCGTCATCACTGCTAGGGATGCGGGCGATGGCGATGTCCGGGATCGTCCACTGATCTCCGTCCAGGTCCGTGTACGGGTCGTCGGAGGGGACCCAGTCGGCCGGGAGATCCCAGCTGTCGAGCACATCGCGCTCGTCAGCGGCCACCGGGTTCGCCATGTGGGCGTACGGCACCGCGTCGTCGTTGCCCAGGATCAGCAGGTAGCGATAGCGACCGGCCCGCAGGAGGCGATGGACCTCCTCGATGGCCGCGTCCGGAGTCGCGCGCTTGACCCCATCGGCCTCGAGGTCGCGTAGCGTGCCGACCTTGGCCGCGGCGGCGAGGACCGCATCGGCTCGTGCGCCGAGCGTCCGCCGGAGCACGGATGCGCGCGTCACGACCAGGACGTCGGCGGGATTCGCGTACGGGACCGGGCCCGTGAGGCTCGAGCGGCCAGCCGGGGTCGGTGTCGTCGTGCCAGGCCCGGGCGCTGCGCCGGCGGGGATCACGGCGAACGTCGCGATCTCATCGGGCACGCCGTTGTAGTCGAGCTGCGCGACGTACGCGCCGGCAGGGACGCCGCCGGACGGCTCGAGATCGAACACGAACCCGCCATCGTCCTCGCGGGTGACCGGTCGGGTGTCGTCATACACGAGCCGGCTGTCTGCGTAGATGCGGAGGCGGAGCGAGGTCCCGGACGGCACGTGGTCCCAGCCAAGCAGCGTCAGCACGCGCGGGATCCCAGCCTGGAACGTGTCGCCTTCGTCGATCGGCGTGCCATCGACGTCGGTGGCGAAGTCGAGGTGATAGAGGAGCGCCCGATGGAGCGAGCCGGGCTCAGCAGCAAGCTGGATCCCGGCGGCCTGGGCCGTGCCGGTGCCGGCCAGCGAGAGCCAGAGCGAGATGGCGACCGCCGTCAGTCGCCTCGCGGTCGTCGCGCTGTGGACCGCCGCTGACGTCATCGCGTGTCGCCCAGCTGCGTCCGCAGGCGGCGGATCTCGGCGCGCAGGTCATCGACCCGCGTCTCTGACGGTCGGACGCGGCGCCGGACGGCCAGCTGCTCCTTTGCGAATGCCAGCTCCCCGGCGGTCGCGTAGAGGCGGCGGGTGGCGCGGACGCCGCCCAGGCCATCACGTCGGAACGCGTCGCGCTGCTCGCGGAGCCGGCGCGGGATGGATCCGATCGTCTCGACGTCGTCCGCTCCCAGCACGCCGCTCGTCACCTCGTCGGCCAGCTGCTCGCGAACGACCCGACCCTCGCGATGCCACGCGGCCTTGATCACGAGGGCAAGGGTCAGGAGCCCGAGCACGTTGATGCCTTCGGCGATGGCGGTGGTCAGGGTGCCGGTCGCCGCATCGGGCCGATCGAGGACGCGGGTCAGGATGGCGGGCAACGTGTCGTGGAGTGCGTGGGCGAGCGCCGCCGTTGCGACGCCGTAGACGATCACGATGCGCGACCACGACGACGACCCGTCACGCTGGCCTGCGGCGTACCCGGCGACGGCACCGAAGACCATCCCGTAGAACGCGTGATCCAGACCCGCCAAGAGGAGCGCCCCGATCGTCCCGCCGTCAAGTGAACCCGTGCCCCCGGCGGCGAAGAGGAACGACTCCGTGGCGGCGAACCCGGCCCCGATCGCGGCGCCGTAGATGACCCCGTCGAGGATGTCGTCGAACTCGTCGCGGACGAGGCGCACCATCGCCAGCAGGCAGCTCGCCTTCACGACCTCTTCGACGATCCCGACCAGGGCATCGCCGGAGCCTGGACCCAGCGCGAACTGCGGCGCCAGCGACACGGGCCGACCCACGGCGGCGAGCACGATCGCCGAGACCGCCGGCGCGACGAACGCGCCGAACCCGACGCAGGCCAGCAGGACGGTCCACGGTTCCTTCTCGTACCGGTCCACCGCGTTCAGGACGACGAGGTACGCGAACGATGGCGGGATCGACAGCCCGAGGGCGAGCAGGATGACCGCGGGATCGAACGACATGCCGGCAGTATCGGGCTCGCGATCCGGGCCGTTCTCCCGTTCCTGTCGCGAGTCCGCGGTTCCGGATGCTCGCTGGCGGCTCGTTCGTTGCGCCGCCGCCCCGCGGGACGCGTTGCGCGAAACGAAATCTCCACTTGCCGAGACCGCCGGTCAGCCGGCCGCCGGCGCCTGCCCGTTCGCCAGCGCCGCGACGAGGCGGGCGATCTCGTCCGGGCCCGTCCCGCAGCACCCGCCGAGCCATGTCGCGCCGAGCGACCGCCAGCCGGCGACGGCCACCGGGTCGTAGCCACCGCCGGTATCGGCGACCCAGCGGTGTGACCCAGGTTCCCAGCGGTCTCCGGCGTTGGGATAGGCGATCAGCGGATGCGTCGCCACGTCTTCGGCGCGAAGCAGGAGTCCCGGCAAGGCTCGTGGCGGCGTGCAATTGACACCGACCGCGACGATCTCCGTCACTCCATCCGCCACCTGCACGGCGGTCTCGATCGGTTCACCGGCCGCGGTCGAGCGTGCATCGCGACACTGATACGAGAGCCACGCCGTGGCACCGAGCGACTCCACCAGCCGGACGAGCACCTCGGCCTCGCGGACCGTCGGGATCGTCTCGAGCGCGAGTAGGTCCGCGCCGGCCTCGAGCAGCGCTTCCATCCGCGGCAAGTGAAGCTCGACCAGCGCCGCGGCGCCCGGGTCGTAGTCGCCGCGGTACTCGGAACCGTCCGCGAGCATCGCGCCATATGGTCCGACGGAACCCGCGATGCGAAGGTCCTCGATCGGGACCCCACGTTCGTCGGCGAAGCGCTGGCGTGCTTGCTGCGCGATGGCGACGCTCCGGCGGATCGCGTCCAGCGCGATCTCGCGATCCATCCCGGCAGCCTCGAAGCCCGGGATCGTCGCCTGGTAGCTGGCGGTCGTCGCGACCGTGGCACCGGCGTCGAAATAGGCGAGGTGGACGGCCTCGATCGCATCGGGCTCGGTCAGCAGCAGCCGCGCGGACCAGAGTCGGTCGCTGAGGTCGTGGCCGCGCGCCTCGAGTTCGGTGGCAAGCCCGCCGTCGATGACGACGACCGCGCGACCCTCAGGCGTGGCGAACGTACTCCGCCGGAGCTCGCCTGACGAACCGGCCGTGGCCCTTCTTCCCGGTGAACGCGCCGTCACGGACGATCACGGACCCGCGGCTCAGCACCACGTCCGACCCGCCCTGGACGCTGCGGCCCTCGTAGCAGGAATAGTCGACGTCCATGTGGTGGGTCGTCGCGGAGATCGTGTGCCGCCGGTTCGGATCGTAGATGACGAGGTCTGCGTCCGAACCAACGGCCACGGCACCCTTCTGCGGGTACATCCCGAACAGCTTGGCCGGCGCTGTCGAGACGATCTCCACCCACCGTTCGCGCGTGATGCGGCCGGCCACGACACCTCCGTCGTGGAGGAGGTCCAGCCGGTCCTCGACGCCCGGGAGCCCGTTCGGGATCTTGCGGAAATCGCCGACCCCCAGCTCCTTCTGGCCGTGGAAATCGAACGGGCAATGGTCCGTCGCCACGAGCTGGAGGTCGTCCTTGACCAGGCCCGTCCATAGGTCGTCCCAGGTCTCCTTCGAGCGCAGCGGTGGCGAGCACACGAACTTGGCGCCTTCGAACCCGTGCCCGAGATCCTCCAGCGAGAGGAACAGGTACTGCGGGCACGTCTCGGCGAAGACCTTCGCGCCCCGATCTCGCGCGGCGCGGACCTCGCTCAACGCGTCAGAGGCGGAGAGATGCACGAAGTAGATCGGCGCTCCGGCCGCCTCGGCCAGGCGGATGACGCGATTGGTGGCCTCGCCCTCGAAGATCGGCTTGCGCGCCAGCCCATGCCCGATCGGATCGGTGGTGCCGGCGGCGACCGTCTGGGCCGCCACGACATCGATCGCCATCCCGTTCTCGGCGTGCATCATGATCAGCCCGCCGTTCTTCGCGCTCTGCTGGAGCGCCCGGAAGATCGCCCCGTCATCGCTGTAGAAGACACCCGGATACGCGGTGAACAGCTTGAAGTCCGGGATCCCCTCGGCGACCAGGCCATCCATCTCGGCGAGCGTCGCGTCATTGACGTCGCTCATGATCATATGGAACCCGTAGTCGGCGACGGCGTTCCCTTCGGCCTTCGCGTGCCACGCATCCAGGCCCTCGCGCAGCGACTTCCCGCGCGATTGGACGGCGAAATCCACGATCGACGTGGTGCCGCCGAACGCGGCGGCGCGGGTCCCCGTCTCGAACGTGTCCTTGGCGAAGGTGCCGCCGAAGGGCAATTCCATGTGCGTATGGACGTCGA
This sequence comes from Candidatus Limnocylindrales bacterium, assembly GCA_038327765.1. GTDB lineage: Bacteria > Chloroflexota > Limnocylindria > Limnocylindrales > CSP1-4 > SPCO01. Next base: position 41,265 of record JBBQLI010000002.1, on the reverse strand, counting down.
TGCCGCCCGGGATCACATACCTCCCGGTCGCATCGATCGTCTCGTCGGCGTTGACGCCCGCGGCGGGCAGGTCGCGCCCGACCTGGACGATGACCTCGCCATCGATGAGGACGTCGGCCGCAGTCGAACCGTCCGCGGTGACGATCGTGCCGTTGACGATGAGCGTGCGCATCGGGGCCTCCGCGGGGCGAGTGAGCGGGAGGGACGGTCAGGCTCGTGATGGTAGCGAAGGCCGGGCTTATCGTGCGCGCGACGGCCCGGCCGGTCGGCCGACCTAGCCTTCCGGGACCGACCCTTCGGCGACCAGGCCCTCGGGGATGAGTACGGCCGTCCCACCGGTCTCGAGGCCGCGCCCCGTTAGGTGGTCCACGATGCCCAGCAGCTGGCCGACCAGTGTCAGGACGACGGTCACCGGATGCCACAGGATCGTCCACGCGGATTGCCGCTGGGTGAGCGTGAGGGCGAGCCGCATGACCAGCAGCAGGGCGAGGGGCACGAAGCTCACGATCACCGATCGAGGCTCCTGGTGGCTCAGGATCGCAAAAGGCGGCAGCACGAACGGCACGACGAAGACCAGGAGCTCCAACGCGATCGTGGCGATCCCGCCGGCGAGCGAGCCACCCGCGTTCGGGATGAGGCTGCGTCGCCAGCCGGCCATGGTGGCCCGCACCGTCCGGTAGCGCCGGGTCGTCGCGAGGTCGGCCGCGTGGACCGTCCCGATGCGCTGCCCAGCTCGGGCAAAGGTATGCGCGAGCTCCACGTCCTCTCGCGCGGTCGCGGGCTTCGCCGCGAGGCCGCCGCAGGCCTGGTACGCCGCGCGCTGGACGAGCAGCAACGGGCCGTAGGCGAACGCGGCGGGAGCCGGACGCCCGGATGTCACCGCCGACAGCCACACGGGCACGAACCCGAAGAGGAGGAGCGGGAAGCCGGGGACCGCGGCCCGCTCCGCGCGCGTCGGCATGTCGTAGCCTGGGACACCGGACAGGAGCTCGTACCGGCCCAGTTGGAACTGCTCCACGAGGATCCGCGCCGCCACCGGGACAAGGTGCGTGTCCGCGTCGACGAACAGGACCAGGTCGGTCGTCGCAGTCTCGACACCGACATGACGGGCCCAGCTCCGAGCGGTCCAGCCGGGCGGTCTCGGCGGTGCCTTGATGACCGTCCCGGCCCGCCCGAGTCGAGCGGCCGCGATCGCCGCGGACCCATCGGTCGACCCGTCGTCGACGACGAGGATCGTCCCGTCCGCGTAGGTCTGCTGGCAGAGCGCATCGATGGTGTCGACCACGGTCGCGGCCCCGTCACGGACCGCCACGACGATCGTCAGCGATGGGACCGCGGCGTGCGCGGCCGTGCGGTCGTCCGCGACGCGCCGACGGGTGCTGAGACGGGTCGCCACGATATCCAGGACGGCATACACGAGGATGATCGCCGACGCCCAGAGTGCGATCGAGAACGCGGAGACGGTCACAAGGCCCCACTGCCGCAGGAGGAGCTGGGCCAGCCACAAGCCCACGAGGATATCGAGACCGAGGAAGCCAGCCCAGGCGCGGCGGGCGGCGCTGCGCTCCGGCTCGGGATCGTCGCGAGGCGAGGCCAGGATCATCACGGGCAGCAGGGCATACAGGATCAGCCCGAATGCGGCCACCACGCCGAGGGGGCCAAGGGTCGCGACGATCGCTGCTGCCAGGAGATAGCCGCCGATCGACAGCGCCGCGGTGACCCGGCCCCCGAGTATCGACGCGATGAGGGCCGGCCCCGCGTCCCGATCCACGCCGACCGTCCCGATCGCGCGCAACGCCTGGGACGCGATCACCCAGAGCGTGAAGGCGACGATGGCGGGCCAGGGCACGTCTTCCAGCGCCCGACCCGCGACGAGGAACCCGCACACAGCGGGGACGACGACCTGGAGCGCGCCCGTCAGCGCGTCCCGCAGCGCCCGTTCCCTCACATGGAGTGGCGGGACCGTGGATGCGACGGCCGCGGCGACGGCGAGGGTCAGCCCCAGACCGGCCGTCGCGCCCGCGAGGAGCACGATGACGATCAGTAATGGCAGGTTCGTGAGCGCGATGGCGATCCGGCGCTGCGCGATGCTCGCGCCCGCCAGGGCGCCGGACAGGGCCGTTTCGCCGTTCACCAGCAGGTGATACGGGCCGAGGAAATAGATGATCCCCAGGATGATGGCGGGGCTCAGCCCGCGCTGGACCTCGACCGCACCGACCAGGAACGGGATGGCCGTGCTGAGCCAGGTCCGTGGGCGACTGACCGCCAGCAGCGCACGCCAGTGGCTGAGCAGATCGCTCGCGCCCGCGAGCGACTCACGCCAGCCCGCCAGCGACAGACGCCGATCGGTCACGTTCGATCTCCCCCCACGGCCGTCCGCCGGGCGACTCCAATCACCCGGACCGACCGACCGCTGATCGTGAATGGCTTGATGCCGGGCATGACCAGGTTCCCCTGAGCGTTCGTCGCGTGCCCGGTCAAGTGTGCCCTACCGGCGCAGGAGAGGGATCACATCGCGCCCGTATGCCTCGAGCTGGCCCTCCTCATCGCCGTTCATGAGGTAGAGGTTGAACTGGTCTACGCCGGCGTCGGCCAGCTCGCGCAGCTTCGCGACATGTTCGGCGGCCGAGCCGAGGATGCAGAACCGGTCGGTCACTTCGTCGCCGACGAACGACGCGTTCGACGAGCCGACCTCGGCGTGATGCAGGTAGTCGTACCCGGAGCGATCAGCGACGTAGCCCGTCAGGCTCTCCGGCAATCGGTCGGGCGGCACCTTGGCGATGAGATCCACGACATGGTTCGAGACCAGGGCAGGGAACCAGCGGGTGCAGTCGCGTCCGACGTCCCGCGGGCCGACATGGGCCGGTGCGGCCGCCTGGATCCGGATCGAGGCGGGATCCCGCCCAGCGGCCACAGCCGCCTCGCGGACCTGCCCGGCGAACCACCGGATGAGGTCGGGGTCCGCGAGCTGGAGGATGATGCCGTCGGCCACGCGCCCGGTCATCGCCAGTGCCAGCGGGCCATACCCGGCGACCCAGACCGGCAGATTCCAGCCCGAGGTCCACGGGAAGCGGAGCGGCGTTCCCTCGTAGTCGATCGACTCGCCGGCCACGAGCGCCCGGATGACCCGGATCGCCTCCTCCGTGTTCGCCATCGTGATCGGCGGCTTGCCGAGCACCCGCCGGGCCGAGTCGCCTCGCCCGATGCCGAGGTCCATCCGGCCGCCGCTGACCTCGTCGAGCGTGGCGAGCGCCGAGGCGGTCACCGATGGCTCACGGGTTCCCGGGTTGGTCACGCACGTCCCCAGTCGCATCCGTTCGGTGACCCCGGCCATCAGGGTCAACAGCGGATAGGGATCGCGCCACAGGACATGCGAGTCGAACAGCCAGCCGTACTCGAAGCCGGCCGCCTCCGCCTGGCGGGTCAGGGCCAGCGTCCGCTCGATCGTGTGGTCGGGTTTGAGCGTGAAACCGAACTGCATCGGGCTCCTCCGGAGCCGGAGAAACAAGCAGCTCGGCTGTCCTCCTCCAGACAGCCGAGCCGCGCGGATGATAGCGCGTTCTAGGGCCGGGTGATATCCCCATATGCATCGGGCCGGCGATCCCGATAGAACTGCCACGTGTTGCGGACCTCGGCGATCTTGTCGAGATCGAGATCGCGGATGATCAGCTCCTCGTCATGGGCCGAGCCGACGCTCCCCACGTACTGCCCGCGCGGGTCGACGAAGTAGCTCTGCCCATAGAAATCGTCATCGCCGTACTCGGACTCGATGCCGACCCGGTTGATAGTCCCGACGTAGTAGCCGTTGGCGACCGCGTGGCTCGGCTGCTCGATCTTCCAGAGGTACTCGGAGAGCCCGCGTGAGGTCGCCGACGGGATCAGCACGATCTCGGCGCCGTTCAACCCGAGCGCCCGGGCGCCCTCCGGGAAGTGACGGTCGTAGCAGATGTAGACGCCGATCTTGCCGACGGCGGTCTCGAACACGGGGTAGCCCAGGTTGCCGGGCCGGAAATAGAACTTCTCCCAGAAGCCGCTCACGTGCGGGATGTGCGTCTTGCGGTACTTGCCGAGGTACGTCCCGTCGGCGTCGATGACAGCGGCCGTGTTGTAGTAGATGCCCGAGGCCTTCTCGTCCTCCTCGTACATCGGCGCGACGACCACCATCCCGGTCGCCTTCGCGAGATCCTGCATCCGCTTGGTGGTGGGGCCGTCGGGGATCAGCTCGGTATAGCTGTAGTACTTGGCGTCCTGGACCTGGCAGAAGTACGGCCCGTAGAACAGCTCCTGGAACAGGATGAACTGGGCGCCAGCCTTGGCCGCCTCGTGGGCATACGCCTCGTGTTTCACGATCATCGATTCCTTGTCGCCGGTCCAGCTGGCCTGGACGAGCGCGCCACGCACGGTTCGGGGCATCGGGGCGGCACCTCGCTCGAGTGGGGATGCTGATCGAAGGTCGTGAGCGTACACCGGCCGTCGCGATCGCCGGACGTCCGGGCGCTGGTCAGTCAGGGATCGCTTCGGGACGCTCGCGCATGTAGTACTCGGTGAACTCACGGCAGCGCCCCGCAGCGTCGAACCGACAGACGAACACGTTCGCGAATTCGCGATCGATGCCTGCCCGATCGTCCGTCAGGTAGCGCGTCCGGCCGTGGGCGACGCCCACGTCGCCATCGACGGCGAGGACCTCGTAGTCGGCCTGCCAGGAGCCAGGTTCATCCGGTGAGCCGACCCACGCGGCGACCACCGCCGGACGTCCGACGAGCGCTTCCCCGAACGGGTCGAAGGCGTAGCGGACATCGAGGCTGAACAGGTCGCCGATGGCGGTCGGATCCAGGAGTCGCCAGGCGTCGACGTACCGATCGAGCCAGCCTTTGAACGCGTCGTGATCCATCGTGGGTCCTCCTGTCGTTGCGCGCTCACCGTACCACCGGGCGCTACGCTTGACCTTCACAGTGGAGGCTCCAGCCCATGCCCGTCGATCCGGATCTCGCCGCCCTGCTCCAGCGGACCGCCGAGACGGCGACGGCCTACCTCGCCTCGCTCGACGATCGACCCGTGGGACCGGCCGTGGACCTGGCGGCGTTGCGCGCCGCGTTGGGCGGGCCGCTGCCGGACGGCCCGAGTTCGCCCGCCGACGTGGTCGCTGCGCTCGCGATCGCGGCGGAACCTGGGCTCATCGCCAGTGCCGGCCCGCGCTTCTTCGGCTTCGTCGTGGGCGGCAGTCTGCCGGCAGCACTGGCGGCCGACTGGCTCACCAGCGCGTGGGACCAGAACGCCGGCCTGTATGCGCTGTCGCCTGCCGCGGCTGTCGCCGAGGAGGTGGCCGCCAGCTGGCTGCTCGAGCTGCTGGGTCTGCCCGCCGAGTCGAGCGTCGGGTTCGTGACCGGCGCGACGATGGCGAACTTCACCGCGCTGGCCGCCGCGCGCCACGGCGTCCTCGGCCGCGTCGGCTGGGACGTGGAGCGGCTGGGACTCCAGGGTGCGCCGCCGGTCACGGTGATCACCCACGAAGGGACGCATGTCACGGTCTACGCCTCGCTCCAGATGCTCGGGATGGGCCGGGAAGGCGAGCGGGTGCGGCGCATCGCTGCAGACGACCAGGGACGGATGCGACCCGCTGCGCTGCGCGAGGTCCTCGCGTCGATCGAGGGTCCGACGATCGTCGCGCTCCAGGCGGGCAACGTGAATTCCGGGGCGTTCGATCCATTCGCCGAGCTGATCGCCATCGCGCACGAGCGTGATGCCTGGGTGCATATCGATGGTGCGTTCGGGATCTGGGCTGCAGCCACCCCGTCGCTGGAGGGCCTGATGGCGGGCTATCACGATGCCGACTCATGGTCGACCGATGCCCACAAGTGGCTCAACGTTCCCTACGACTCGGGGCTCGTCTTCGTGCGCGATGCGGCTGCCCACCATGCCGCGATGACGCTCGGTGCCTCGTACTACGTCGAGACCGCAGGGGGCGAGCGCGACAACTACAACTGGGTACCCGAATCCTCACGCCGCGCGCGCGGGTTCACCGTGCTGGCCGCACTCCGGTCACTCGGACGAAGCGGGCTCGTCGAGCTGATCGAACGCGACTGCGCCCTGGCCCGGCGCATGGCCGACCACCTGCGTTCCGCACCGGGCGCCACGGTGCTCAACGATGTCGTCCTGAACCAGGTGCTGGTGCGGTTCGAGGCGGATGGCGCGGACGGGGCCGGGACGACTGGCGACGCACGGACCCGCGCGGTCATCGCCGCTGTCCAGGCCGATGGGACGGCGTGGCTCGGTGGGACCATCTGGCAGGGTCGCGCGGCGATGCGCTTCTCGGTCTCCGGCTGGGGGACGACCGAGAGCGACATCGACCGGACCGCCGCGGTCGTCATCGACGCCGCGGAGCGCAACCCCTAGCCCGGCCGCGCCTCGGCTAGTTGGTCGCCTTCCACATCCCGGTGTGGAGGTAGGCGGTGAATCGCGCCGTGACCGCGTGGACCCGATGGATCGTCACGCCGCGGGTCAGCGTGCTGATCGCCTTGCCGTTGCCGATGTAGATCCCGATGTGCGTGCCACCACCCCAGATGACGAGGTCGCCAGGGTGCGGGTTAGAGCCACTCGCGAGGCCGCGGGCCTTGAACCAGCGGTAGATCGCGCCGGCCGACCGGAGCCGGCCGTGGTCGAGCGCACGAAGGTCGCCGGCCTTGCGGAACGCATAGGCGACGAGACCCGAGCAGTCGAAGGCCTTCGGACCGGTCGCCCCGTAGACCCATGGGTCGCCGAGCTGCTTCTTCGCGATGGCGATGATCTGCTGCGCCTCGGTCACCCGCGGTCGTGGTGTGGGGGTCGGCGCCGGGGTGGCGCTCGCGGTCGGGACGGGCGTGGCGGTCGGCGCCGGGGTGGGATCGGGCGTCGGGGTGGGGGTCGCCATGGGATCGGGCGTCGGGGCGGGATCGACGATCGGGGTGGGATCCGGGGTGACGACCGGGGACGCTTCGACAGCCGCGACGGTGGCGACCGGGTGTCCGCTGAAGAGGATGGTGGCGGCCAATGCCAGGGGGATGAACGCTCGCGCGCCCATGCGTGTCGATCGCAATGGAGTTCCTTCCTGCCGGGACGTCGCGCGGGGGCGCGACGGCGGATTGATGGCTGGGGTCCACAGCAGGCACGGCGAGGGAGGCGTGGCCGGGAGAGGTGGGTCGTGGGGACCCGCGGCATCTTGGGGGATGCCAGGAGCTGACTCGGGGAGCCGGTGCGCGCTCGGACTCTTGAGTTGTCGATCCTTGTGACCTTGGGGGGCCGGTCGGCGCGCGGAGTCTATACGGGATCTCGCAACCTTGTCATCAGGCATGCGACCGGGCAGGCACCCACGGGCTGGGTCGGGTCTCGTCAGCCGGTCCGGATGTGCTGTAATGGCGACCCCAGCGGCGGCGCATGCGCGCCGTCCGATCCGAGTCCCGCCCAGGTCCGCCGCTTCACTGCGGACGACCTGCCCCGAGGTGATCCATGGGTATCAGCACGGCACCGGGGACGATGTCCAGCGCCGAGATCGCCGCCCTCTCGAAGGAACACACGTTCTTCTCGTGGTCGGTCCAGGGCACGGTCGACCCGATCGCGATCGACCACGCCGAGGGCGTCTACCTGTACACCCCGGAGGGCCAGCGGATCCTCGATTTCAACAGCCAGCTGATGTCCGTCAACATCGGCCACGGGGATCGCCGCGTCATCGACGCCATCACCGAGCAGGCGCTCAAGCTCCAGTACGTGCAGCCGGCATTCACCACCGAGATCCGGGCGCGGCTGGGCGCCAAGCTCGCCGAGATCCTCCCTGGCGACATGGACAAGGTCTTCTTCACGCTCGGTGGCGCGGAGGCGATCGAGAACGCGATCAAGTTCGCGCGCCACGTCACCGGGCGGTACAAGGTGCTCGCCCGCTACCGCTCGTACCACGGGGCGACCCTCGGGGCCATGAGCCTGACCGGCGACCCCCGGCGCTGGGCCAATGAGCCGGGCCTGGTCGGTGTGGTCCGCTACCCCGACACGCACCGCTGGGGCGAGCCCGAGCCACGGCCCGTGGCCGAGAGCCTGCAAGGGCTCGAGGACGTGGTCCGCTACGAGGGCCCGCACACGATCGCCGCGATCTTCCTCGAGACCATCGTCGGGACCAACGGCATCCTCATCCCGCCCGACGGCTACATCAAGGGCGTCCGCGACATCTGCGACCGGTACGGGATCCTCATGGTCGCCGACGAGGTGATGGCTGGCTTCGGGCGGACCGGGAAGTGGTTCGCCATCGACCACTGGGATGTCACGCCGGATCTCATGACGATGGCCAAGGGCCTCACGTCCAGTTACCTGCCGCTTGGCGCCGTCGCGATGCGCCACGGGATCGCGGAGCAGTTCGACACGAAGATGTTCTACGGCGGCCTGACCTACAGCAGCCATCCGATCAGCCTGGCCGCATCCCTCGCGACGATCAAGGTCTACGAGGAGGACGGGCTGATCGAGCGGGCCGCGCGGCTTGGCCCGGTGATGCGCCAGCACCATCTCGATCTCGCCGCGAAGCATCCGAGCGTGGGCGCAGTCCGCAACCTCGGGCTGTTCGGGATCATCGACCTGGTCCGGAGCCGCGATCCGTGGACGCCGCTGACCGCCTTCAACGGCACGTCGGACGAGATGAAGGCGATCGGGAAGGCATTCCGCGAGGCCGGGCTCTACACGATGCTTGCGAACAATTCCATCCACACCAACCCGCCCCTGACGATCACCGAAGCGCAACTCGCGGACGGCTTCGAGATCATCGACCGCGTCCTGTCGATCGCCGACCGGGCCGTGACCGGCTGATCGATGGCGACGCGCCCGATGCGCTCACGCATCCTGGCCGTCGTCGCGAGCGCGGTGTTTCTGGCGTCTGCGTGCCAGGGGTCAACGATATCGACGGTGCCGGTCGCCACCGCCCCGCCGAGCGTCGCCCCGCCGAGCGTCGCGCTGACACCATCGGTCGCCCCGCCCGCGAGCAGGCCGCCGGCCGTGACGAAGGTCCGGCTCCAGCTCCAGTGGGTAGCGCAGGCCCAATTCGCGGGCTACCTGGCGGCCGTCAAGCAGGGGTATTACGCGGCCGAAGGGATCGAGGTCACGATCGTCCCGGGCGGTCCGGGCATCGCCCCGCAGCGCATCGGCTCCGAGGGCAACGGGCCTGAGTTCACCGTCTCGTGGGTGCCGAAGATGCTCCAGGCACGTGAGGCCAGCCCGGCGTCCGACCTGGTCGATATCGCGCAGGTGTTCCAGCGCTCGGGCACGCTCTCGGTCTCGTTCAAGACCGCGGACATCACGTCGCCCAAGGATTTCGTGCACAAGCGCGTCGGCGTCTGGGGCTTCGGAAATGAGTTCGAGGTGACGGCAGCGGCGACGAAATACGGCCTTCAGCCAGGGAAAGGCTATACGAAGGTCATCCAGGCACCCGATGTCTCGTCCCTGCTCACGAAACAGGTCGATGTGGCCGAGGCCATGATCTACAACGAATACGCGCGGATCCTGGAGACGACGAACCCCGAGACCGGCGCACTCTACCGGCCCGTGGACCTCGATGTCATCAACTACAACGATGAGGGCACGGCGATGCTCCAGGACGCCGTGTTCGCCCGTGCCTCCTGGCTAGCCAAGTCCGGTAACGAGGAGGTCGCGGTGCGGTTCCTCAAGGCCTCGTTCGAGGGCTGGATCTTCTGTCGTGACCATCAGGCCGACTGCGTCAAGGACGTGCGCGATGCCGGCGCGGACGGGAGCGGGAGCCCGACGGGGAGCCCCGACCCGGGCGCGGGCGCCAGTGCCGGCACGGGGGCCAGCGAGAGCGCGACGACCATCGCGGACCCGGGCGTGAGTGCGAGCCTGGATCCCAGCCTGCGGACCGGCCATCAGGCGTGGCAGCTGAATGAAGTCAACGCCCTCATCTGGCCATCGCCGAACGGGATCGGGCTGGTCGATCCGAGCCTCTGGAAGCGGAGCGTCGACATCGCCGTGGGTGCCGGCATCCTCCGGGAGGCACCGTCCGAGGATGCGTTGCGCATGGACCTGGCGACGACGGCCCTCTCCGAGCTCTCCGACCTGGACGCCAAGGGCTCGTCATTCCAGCGCAGCGTCGTGGATATCGCCGCGGGCGGCTTCTAGCGCCGCGGGACTCGGACGGAACCCGCACGACCGCCGCCCGCCGCCCGCCGCCCGCGAGTCCGCCGCCCGCCGCCCGGCTGCCCGCCGCCCGCAAGTCCGCCGCCCGCCGCCCGGCTGCCCGCCGCTTCCCGCCGCCCGCGAGTCCGCCGCTAGCCGCCCGCAAGTCCGCCGCCCGCAAGACTCACAGTCGTAACTCCAGCGTTTTGGAGGCTGTCCCCGGCGCCCCTGGGGTGCTCGCGAGGGAGGACTGATGCGCCAGCACGTCGGCCGAACCGTGTTCCCGCGCACGAACCGTCCTCGAAGGTAGCGCTCACTCGCACAGAGCGGCTGGGCAGGCCGATACGTGGCCGATGATCGCTGACGTTAAGACTGGTGGCCATGACGGAGCCCACGCAGCCACGGATGACCAGAAACCGCGGCCGGGAGCCCCTGCGCGAGGCGGCACGTCGGACGACGACAATCGCGGCCGTTCTTGGTCGCGAAGTGCGGGCCGACCGGCGGGCACTGCGGCTCACCCAGTCGGCGGTGGCCGAGCGGCTCGGGGTCCATCAGACGTGGATCAGCGCCATCGAACTCGGTCGAGGCGGTAGCGTCCCGCTCGAGAAATGGATCGCGCTCGGGGTCGTGCTGGGGCGGCCGCTGGCCGTCGGCTTCTCCCGCCCCACAGACCCGGACGCGACCCTCGCGGATGCGGGCCATCTGCGGATCCAGGAAGCGATGCTCGGACTCGCACGCTCGACGGGCCGGCGAGCGGCAGTCGAACTTCCTACCCGCCCGCTCGACCCTCGCCATTCCACCGATGTCGCTCTTCGCGACGATCGTCACCGCGTTCTGATCCTGATCGAGGCATGGAATACGTTCGGCGATCTCGGCGCCGCGATCCGGAGTACGCATCGAAAGGCCACCGAGGCCGCAGATCTGGCCAGCGTCCTCGGTGGTGGTGCGCCGCCGTATCGTGTCGCGACCGTCTGGGTCGTGAGCGCGACTGCCGCGAACCATCGGCTCGTCGGCCGATATCCGAACCTGTTTGCCGCAGCGTTCCCGGCGCCGTCCGCCGCCTGGGTCCGCGCCCTTAGCGCCGGTACAGCGCCGCCGCACGAGGCCGGTCTTGTCTGGTTCGAGCCATCGACCGTGACGCTCCGCTCACGGCACCGCGGCCGCGGCGAATGACGCCATATCTGGGAACGTCGCGTCGGGCCGCGCCGCAACGTCCGGGACCGGTGTCGCACCAGCGCCGACGCGACCATGCCGCCGGTCGATCCAGACGGTCGTCAGCCCGAGCGCCTTGGCCGGAACGTGGTCGTGGTAGAGGCTCTGAGCGACGTGGAGGATCCGTTCGCGCGGCAGCCCGAGTCGCTCGAACAGCACCTCGAAGTTGCGCGGATCGGGCTTGTAGCCACCGACCTGCTGGGCCGTGACCACCCAGTCGAACGCGACGCCGAGCCGCCGGTTCGATGCCGCGAACAGGTCGTCGTCGCAGTTGGTGAGCACGCCGAGGCGGAATCGGGTCTTGAGTCGCTCGAGCGCCGCAGCCGAATCCGGGAACGCGGGCCAGTCGACGACAGAGCCGCCGAACCGCTCGACGGCCGCGTCGTCCACCGCCACCCCGTATACCCGCGCCACACCGCGTCCCCCGATCGCGAGGACCTCCCGGTAGCGGCGATACGGCGGCCGTTCCGCGTCGGCTTCGAAGCCAGCGTAGGCCTCCAGCAACGCCTCGCGGTCGGTCGGCGCGCCCGCCGGCCCCAGCAGCGCCCGCAGGCCGGCGGACAGCCCGGCCTCCCAATCGATGAGGGTCCCGTAGCAGTCGAAGGTGAGCGCGTCGAACGCGCCGTAGTCGACGCCGTCGACCGCGCTCATGCTCCGGTGGTGCGGCTCACTTCGTCGCGCCAACCATGCGCGGGTGCATACCCCAGGACGCGCCGCGCCTTGTCGATCGACAGGAGCGTCTGGTGCTCGTCGAGCTTGCCGTGGATCGGCACGTCCGGGAAGACCTCGGCCATCAGCGATGCGCTCGAGCGCGACATCACGGTGTCGGCGTTGGCGATGATGAAGACGTCGGTCCCGGTGGCCGGATGCTCGAGCGCCCGGCGGACCGCCTGTGCGCCATCACGCGCGTCGATGTAGCCCCACAGGTTCCACTTGCGCAGGAGCGGGTCCGGGTCGTAGGACGGGAACGCCGCGTAATCGCCCGGCTCCATGACGTTCGAGAAGCGCAGGCCGATCATCTTGAGCGCCGGATCCCAGCGGCAGAATTGGCGCGCCATCTCCTCTTCGAGATCCTTGACCAGCGAATAGGTGGACTCGGGCCGGACCGCGTACTCCTCGTCGACCGGCGCATACGGCGGCGGCGTATCGAACGGGAGGCCGAGCACCGTCTCGCTCGAGGCCCACACCACATTCTTGATGCCTGCCTGACGGGCCGCCGAGAACACGTTGTAGGTGGAGACCGCGTTGTTCGCGAACGTGGCGGCATTCGCGATCATCCCAGGAGCGGGGATCGCCGCAAGATGCACCACGGCATCCACGCCGTCATAGCGCGAATCGATGTGGGTCAGGGCCTCGACCACCTGGCCGTAGTCGGTCAGGTCGATGCGGGTGAACGAGACTGCCGGGTCCCGCGGCGGCTGAAGGTCGAGAGCCACCACGTCGTAGCCGTGGTCGAGCAAGTCGGCGACGACCACTCGCCCGAGTTTCCCGCTGCCACCGGTGACTGCAACTCGCATGGACCGATTGTGGCAGACACCGGGCCAGACAGGGGCACGGTCGGGGTCGTGGCCGCGCACGTCCCCCAGATCAGCCCGTCGCGATCCCGTGACAGAACAGCGCGACCGCCGCCGCGATCCGTTCCGGGGCCGGCGGTTCGCCGCGGATGCAGGCGGGAGGTGTATCTCCGGTCGGCGGTCGGGCGGTCTCGCGGTCTCGCGGTCTGGCGATCTGGCGGGCGGCGTTCGGTCGTCGGTGTGTCGCCTCAGAGTCGACACATGCGGCCGGAACGCGATCGCTCGCGCTTCCACGGGCCGATTTGTCGACACCCAGTCGTCATTTGGGCGCCGGGGGCGAGCGAGGACACCCTTCGACCCCGATCTGTCGACTGTGAGTCGCATCGAGCGAGCCAGCACGCTCTAGCTGGCTCGCACCAGCGGGCCGTGGTTCCGTCAGCGCGCGCGCCGGTAGTGCATGGCGACCGCGCCGCTGCGGAGCGACTTCGCCGAGATCAGCTCGAGCCGTCGCGTGCTGGGCAGGCCGTTCTGGTACAGGGTCGGGCCGTGGCCGGCGATCCTGGGATGGACGAGGAACACGTACTCGTCGATCAGATCCAGCCGGTCCAGCTCCGTCGCGAGCGTGCCGCTCCCGAGGAGCACGCCGGCCGGGGTCGCGTCCTTGAGTTTCTGCACGCCCGTGCGCAGGTCGCCGCCGATGTGGTGGCTGTTGGTCCACGGGAAGTCCGTTCGGGTCGACGACACCACGTACTTCGGCTTGGCCTCCAGCTTGACCGCCCACTCGCGCATCGCCGGGGGCGCCTCCTCGTCGCCGCGGGCGACCGCCGGCCAGTAGCTCTCCATCATCTCGTAGGTGATGCGGCCCCACAGCATCGCCCCGCCCTCGTCCATGAGGCGGGTGAAGAAGGCGTGGGTCTCGTCGTCGGCGATTCCCTCCCGGTGGTCGACGCAGCCGTCCAGGGTGACGTTGATGCTGAAGGTCAAGAGTCCCATGCGGCGAGTCTAAGCCACGAGGAGAAGGCTCCCGTCGACGCGCTGACCCGCGAGCCAGGGGCGATGGGGCTGCTCTCGTTCTGGTCGAGGCGGGCCGGGCTGGTCGTGTCGCGAAACCTCGTTTCAGCAGAGGCTCGAAACGAGTGGCTTCCACGACTGAACGTCCGTCAGACCTTGCCCGTCCCGAACTGGCGATCGCCGGCGTCGCCGAGACCCGGCTGGATATAGCCCTTTTTGTTGAGGCCGCGGTCCAGGGCCGCGGTGTAGATGTCGACGTCCGGGTGCGCCGACGTCACCGCCGCCACCCCCTCCGGCGCCGCGATCAGGTTGACCAGCTTGATGCGCACCGCGCCCCACTTCTTGAGGACCTCGATCGCGGCCGTGGCGGACCCACCGGTCGCCAGCATCGGATCGAGGATCAGGCACAGGTCGACCGACGCGGAGTCGGGGAGCTTGTTGTAGTACTCGACCGGTCGCAGGGTCTTCTCGTCGCGGAAGAGGCCAAGGTGCCAGACCTGTGCCGTCGGCATCAGCTCCAGCATCGCATCGACCATGCCCAGGCCGGCCCGCAGGATCGGCACCAGCCCGATCCGCTCACCGAGTTCGTGGGCCGTCATCGGCTCCATCGGCGTCACGATCTCGCGCGACTTGACCCCGACGTCCGCCAGCGCCTCGTAGCCGAGCAGCCACGACAGCTCGCGCACGACCTCGCGGAACTTCTTCGGTTCGGTGTGCTCGTCGCGGAGGACGGCCAGTTTGTGCAGGACAGCCGGGTGATGCGAGACGTGCAGGGTGGAGACGGTCACGGAAGACCTCCCTCGACGGCGGATCCGATGGGCATGCCGGTGACCCTCATCGTACCGACGCGTCGAGCGGTCCGGAGGGGTATCCTCGCGTTCCTCGTGCCCCACCGACAGCGGAGATCCCCTCACCCGTGACCGCTCCTGCGGCCAACCGGCCGCGCCGCGCCACCGCCCGTCCCGCGGCTCGTCGCGCCAGCGCGACGCCCATCCTCGTGCGCCAGCTGCGCAATGGGATCGAGGAGAGCGTCCATCGCGGCGATATCGTCGAAGCCGACGTCGAAGGCGGCCTGATCCGGGTCCTCGGCGACCCCGACCGGATCGTCACGCTGCGCTCCACCGTGAAGCCCTTCGGGGTACTGGCGCTCATCGAAGCTGGCGGGATCGCCGCCTTCGACCTCCAGCCCGCCGAGATCGCGATCCTGGCGAGCTCGCACTCGGGCGAGGACATCCACGTGCGGACGCTCCAGGGCATCTACCGGCGTGCGGGCGTCAGCCAGGCAAACCTGGCCTGCGGCTCGGAAGGGATGCCGCTGGATGCCCTCACGGCGGCCCGCCTTGCCCGCGATGGCGAGAAGGCCGGCCCGATCCGTCACATGTGTTCGGGGCAGCATTCGGTCTCGCTGCTGCTGTCGCGGCTCAAGGGCTGGGACCCGGTCGACTACTGGAAGGCTGCCCATCCGTCGCAGGTGGCGTATCGCGCCGCTGTCGCGAAGGCCTACGGCACCACGCCGGACAAGCTCCGGACCGCGCTCGACGGCTGCGGTGTGGAGACCTTCGCATTCCCGCTCCGCTCCGTGGCCCGCGCCTACGCGATGCTGGCCGACCCGTCGGCCATCCCGGCCCGCGATCCGCGCAATGAGATCGCCACCGGTCTGACGATCGTTCGCGACGCGATGCTGGCCGAACCCGACATGATCGGCGGCCGACACGACCGCCTCGACACGTCGCTCATGAAGGCTGTCCCGGGTCGCCTCGTCAGCAAGGCCGGGATGGAGGCGCTGCGCGCCATCGCGATCGCTCCGGGGGTGCGGACCAGCGGCACCCGCGCGGCGGCATCCGGATTGGCCATCAAGATCGAAGATGGGGATGGGTACGACCGCGGGACGTGGGCGGCCTCGGTGGAAGCCAGTCGTCAGGCCGGCATCCTGGACGGAGCCGCGCTGCGAGCCCTGGCGCGCTATCACCGCCCCGTCTCGCTTGACCCGCATGGACGAGTCGGGGCCGAGGCGATCGCCGAATTCGAACTGGCGCCCGTCGGCGAACTGATCGGCTGATCCCGGTCACGCCGGAGCGACGTCACACGCTGGAGCGACCGAACCCGAGATGACGCCCGGCACCGACCCCTATCGAACCCTCGGGGTGTCGCGCGGCGCATCGGCCGAGGAGATCCGGCGTGCCTATCGGGCGCTGGCCAAGGTCAACCACCCCGATGCCGCAGGGCCTTTGGCGCTGCCTCGGTTCCTGGCGATCCAGGCCGCCTACGAACAGCTGGTGACGAGCGGCGCGGCGCGCCGGGGCGCGCGCGGGTCGTCATCGTCCCCGTCCGGTTCCAGCGGTCCGGCCCGGCCGTCGGCCGCCGATCCGGATCGTGCCGACGCGGCGCACCGGGCGTATGGCGGTCGGCCGCGGCGCGGGCGCGGCGCAGCGCCGGGGAGTGCCAGCCCCGGGAGTGACACGACCCCGGGAAGCGGTGGCGCCGCCGGGGGCGGCACGGATCCCGCGGCCGGCGGCAGCTCAGCGGGCGGGAGTGGCAGGAGCGCGGGCGGAGCGCGTTCGCGACCGGACACGAGCCAGGCCCGTGGTCCGAGGGCCACCGGTGGCGCCGACAGACCCGCTCCTGGGACGGCCGGCGCCAGGGACGACTCGGCCGAGGCGGACCCCAGCCAGCCGAAAGCCACGTTCGGTTCCACCTCGTACGACGGTGTGGATCAGCTCCCGTTCGAGCCCGACTGGGGTGGCGCCAGCTGGTACGGCACGACCAGTGGCACCTACTGGACGATCAACCCGAAGGAGTACGCCGATCCCCGCAAGCACGGACCGGAATACCAGGCACGGGCGCGTCGCCGGACGGGCCGACACGCGGGCGCCGGAGGAGACGCGAACGGCGGATCGGGCAGCGCCGACGCGCAGACCGACCCCGCGGGCGACGTCCGTGCCGCCCACGGCGACGCAGCGCACGACGAAGCCGCCCCGAGAAGGCGCCCCGACCCCCCGCCAGCCGCGGAGCGCGACCGTCCCTCGACCGGCGGATCGATGCACGAGCCATCCTCGTGGTGGGCCTCTCCCTTGACCGAGGGGGACCATCCGTACCCGCCGGGATCACCGCGGACGACGGGACCGCGAGGCGGGACCGCGGACCGGCCGGAGACGATGGACCGGTCCGCGCCGCGCGCCGAGCCATGGGCGCTCGCGTCGGATGAGCCACCGCCGGACCTTGCCACGGCGGCGACCGACCTGGGGCGGGCATTGACCGACGAACGCACCGGCCGGGGGCGCTGGCGGCTCGTCCAGGCGCTCATCGCCTGGCTCCCCATCCTGTTCGGCGTCGCCTGGCTGGTCGGGGAGCTGACCGGCTGCGGTCGGTTCGCAGCAAGCTGCTCGGTCGGCGAGCCCGTGGTGGCCCCGGTCGTCGGTCTGCTCGTCCTCGGGATCCTCCTGCTCTCGCCGTGGCTCGCTGCGGTGACCGCGACCGGCGCCGTCGCGCTCGTCGTCACGGCCGTGCCGACGGCACTCCTGTTATCCGCCGGCGGAACGGCGATCGACGTCCAGTCCCGCTCGGACACGCTCGGGATCGTGCTCGTGATCGCGTGGGTCGCCGGGATCGCGTTCGCAGTGGCGCGACGCGTCCGCTCGATGGGATCGCGGGCGCGTCCCGTATCCTGAGGTCATGCCGCCTCGCCACGACCCGCACGATCTCTCCACCGCGGCCCAGCAATACCTGCTCGCGCTCCGGGTGATGGCGGGGTCCCAGGAAGGTGGTCGCGTGACGGCATCACAGATCGCCCGCCATCTCGGCGTGACCACGCAGGCGTCGAGCGAGATGTTCCGACGGCTCGTGGCCGATGGACTCGTCGCCCAGGCCGAGGGTCGACAGCTCCACCTCACGGACGCCGGACGGACCGCCGCCGATGGCATCTTCCGTCGTCATGCGCTGCTCGAGTGGCTCCTGACCACGGTCATCGGGCTCGGCTGGGCCGAGTCGGACGATGAGGCGATGAAGCTCCAGGGCGCGATCTCGCCGCGCGTCGAGGCGCGCCTCGACGAGATGCTCGGGCACCCCGAAACGTGCCCCCATGGCAATCCCATCGACGCCGCGACCGCCCGCCGCCGACCGGCCGGGACCAAGCTCAGCGAGATCGGCGCCGGTGAGCGGGCGACGATCTATCGGATCACCGAGGAGGCCGAAGAAGATGCCGGACTGCTCTCCTACCTGGAAGCACGGGCACTGACGCCCGGGGCGCACATCACGGTCCTCGCCCGCTCCGAATCTCTTGACTCGCTGACGCTCGACGGTCCGCGCGGACGCGCGACCCTCGGGCTGCGACCGGCGGGCCTCGTCCGTGTCCTGCCTGGCGAGGCCGACCCGGGCCTCTTCCACCGGGTCCCGGGCCAGGCGGTCGCGCATCCAGCGACGGGCACGCCCGTCAGCCCGCCCGCCGGGACCTGATGATGGATCGCGTCCGGATCGCTCCCAGCCCCACCGGGCCGCTGCATATCGGCACGGCTCGCACGGCACTCTTCAACTTCCTGCACGCCCGCCACGTCGAGGGCACCTTCGTCCTGCGCCTGGAGGACACGGACGTGGCCCGCAGCACGCTCGCGTTCGAGAAGGACATCCTCGAGGGCCTCCATTGGCTGGGGATGGACTGGGACGAGGGACCCGAGGTCGCGGGAGACGGGTCGCGGGGGCCGTACGCCCCGTATCGACAGATGCAGCGCCTGCCCTCCTATGCCGCCGCCGCGGAGCTCCTCCTTGCCGCGGACCAGGCGTATCCGTGCTTTTGCACCTCTGAGGAGCTGGCCGCCGATCGCCAGGCCCAGGAAGCGGCGAAGCTGCCGCCGAAGTACGTCGGTCGGTGCGCCGGCCTGACGTCCGAGGAGCGCGCGGCATTCGTCGCCGAGGGTCGCCGTGGCGCACTCCGGTTCCGGGTGGGGGAGGGGGTCGTCGCGTTCGACGATCTCGTCCGTGGTCATGTCGAGATCGACGTTTCGAATCTCGGAGGCGACTTCGTCATCGTCCGCAGCGACGGGACGCCGCTCTACCACTTCACCGTGGTCGTCGACGATGCGGCCATGCAGATCACAAAAGTCATCCGCGGCGAGGATCACCTCTCGAACACGCCCAAGCACATCCTGCTGTTCCGGGCGCTTGGCTATCAGGTCCCGGAGTTCGCCCATCTGCCGCTGATCCTCAACGCGGACCGCTCGAAGATGAGCAAGCGCAAGAGCCAGACCGCGCTCGATGACTACATCGCGCAGGGCTTCATCCGGGAGGCGCTGGTCAACTACCTGGCACTGCTCGGCTGGTCGAGCGGCAACGAGGACGAGGTCCTCTCGATCGACGAGATCATCGCCCGGTTCGATATCAATGCGATCCACAAGGGGGGCGCCGTCTTCGACCGCGAGCGTCTCGAATGGCTGAATGGCCAGTGGATCCGCCGTCTCGAACCCGATGAACTCATCGATCGGCTGCGGCCGTTCGTCGCGGCCGAGCTGGCAGCCGGTCGGATCGAGCGGATGCCGTCCGACGAGGAGCTGCGCTCGCTGCTCCCCGTGGTCCAGGAACGCTTGCCGACCCTCGGCGCGATCGGCGACCTGGTCGGCTTCCTGTGGGTGGAGGATGTCGCCGTCGAGCCCGCGATGCTCGTCCCGAAGCGCTGGGATGTCGAGACCACTCGGGCCGGTCTGGCCGCCGCGCGCGAGCTCATCGCCCATGCCGGTGCCGTCTCCTTCGAGGCCGACGAGCTGGAGCCACCGCTCCGAGCGCTCGCGGAAGCCCGGGGCTGGAAGGCCGGCGATCTGTTCATGGCGATCCGTGTCGCCGTCACGGGCCGGACCGCGACGCCACCGCTGTTCGACACCCTGGTCGCGCTCGGGCATGAGCGGGCACTGGCCCGCATCGATCGGGCGGTCGAGGTCCTCGACGGCGGCTGAGACGAACATGACACGGTCTGTCAGGGTTCGCGCGGATGCTGACCTTCTCGAACCGGAT
Organism: Candidatus Limnocylindrales bacterium; assembly: GCA_038327765.1. Taxonomy (GTDB): domain Bacteria; phylum Chloroflexota; class Limnocylindria; order Limnocylindrales; family CSP1-4; genus SPCO01. Next base: position 21,394 of record JBBQLI010000002.1, on the reverse strand, counting down.
CGCTGAGGAGCAACCATGACCCATGACGATGTCCAGCGTTGGCTCGACCGCTATGTCGAGGCGTGGCGCACGTACGACCCGGCGATCATCGCCGACCTGTTCAGTGCCGACGCGACCTATCGCTACCACCCGTATGACGAGGAACCTGTCGTCGGTCGGGACGCGATCGTCGCGGACTGGCTCGAGAGTCCCGATGCAGCCGGGTCCTGGACCGCGCACTACGAGCCGTACATCGTCGAAGGCGATCGCGCGGTCGCGACCGGGGAGAGCCGCTACACGAAGCCGGACGGCTCGCTGCGCGACCTCTACTACAACATCTGGACACTGCGCTTCGATGCCGAGGGCCGGTGCGCGGACTTCGTCGAGTACTTCGTGGCGCTCCCCGAGTCCCGCAAGGGCTGAACCGCGCCGGCCGGCCGACCGCCAACGATGCGTTAACAGTGGTTCGTATGATGGCGAGTGGATGGCACGAACGATCCTCGTCGTCGACGACGAGCCGACCCTGCGCGAGACCCTGGTCGAAGCGCTCGAAGCGGATGGATTCCGGGTCGTTGCCGCCGCCGATGGGCGCGAGGCGCTGACCGCGTTCCGTGCCGAGCGCCCGGACCTCGTCCTGCTGGACCTGATGCTTCCGGAGCTCTCCGGCATCGAGGTCTGCCGCATCATCCGGGCCGAATCGGGCGTGCCGATCGTGATGCTGACCGCCAAGGATTCGGAGTTGGACAAGGTGGTCGGCCTGGAACTCGGTGCCGACGACTACGTCACGAAGCCGTTCAGCCTGCGCGAGCTGACCGCCCGGATCCGGGCGATGTTCCGCCGCTCCGAACAGAACGTGGCGATCGGCGACCCGCCGGCCATCATCGACCTGGGTCGCGTGCAGGCGGACCTCGGCGGGCATCGCCTGCTGCGCGATGGGGCGGTCCTGCCCATCAAGCCCAAGGCGTTCGAACTGCTCGCGTTCCTGATCCGGCATCCCGGCCAGGTCTTCACCCGCGACCAGCTGCTCGAGCACGTGTGGGGCTACGACTACGCCGGTGAGACGCGCACGGTCGATGTCCACGTCCATTGGCTGCGCAGCCAGATCGAGGAGGATGCCGGCCATCCGGCGTTCATCCACACGGTCCGCGGCGTGGGCTATGTATTCCGCCGCCCGACCTAGCGTGCGTGGCTCCCCGGCCTGATCACCACGGCGCGTGACCCCCCTTGCCGGCATGACCATCGCCGCGTGTGTCACACACGCTCTTCCAGACTTCCGAGCGTGGACCAGACTCGGATCCGGCACGTTCTGCATCCCGGGGATGCGTCCACGAGGGTCTGTGCCGAATCTGCGTGCCTGGGGACACAGCGATGCACAAAGGGGCGTTCGCCGGACCAGCCACTGGTCGCGCGGCTCACGACCCGGCTCGTGGGCCACGACGCGACCCGTGGGCCATGACCCGGCTCGTGGGCCACGACGCGACCAGTGGGCCATGACCCGGCCCGCGACTGGCTCGCTTTATCGCCAGCGGCCCGCCCCTCGTACGCAAAGGTTCACTCCACGATAAGCCGCCGTTGATGTCGCCCACCGAGACTGCGGGCATGTCGATCGTCGCTCGTCCGCCCGATCCCCACCCGACGCGAGGGTCGCGGGTCGGCGACGCAGCGGCGACCGGCGGCACCCTCCGACCGTTCGAGGACCTCCTCCCTTCGAACGGGCTCCTCTCTCCCGCTTCAGCGTCGACGCCCAGACGGGCGTTGGCGCTGGATGCGCTTCGTCTCGTTCGGTCGGTCGCGGGGACGAGCCGGACGGCCGCGCCCGCCGCCTGGAGCGAGCCCGCGTTCGTCCGGCAGGTGGAAGCGATCCGGACGGACCTCGGACCGATCCGCAGCCGGTCGTCGCTGGCGGCCTCCTTCGAACGCGAAGCCGCCCGACTCGAGAGCGTCCGGTGTGCGTACGCGATCCGCTGGCTCGAGCTCGGGGATGGCCGGGCGAGACCGCCGTGGCCGCATGCCGCAGCGGCGACGCCGGCAGCCTGACCCAGTCGAGTCCGTCCAGCAGCTGGTCCGCGACGGGTCGATGCCGCGTGCCGGTATCCTTGACCGGCCATGCGACTCTCCCACCTCTTCTTCACGACGCTCCGCGACGACCCGGCCGACGCCGAGATGCCGTCGCATCGTCTGCTCCAGCGCGCCGGGTACGTGCGTCAGCTCGGTTCCGGGATCTACTCGCTGCTGCCGCTCGGCAAGCGCGTCGACGCTCGCGTCGAACAGATCATCCGCGAGGAACAGGACCGGATCGGCGCCCAGGAGATGGAGATGCCGGTGGTCCACCCGGCCGATGTCTGGCGGGCCAGTGGCCGCTATGACGCCATCGGGCCGGAGCTCGGCCGGTTCAAGGATCGCAACGGACGGGACATGGTCCTCGCCATGACCCACGAGGAGGTCGTCGGCCTGCTCCTCGCCGACATCGTGAAGTCGTATCGCCAACTCCCCATGCAGATCTACCACTTCCAGACCAAGTGGCGCGACGAGCCGCGGGCCAGGGGCGGCCTCATCCGCGTCCGCGAGTTCGTGATGAAGGACGCCTATAGCTGCGACCGCGACGAGGCCGGTCTCGACGCCAGCTACTGGGCGCAACACGGCGCGTACGTCCGCATCTTCGAGCGCCTTGGTCTCGACGCGATCGCCGTCTCCTCCGACGTCGGGATGATGGGAGGCAGCCAGGCCCACGAGTTCATGGTGCTCAACCCGGCCGGTGAGGACGTGCTCGTCCTGTGCGAGGCATGTGGCTACGCCGCGAACCGACAGGTGGCCGTCATCCCTCACGGGGCGACCACCGCGGAGGAGCCCCTCGCCCTCGAGGAGGTCGCCACGCCCGGCACCACCACGATCGCGTCGCTGAGCGCCTACCTGCACATCGGGCCTGAGCGGACCGCCAAGGCCGCGTTCTTCATGACGGGCGACGGTCGGCTCGTGACCGCGATCGTCCGGGGTGACCATGAGGTCAACGAGACCAAGCTGGTCAACGCGGTCGCCGCCACCGGCGGGATCCGTCCAGCGACGGTCGAGGAGATCCGGGCCGCGAAGATGGAGCCTGGCTACGGGTCGCCGATCGGCGCCAGCGGGACCACGGTGGTGGTCGACTCGCTCGTGGCCGCCTCGCCCAACCTGGTCGCTGGGGCGAACCGCGAAGGATTCCACTACCGCAATGTCAACGTGCCGCGCGACTTCATGCCCGACGTGGTCGCGGACCTGACCAATGCCCAGGACGGCGATCCGTGTCCCACCTGCGGACAGCCGGTGATCCTTCGCAACGGCATCGAGGTCGGCAACATCTTCAAGCTCGGGACCAAGTACACCGACGCGTTCGGAGCCACCTACCTTGGCGAGGACGGTCAGGCGCACCCGATCGTCATGGGCTCCTACGGGATCGGCGTCGGGCGCAACGTCGCCTGCATCGTCGAGGCCCACCACGACGACAAGGGGATCGTGTGGCCCGCGGAAGTAGCGCCCTACGCGGCGCACCTCGTCACCATCGGGTCGGCCCGCGATCCGAAGGTCGATGTGGTCGCGGAGCGGCTCCACGCGCTGGCGGCCGACGCCGGTCCGCGCCACGAGATCCTGTGGGACGACCGCGACGAGTCGCCGGGCGTCAAGTTCAAGGACGCCGAATTGCTCGGGATGCCGCTGATCCTGACGGTCAGCCCGCGCTCGCTCGAGGCCGGCGGCATCGAGGTCACGGACCGGGCGACCGGCGAGCGCTCCACGCGATCGGTCGAAGACGTCGAGGCACTTCTTACGGGGCGCTGATCTCCGTCTCGGCCAGTTCGTTCGCCACATCCTCGGTCAACGCTGCCCGGGCGGCATCGATGGTGGCCTCGTCGAGCGTCGTGCCGTCGAGGGAGATGACGGCTTCTCCGGTCTCGGCCATGGCCTCGACGAGCGCCGCCGACTCTACGGTGTCGCCGGTCATCATCTCCTCCGGATCGTCGATCCGACCGATCGCGAATGAGACGCCTGGCGGGATCGAGGCCTCGATCGAGATCTCCGAGACGCGATAGGGCGAGCCTTTCTTGCGCAGCGCCTTGTTCGTCATCTCCTGGAGCGCGGTCGCCTTGATGATCAATTCCGCCAACGTGTTCGGGTCGATCCGCTCGACGACCGTGGTGATGCCGCGGCGGGCCATGCCCATCGCGTCGCGTGCCTGCTTGCCGAGACGCTCCTGGGTGGCCGGGTCGTGCGCCTGGCGTCCGGCCGATGCCGCGGCCTCGCCGGCCTTGACTCGCGCCTGACCGGCGGCGTGCTGGGCCGCCTCGCCCGCCTCGCCGGCCCTGGTCCGCGCCTGCTCGGCTGCGTGCTGCGCCTGTTCGGCCGCGGACTTGGCGGCCTCCTGTGCCCGCTTGATGAAGCTCAACGGTCCACCCTCCAGGCGTCGGTCCGACTCCATCCGACGCGTCCCGCGAGCATAGCGGTCGGGCCGGACGGCCGGACCCTACGATGGACCCGTCATGCCACGCCCGACACTGCCCGACGACGACCTGTACGCCCGGCTTGGTGTGCCCACGGACGCCAGCGTCGAGACGATCGAGGTGGCCTGGCGGGCGCTGCTCAGACGGCACCATCCCGACGTGGCGGGCGACGACGGGCTGGAGCTTGCGAAACGCATCAACGTCGCCCACGACTGGCTCACCGATGCGGACCTGCGCGAGCGCTATGACCGCGATCGTGGGTTACGCGTGCCGGGGTCGCGCAGCGTTCGGGATGGCGCGTGGCATGCCCGCGGTCCCGGGCAAGCGCCGCCCGCGCCGCCGATGGCTCGGACCCATTCCCGCGCGGCTGACCAGGCGAGCGCAGCGGACCGGTTCATCGAGCGGCTGCGGACGCTGACGCCCACGGACCTCGACCGGCTGGCCCTCGCCGAAGCACCGCCGATCGCGTTCGGTGCCACCATCCGGCGATTCCTCCCACCGGACCGGCTGGCCGCGCTGGACGCCATGGAGTCGGCCGTGACGGCGAACCGGCCGGCGGCAGCCGACGCCCCTGCGGCGCGCGACGCGATCGACGGGTACGCCACCGAACTGGTCCTGGGGCCGTTCCTCGATGAGCTCCTGAGCGAGCCGTTCCGGGGTCGGACGCAGGAACGGCTGACGCGTGGCTGGGACGCCGCCGTGGGCCAGCCACGATACGGACCGAACACGGCGGCGATGGAAGGGTTGCTGCGTCGGATCGCCGGACTCGACGCGGCCGGGGTCCGGGCCACCGCGAGCACCGCGGCGACCCTGAGCGGGACCAGCGCACCCTGGCCGGGCGGATTGTCGGCCGATGATGACGATGGCCTGCGCGTCTCCACGATCCTCGCGGCGCGGGACGCCGCCGAGCAGGTGCCGGCCGTCGTCGACGCGGCTGCGACCGCGCGTGCACGCCGCGCCGTCGCCCGGCTGGCGCACCTCGTGGTCCTGCGCCACGCATTCCCGGGAAGCACGTTCGACGACCTCACGGTCGCCTGGCGTCCGTGGCTGCTCCCGCCAGACCCGGTCCCGCCGCGCGTGCGTCGGCCGCCGCGCGACCGCTGATCGGCCGACCCGGCCGCGGCGCGGTCTGCTGTGCCATGCTCGCCTCGTGGACGGCGCGCTCATCCTCTTCGTCATCGCCCAGTCGGTCGCGCTCGCCGCCGTGGTCTGGGTCGCGCTGTCGCGCGGGCGAACGCTTGACGACATCCGCGGGCAGACCGCCGGCCGCACCACCATCGACGACACGCGCGGGCGGGTCCGCCGCCTGATCGAGACGAGCGATGCCGTCGCGGTCGATCTCGACGGGCTGCGCCGCGATGTCGCCGACCTGATCGAGCATGTCGGCATCGGCATCGTGTGGCTCGCCGACGATCGGCGCATCGAGCTCGCGAACACGGCCGCGCACGTCTTCCTCGACCGACCCACCGGCTCGCTGCGTGGGCTGACATCGACCAGCGCGTTCCTCACCGGCCGTCTGGAGGACATCGTCGAGCGGGCCCGGACCACTGGCACCGCCACCGGGGAAGTCCGGCTCGGGACCGATCGGACCGTCCTGATCGTCCGGGCGTGGCGATCACCGGTGCGAGGACTCTGGGTGGTCCTCGAGGATGTCTCGGAGCTGCGCCGACTCCAGCAGATCCGGGCGGAGTTCATCGACAACCTTTCGCATGAGCTGCGCACGCCGTTGACCACGGTGAGCCTGCTCGCCGAGACGCTCACCCGCGAAGCCGAAGCAGCCGGCGATAGCATCCCGGCGAAGATGCGCGACCGGATCGGCAAGATCGAGGTGGAGACCGGTCATATCGTCCAGATGGTCAACGAGCTGCTGGACCTCTCCCGGATCGAGACCGGGACGTCGCCGCTGCTCCTCCACGACGTGGATATGGGTCGGCTCGCGACGACCTCCACGGAGCGTCTGCGGCTGTTCGCGGATCGCCAGGGCGTGACCCTTGGCGTCGAGATCGCTGAACCGATCCCGCTGGTTCGCGGCGATGAGGCGCGCCTGGGTCAGGTCCTGGTGAACCTACTGCACAACGCGGTCAAGTTCAGTCCGGACGGCGGTGCCGTGACCGTTCGCGTCCGTCCGGCCGCGGATGAGGTCGTGACATCGGTCGAGGATCATGGGCTGGGGATCCCCAAGGCCGCGCAGGCGCGCGTGTTCGAGCGGTTCTACAAGGTGGATCGCGCGCGCAGCCGAGGCGAAGCCGGAGGGACCGGGCTGGGACTCGCCATCGCGCGCCACGTCATCGAGCAACATGGGGGGCGCATCTGGGTCGACTCCGACGAGGGCGCCGGTTCGACGTTCTCGTTCGCCATCCCGAGAGCGCCGGCGTCCTGACCGACCGAACTTGCCGCCACGCTCGAACCCGCCGCCACGCCCGAACGGAGGATCGATGGACCGCCTGCACGTCGCGACGCTCAATATCCTGAACCTGGCCGACCGCTGGCCGGAACGCCTGCCGCTGATCCTTGCCGACATGGCCGCGCTCCAGCCGGATCTCCTGGGGCTCCAGGAGGTGGTCTACGTGCTCCAGCAGGACCGCCTGATCGGTGCGGCCGGGGAGGCCCACTACGCCGCCGTCCGAGGCTGGGCGGGTCGACCCGAATACGGCAACAGCCTCCTGATCAAGGCGCCGCTCGCCGCGACCGATGTCGAACGCCTTGACCTGGGCCTGGCACGAGCGGCGCACCGTGCCGTGGTGTCGCTCCCGGGCGGTTCGACGGTCCGCGTCGTGGTCACGCATCTGCATCACGTCGTGGACGGTGATGCCCAGCGCGACGACCAGGCGGCGGCCCTGCTCGCGTGGCTTGGCGACGACGCCGGCACGACGGCCACGATCGTGGTCGGTGACTTCAATGCCGATCCGCAGGAGCCCACGTACGCCCGGATGACCGCGGCCGGATTCCGTTCCGCGTTCGCGACCGCCAACGGTGCAGAGCCGGCCGTCACGTGGCCATCGGGCCTCCAGGCGCCGGCGATGGACACCGACGGCGACCCCGATTGTCTCGACTACGTCTGGGTCCGCGGCCCGGTTCGCGTGCTTGATGCGCGGCTCGTGTTCGACCGCCCGGACCCCGAGGATCCGACGCTCTACCCGAGCGACCACCTCGGGCTGAGCGCGCATCTCGAGATCGGCTGACCGACCGTGCCCATGGTCATGCGCACCATGCGACTCGCCCATCGCGGCGACTGGCGGCGCGCGCCCGAGAACACGATCGCGGCGTTCCAGGCTGCCCTTGCGGTGCCGGGCTGCGACGGGCTGGAATTCGATGTCCGGCGATCGCGCGACGACGTCCCGGTGGTCGTCCACGACGACACGCTGGCTCGTGTCCAGGGCCGGCCCGAGCGCGTGGATGAGCTCAGCGCGGCCGCCCTCGAACTGCTCGGTGTCGCGTCACTTGCCGACGTGCTGAGTACGGTGGGCCGTCGCCCGTTCCTCGATGTCGAGCTGAAGGGCGACCACGATCGGGCCGTGGTGGAGGTGCTGGCCTCCGGCCGCGGCGCCGACCTCAACAACGCCGTGGTGTCGTCGTTCGAGACGGCCACGCTGGAGCGCGTCGCCGGGCTGGCTCCTGCGTGGCCGCGCTGGCTGAATGCGATCACCCTGGACGAGGCCACGATCGCGGCCGCCGTGGAGCTTCGTTGTCGCGGCATCGCTGTGGAATGGAACGGGATCGCGGCCGAGGGGATGGCCGCCGCTCGTGCCGCGTCGCTGGACGTCGCGGCATGGACGGTCCGTCGCCGTGCGGTGTTCAACCGGCTGGCACGTCTTGGCGTGGTCGCCGTGTGCGTGGAGGCGGCGGCCCTGGACGGGTGACCGGGATCGGGGTGTGACGCGCGACCCCGGCAGGCTGTCCAGAGGCCGGCGATCGGCGCGATGCCGCGGCCCGCGGTCCTGCGACGCGCGACGCGCGACGCGCTTCGCGATCAGGCCACCCGCTGGCTATCCTCGATGGGTCGGCTTCGTATCGGAGACCAGCACGTGACGGAACGCGCGGACCTGGTGGTGGTGGGTGCGGGGACCATCGGCGGCTGGGCCTCGGTCTTTGCGAAGGACGCCGGCATGGGGCGCGTGATCGTCGTGGAGCGGGGACTTGCCGGGATGGGCGCCTCGTCGCGGGCCGCTGGGATCGTGCGCGCGCAAGGGGGTACCCCGGCGACGGTCGCCCTGGGTGCCTGGTCCATCGGGTTCTATCGCGGCCAGCAGGCCGCCTATGGCACCGACTCGGGCTTCCGCGAGCTCGGCTATCTGATCCTCGCCGTCACCGAGGACGACGAACGGGCTGGCCGGGAACGCGTCGCGATGCAGCGGCACGAGGGCCTCGATGTGCGCTGGCTGGATGCTGCGCAGGCGGCCGCGACCGCCGTCACCATGTCGACCGAGGGTCATCGTGGCGGCAGTTACATGGAGACCGACGGCTGCATCGATCCGCCACGGAACGTCCGCGCGTATTCGCTCGCGATGCAGCGGAGCGGGGTGGAGCTGCGCGAGCGCACAGCCTTCACCGGCCTCCGGACCGTCACCGATGGGTCAGGGAGTCGGGTCGTCGCCGTCGAGACGGACGCCGGCATCATCGAGACCGAGCGCGTCCTCCTCACTGGCGGGCCCGGCCTGCGCGCGGTGGGACGGCTCGCGGGTCTGCGTATCCCGGCGGGAATGGCACGGCACACGGTCGCTGTCCTTGAACCGCATGCCGCCTTTGATGTGGCGCGCATGCCGATGGTCTTCGACATCGGCCGTGGCCTCTACTGGCGGCTCGAGGAGGGCGGTCTGCTCTTCGGCTGGAGCGACCCGGACGAGCGACCCGGCGAAGCCCGCGACATCGACTGGGCGTTCTACGAGCGGATGCGCGAGCGCCTCGCCGACTTCGTGCCGGTGACCCGCGGCCTGGGGCTGCGCAAGATCTGGGCGGCCACCATCGACTACACGCCTGACCACCTGCCGATCCTCGGGACGGCGCTGACACCCGAGGGGAGCGTGATCGCGGGCGTGACGGTCGCGTCGGCCGGTGGGCACGGGATGATGTGGGGGCCCGGGGTAGCCCGCGTCGCCGCGGACCTCGTCACGCGGGGCGCGACCGACCTCATCGACGTCACGGACCTGGGTCTGGATCGCTTCGACGCAGACGGCCGGAGCCGCCTCGCCACCGATCCGATCGCGCTGCCGTTCCCGGCGGTCGCCGACTGACCGCCCGTTGCCGCGCGGTCAGGGCCAGTCGCGCCCGGACTCGGCTGTCACGGACCGGCGCCCGGCGGTTGCGAGCTCACGGGGTGACGCCGCTCGGGTCCTTCGGGCCACCGCTGCCCCAGCCCGACTTATCCGCCATTTCGACGTCTGGCGGAACGGTAGGCACAGTGTCGGCGCCATCTCGGCGGATCCCTTCCTTGAGTCAGCCTCGCTCACGCTCAGGCGACCGGGGCGGACGGGCGCGCGACCTCACAACCGGGTGTCGAACGCGCCTAGCAATCTGGTCGGCATCGAAATGGCGGACGGGACGCAACGGGCGGCCAGCGACGTCCGGCCGGTGCACTCCCGCCACGAGGAGACTCGCGGTCACGACGCGAGAGGCCAGCGACGTCCGGGCGCTCGGGCGCCAGTGCCGCTCGGGCGACGCCCGGCGCTCAGAGGAGGTCCGGCGGCACCAGCCAGCGCAGCGTCCCGCTGCGGGGTCGCAGAGGGCGGTCCAGGTCGATCCGCGCGAGCGAGCCCTTGCGCATCGGCAGATGGTCGATGCCGGCAAGCAACGAGACGAGTTCGCTGAAATCGGGGTCGTGGCCGACGAGCACTGGTCGGACCGGGTCGCCGGCCTCGGTCAGGAGCGCATCGAGGGACTCGAGTTCCAGCGGGCCACCCAGGCGGTCATCGATCGAGAACGGCAGTCCCAGGTGGAGCGCGACAAGCTCCGCCGTCCGGAGCGCGCGGATCTTGGGTGAGGTGATGATCGCGTCCGGCAGGAATCCGGTGCCGGCGAGGAACCTGCCGAGGCGGTTCGCCTGGCGTTCGCCCTTCTCGGATAGCGGTCGCGCGGAATCCGGTCCGTCGAACGCACCCGGGTCGCCGGCATGGGCATGGCGCAGGAACTGCAGTTCGATCATGCCCACCGAGGGTACCGGGTCAGGCGGGTGCCGTCGCTGCGGGTGCCGTCGCTGCCTCCGCCTCGGCCCGCGCGCGGAGCGCGATCGGGATGAACTCGCGGATGCGGATCCCCATCTGGGTCAAGACGTGCCGGTAGACGGCCATCTGTTCGTCCTCGGTGCCGGTCGCCTCGGCCGGGTCCTCGTAGCCCCAGTGCAGGGACTCGTGCGAACCGGGGAAGACCGGGCACGCCTGCCGAGCCTGGTCGCACACGGTCACCACGTAGTCGAACGGTTGCCCGAGGTATTCCGTCACTGACTTCGAGCGCGCCCACGGGTGAGCGATCCCGGCCTCGTCCAGCGTCCGCAGCGAGCGCTCGTTGAGCCCCTTGGGGTCCGTGCCCGCACTGAAGACCTCGAAATCCGGACCGCCGTGGGTCCGCAGGAGGGCCTCACCGATGATGCTCCGGCACGAGTTCCCAGTGCACACGAACACGACCCGGATGGGTCGCCGGTCGCTCACGGGTTGAGGTCCTCGACCTCGCCGCTGGCGAGGAAGACCACGTCCTCGGCGATATTCGTGACCCGGTCGCCGATCCGCTCGATGTAGTGGGCGGCGAACAGGATCCTCGTGCCACGCTCCACGTTGTCGGGGCTCGCACGCATCAGGTCGACCACGTCGGCGAAGGTCTTGTGATACAGGGCGTCGATCTCATCGTCGCGCGCCGCCACGGCCCGTGCCTGGACCTGGTCGATGTCCACGAGGGCGCGCAGGATCCCGTGGACGAGTTGCGCGGCCAGCTCGCCCATCTGGGGCAGGTCGATGTAGTCCTTCAGCGGCGGCTCGGGCGCCAGCTTGCGGACCTGCTTGGCCACCGACGCGGCGTGGTCACCGATCCGTTCCAGTTCGTAGGTCACGTGATCCAGAGAGAGCAGGAAGCGCAGGTCGCGTGCGACCGGCCCCTGCATCGCGATCACCCGCGCGATCTGGGTGGAGGCGTGGCGCTGCGCCTCGTTGATCCGGCCGTCACCGGCGATGACCGCGAGGGCCGCGTCGGCATCGTGGGCGGAAAGGGCAGACATCGCCGCCCGGATCGCCTCCTCGACCAGCATCCCCATCCGCAGGACCGCGTCCTTGACCTCGCGCTGTTCGCGATCGAGCGGCTCACGTGGCGGGCGCACGTCCGATACGGGCGGCGCGGCCTCGGCGCGGCCGATGATCTCGCTGACCTGCTCGTGGACGGTCTCCGCGGCTCGCTCCTTGTCGGTCATGGCGCTCTCCTCGGGGCTCATCCGAACCGACCTGAGACGTAGTCCTCGGTCAGCTGCTGCTTCGGGTTGGTGAAGATCGTCGCGGTGTCGTCCATCTCCTCGAGATAGCCCGCGCGGTCCTCACCGAGCGTGAAGAACGCCGTCTGGTTGCTGATCCGCGACGCCTGCTGCATGTTGTGGGTCACGATCACGATGGTGTAGCTCTGGCGCAGCTCGGCCATCAGGTCCTCGATCTTGAGCGTGGCGATCGGGTCCAGGGCGGAACACGGCTCATCCATCAGGATGACCTCAGGGTCCGTCGCGAGGGTTCGGGCGATGCACATCCGCTGTTGTTGGCCACCCGAGAGCGACAGCGCGGACTTCTTGCGGTAGTCGTCCTTGACCTCGTCCCACAACGCCGAGCGGTGGAGCGAGCGCTCCACGATCTCGTCGATGGTGGCCTTGTTCGTCACGCCATGGCGGCGCGGCCCATACGCGATGTTCTCGTAGATGGACATCGGGAACGGGTTCGGCCGCTGGAAGACGAGACCGACTCGTCGGCGGACCTCGACGGCCTGGACGCCGCTGGCGTAGATGTCCTGATCGTCGAGCGTGACGGTGCCGGTCACCCGTGCGCTCGGGATGAGGTCGTTCATCCGGTCGAAGCAGCGCAGGACCGTGCTCTTGCCGCAGCCCGACGGTCCGATGAATGCCGTGATCGAGTTCGCCCGGATCGTCAGGTTCACGCCACGCACGGCGCGACGCGGCCCGTAGTAGATGTCGACGTCCGTCATCGCCAGCTTGGTGGCGACGGCCGCGTCGGCCGGGCTGGCCCCGATCACGGGGACGAGCGGTCTGGTGGGAGATGGAGAGTCGGCAGTCATGGTCGTCATCGGGTCCTCCGGCGATGGTAGGTCACGGTCGATCGTCACGCGCCGGTGACACGTCGCTGGAGCGCCCGCCCCAGACCTCTGGCGCTGAGATTGAAGAACAGGACAAGGATCACGAGCACCGCCGAGGTCGTGTCGGCGATCTGTTGCACGAAACTCCCGAGACCCTCGGAATTGATCTTCCAGATGTAGACCGAGAGGGTGGTCGCAGCATGGAATGGACTCCACGGCGAGCGCGGATCGGTCAGGTCGAGGTTCGCGAAGTCGTAGTGGGTCGGGGTAGAGAGCCCGGCCGTGAAGATGAGCGCCGCCGCCTCCCCGAAGATCCGTCCCGCGGTGAGGATGATCGCCGTGACGAGGCCCGGGATCGCGATCGGCAGGACGACGTGGACGATGGTGTCCCATTTGGTCGTGCCGAGGGCGAGACTCGCGCTCCGCTCGTCATCGGGGACCGCGCGGATCGCCTGTTCGGCCAGGCGCGCCATCAGGGGCAGATTGAACACGGTCAGCGCAAGCGCGCCACTGAGCGCGGTGAACCCCCAATGGGTGGCATTCACGAACAGCGCCAGCCCGAACAGCCCGACCACGATCGACGGGACCGAGCTGATGAGCTCCTGGCAGAAGCGGATGAGCGTCGTGAGTGGGGACGGCTTCGCGTACTCCGCGAGGTAGATCCCGCCGAGCAGTCCGAGCGGGACGGTGATCAGCAGGGTCAGGATCAGGATGTAGATCGAGTTCCACAGGATCGGCCCCACGCCGCCGACGCTCGAGTCGCTCGGGTCGCCGAAGAGGAAGGACGGACCGATGGTCCCGATCGCCGCCAGCAGGAAATGGGCGATGATCGCGACGAGGATCAGGACCACGAAGACCGCGATGGCCCACAGGACGGCAGTCGCGATCCGGTCCGCGAGCAGGGTTCGTCTCATGCCCGGCCGCCACGGCGCGAGAGGATGCGGACGATCGTCACGAACCCGAGGGACATGAGGAGGAGGACCAGCCCCATCGTCCAGAGTGATTCGTTCCACGGCGACCCGGCCACGGTGTTGCCCATGTCCAGCGTGATCTGGCTGGTCAGCGTGGTCAGCGGCTGGGTGAGGCTCGTCGGCATGACCGGGCGGTTGCCGATCACCATCTGGACGGCGAGCGCCTCGCCGGCGGCGCGCATCATGCCGAGGACGATCGCGGTGACGATCCCGGTGCCCGCCGCCTTCAGGAGCACGTGGCGGATCGTCTGCCAGCGTGTCGTCCCGAGGGCCAGCGAGGCGTTCCGCAGTTCGCCCGGCACCGTGATGAAGCTGTCGTAGGCGATGCTCGAGATCGTGGGGAGGATCATGAGGGCGAGCACGAGCGAGCCAGCGAACCAGCTGAACCCGACGGTGAACCCGAGTCCCTTGAGGTTCTGCTGGAGGAACGGGACGAGGATCGTCAGGCCAAGCCAGCCATAGACCACGCTCGGGATCCCGACGAAGACTTCCATCGCCGGTCGCGTGATGGAGCGGGCCCAGTTCGGGGCGATCTCCGCCATGAAGAGGGCGAGACCCACGGAGAGCGGCGTCGCGATCGCTGCGGCGACGACCATGACGCCGAGCGTCCCCGCGATGAACGGCAGGATGCCGAAGTTCGCGACCTCGCCGACGTCCTCCGTGGGCGACCACGTCGTCGAGAAGATCTGGCCGAGGGGGACCCCGGCATCCGTGAAGATCTGGATGCCGTTCCAGGCGATGAAGGAGAGGAGCAGGCCGACGAGCAGGACGACCACGGCAGCCGCGGCCAGCGTGACCCGTTTCGGCAGGTCAAGCCGCTCACGGAGCGTGGCCGGCCGAGCCATCGGGGTGGCGGCGAGGGAGGCGGCGGCGTTGGTCACCCGGAACTCCAGTCGTCATGGCGTCGTTGGTGGATCGTCCCACGATCCTGCCAGAAATGGTCGACGGACGACCCCGTCCGAGCACGGGGTCGTCCGTCCGGAAGGCGAGGTTACTGCCCGGCGGGGCCGTAGAACAGCGAGGGGATGAGGGTCTTCTGGACGTCGTCGCTCAGCATGTAGGTCAGGAAGGCCTGGCCAAGCCCGGTCGCGGCTCCCTTGGAGTACATGTGACCGAAGCCCTGCAGCTTGTAGGTGCCGTTGGTCAGGTTGGCGACCGAGGCGTCGACCCCGTCGAGCTGGATGGCCGTGAGGTCACCCTTGTTCTGCTGGTAGTAGGCGAACCCGACGACGCTGATCGAACCGGACGTCTTGCTGACGGCGGTCGTGACCGCACCGTTGGAGTCTTCGGTGAGGGCGGTCCCGTTCGCCTCGGTCGCGCCGCCAAGGACGATCTTCTTGAAGACCGAGCGAGTGCCCGAGGAGGCGGGGCGCAGGATCAGGACGATGGCGAGGTCATTCCCGCCGACGTCCTTCCAGTTGGTGACCTTGCCGGTCCAGATATCGGTCTCCTGGGCCGAGGTCAGGTTCGTGACGCCGGTGATGTCCTTGTTGAGGACGACGACCCAGCCCTGGCGCGCCACGACGTGGTCGACCAGCTGGGAGGCTTCCTCCGGCTTGAGCTTCGACTCCGCGGTGACGTCGGAGTTGCCGATATCCGCGCCACCACCAAGGACCTGGGTCAGGCCGGTGCCGGAACCGCCGCCCTGCACGTCGACCGTGGCACCGGGGCATGCGGCGGTGTACTTCTTGCCGGCCGCGTCGACCAGCGGCTGAAGGGCTGTGGAGCCGAGGGCCGTGATCTTGCCAGCGACGCATGCGGCAGGGCTGCCGCCCGCGGTGCTCGGGGCCGCGCTCGGCCCAGCGGCTGATGGACTTGACGTGGCAGTCGAGCCTGAGCATGCGCCGATGGCGATCGCGGCCACCAAGGCCAGCGCGCCGAGGCGCTTCGGGGTCGTGAGCGTCACTCTCTTGTTCCTCCTGATGTCGCGCGACAGTTCGGCACGCGATCGGTCGGGCGGGCCTGGGGATGGCCCGGTCGGCAGGGGTCTTCGGTCTCCCTCGCTTGACGACTCCACCGTCGCTCCCGGGGGTGAACGGCTCGTTCGCGGTTCGTTAACGCTCCGTGAACGGCCCGGAGGTGCTCAGCCCGAGGTCGCGCGATCCGCCGTCAGGCCTGCGGCTGGATGACCGGCAGCGCCCGGGTCGAGACGAGACCGGCGGCCGGCGACATCTCGCCGCAGATCTGCTGGAAGCGCTCCACCGCCTCGGGCCGCAGGAAGTAGTAGATGAACGAGGCGCGTCGCTCGCTGCGCACCCAGCCGCCATCGCGCAGGACCTTGAGGTGGTGGCTCACGGTGGGCTGGGCCACGTCGCAGCAATCCGTGAAATCGCAGGCGCACACGCCATCCGATGCGGCGAGCTGACGCAGGATCGCGAGGCGATTCGGATCCGCGGCTGCCTGGAGGAGGAGGACATCGGGGTCGGTCTGGCGCTTC
The DNA here is from genome assembly GCA_038327765.1 of Candidatus Limnocylindrales bacterium. Lineage (GTDB taxonomy): Bacteria > Chloroflexota > Limnocylindria > Limnocylindrales > CSP1-4 > SPCO01. The sequence goes on along the minus strand of JBBQLI010000002.1, from coordinate 5,267 downwards.
ATGTCGGGCATGGTATTGACAACTATCGATATCGTCAAGTATCAATACAGCACACACCAAGGAGCCGAGACCATGTACCCGACACCCGAATTCATCGCCGTCATCCGGGAGGAGCGCGAGCGACGTACGCACGCCGACCGTCTGGCCACGATCGCCCTGTGCGCTCGCGCTTGTCGCGCCGCATCGACCACCCTGTTCGAGCGTCTCTCGCGCGTCGTGCGCGGGGCGCCCACCAGCTGCTGAGGACCGCCATGACCATCGAGACCATCCACCAGGAAGTCCGCGCGCGCTATGCGGCCGCCGCGGTCCAGGCTCGTGACGGTTCGTGCTGCAGCAGCAGCGCCGACACCATCGGCGCCGAGCTCTATTCCGTGCTCGAGCGCGACGAACTCCCGGAAGCTGCCGTCCTTGCATCGCTCGGTTGCGGCAATCCCATCGCGGTCGCGGAGCTCCGTGAGGGCGAGCGGGTGCTCGACCTTGGGTCCGGCGGCGGGATCGATGTGCTGCTGTCGGCCAGGCGGGTCGGCCCCACGGGTCGCGCCATCGGCCTGGACATGACCGATGAGATGCTCGCCCTCGCGCAGCGCAATGTCGCCGACGCCGGAGCCACCAATGTCGAATTCGTGCGAGGCACGATCGAGGACATCCCACTGCCCGCGGATTCGGTCGACGTCGTGATCAGCAACTGCGTCATCAACCTCGCCGCGGACAAGCCGGCCGTGTTCCGCGAGATCGCGCGTGTCCTCCGGCCCGGCGGTCGCATGGGTATCACCGACATCGTCGCCGAGGATCACCTGACGGCGGAGCAGCGGGCCGAGCGCGGCTCCTACGTCGGCTGCATCGCGGGAGCCCTGTCCTTCTCCGAGTTCCGTGCCGGTCTGGCTGCCGTCGGTCTGACCGATATCTCGCTCACGAGCACGCACAGCGTCGCGGACGGGATGGTCAGCGCGATCATCAAGGCCACCAAGCCCGCCGACGCCCGACCGTTCATCGACGCGGCGACGGAGGGTCTTCCGATGGCCGAAGCCAGCTGCGGATGCGGTGCGGGTGGCTGCTGCTGATGCGGATCGAGACCGCGTGATCATCGGATCTGGCGGCGGTCGAGGCGCTGCTCGTCGACGCCGATCTCCCGCTCGATGGCGCGGTCGAGGCCTTCGCGCTCGGCGTCGTGGCTCGTCACGGTCCGCGCGTCGGCGCGTCGGCGCCGCAGCGCTTGAAGCACATGACGGCGCCGCCCTGCCCCGGTCCGTGGTGGTCTCGCCAGACCGTCGCGGCGAAGGCCTCGGCCGCGACCTGGTCGCCCATGCCGAGGATCTCGCTCGCTCCGCGGGCATCCACGAGCTGTACCTGATCACCGAGACGGCCGAGGGAGTAGGGGGAGCTCAGCTCCGCCGACAAGGGGGCGGATCGACCGCAAGGCCGACCGGATCCTGGACGACCGATCACCGACCCACGAGTGACCACGTCCGCACCTGCCGCGGGTACGCTTGGTCGCGGCCCGATGGGCCCAGACGTCGAAGGAGGTCGCGATGAACCAGGATGAGACCAGTGCCGGGGCCGACGGGCCGGACGCGAGCGACATCATCGAAGGACCCATCGGTGGCGCCAGGTTGAAGGAGCCGAACACCGGCGAACCCACCGGTGCCGATCTCGAGGAGTTGCCGGGCTTCGATCGCCCGCAGAACGAGCCGGAGCCAGACGCGCGCGGTTAGCGGTCCGGCGGGTCCAAGCGATAGCCGATCCCGCGCAGCGTGACCAGGACCGGCCGCGCGGGATCGCGCTCGATCTTCGACCGCAGCCAGCGGATGTGGACGTCGACCGTGCGAGGATCGCCGTCATGCTCCTGGCCCCACACCCGGTCGAGCAGCTGCCGACGCGAATAGGCGCGACCGGGATGCCCCGCCAGCATCGCCAGGAGCTGGAACTCCTTGGGGCGGAGGTGGACCGGGGCGCCGTCGCGCCGCAACTCGTGCGCCATCAGGTCGAGTTCGAGGCCCGCCGCGATCTCGATGGCCGTTCCAGGCGGCGGGTGCGCGCCCTCGTCAAGAAGCGATAGGCGACCGTGCAGTTCGTCCGGTTCGATGGTGGAGGGAAGGGCTGCATCGAAGCCGCGGCGTAGCGCGTCGAGCCGTGCATCGACCGCGTCCTCAGCCGCAAGGTGGACGATCCGCAGCCGCGTGCGGCGCCGTCGTTCGTGGGCCAGCCAATCAAGGAGCTCCGCGGTTGCCGGGGGCTCGCTGACGACCGCGATCCGTGGCCGCGCCTGGTCCACCAGCGCCATGAACGCCGCGATGTCGCCGACGATCCGTGCCCGGTCTGCGAGGGCGAGCAGCGGCCCGTCCACGGCCAGCCCGATCCAGCCGGGACGCAGCGCAGCGTGTCCTGCGTCGGAAGGTGGCATGGCCTGAGCGTCGCCGCCCCCGGATAACCCGGTGTTCGGCCGGCGTTAACGTGCCGTTAGTCTTGGGTGGTCGGCCCGTTGGCGCGGTAGGCGAACACCTCCACGCGTTCGAGCGTGATCAGCCCGTCGCCGATCAGCGCATCGACCTCCGGAAGCACGGCTCGCAGGCGATCCTCCTGATCGACGACCTCGATGACGATCGGCAGGTCTTCGGACAGGCGCAGGATCCGGGTGGTGTGCAGGTGGGAGTTCGCGCCGTATCCCTCGATACCGCGCAACACCGTGGCCCCGGCGAGCCCGTGCTCACGGAGCAGCGCCACGATCATGTGGTACAGCGGCTGGCCGTCGTGTCGATCGGCCTCGCCGATGTAGATCCGGGCGATCAGTGCGCGTCCTGTGATCTCCATCAGATCGCCCTCCCGAGCGTCATGCCAAGGAAGACGGCCACCAGGCCGAGCACGAGCGAACCGCCGAGGTTCGCGACGGCCGATGACCAGGCGCCCGCCTCCATGAGCCGCCACGACTCGAGCATCCATGTCGAGAAGGTGGTGTACGCGCCGATGAAGCCGATCATGACGGGCGCCCGGATGTCTGCGGGCAGGATCGCCCGCTCCTGGCTCAGCGCGAACAGCAGCCCCAGCACGAAGGAACCCGTGAGATTGATCACGAAGGTGCCCCACGGGAAGCCGCCGCCGGTGCGATCCGACACGAACCCATCGACCACGTAGCGCGTGATCGCGCCGGCGAACCCGCCCACCCCGATCAAGATGTATGGCATCGTGCCTCCGTCGTTAACGTTCCGATGGTACGTTTGCGAGCCCTGGCACGTCGGACCGAGACCCACCGCCGGGACCATGATGCCGGGCTCCGAGGCCTGGCGACGGGAGACACGTCGAATGCCGAAGAAGCACAAGTCCACGGCGGCCGCGGTCAAGACCGCCGCGAGCGGCCTGGTCGATGACGCGAAGGCCGCGGTCATGCCCTTGTCCAAGGGGGCCGCACGAGAGCTCCATAAACTCGAATCGAAGCTGACCGCGGCGCGCCAGACCGAGTCGAAGCGCGTCCACCAACTGGCCTCGGCGAAGGCCGGCAAGGGCAAGAAGGAGATCTCGAAGCGGTCGAAGCAGGCCGGCGAAGCCGCCGCCGAGGTGGGCAGGATCGCCGGTCGGGTCGCCCAGATCGTGAGCCAGGCCGTGGGGTCGGCGGCGAACGCCGCTGCCGGTGCTGTGGCCGATATCGGCGCTGCATCGAGCACGGCAGCCGCGGCCGTCTCGCCCGTGAAGACGCCAGCGGCGGCGACGTCGGCCGCCAAGTCGAAGTCGAAGTCGAAGCCGGTCGCGACCCGCACGCCGAAGGCGAAGCCGGCCTCCGCCACGTCGACGGGAGCCGTCACGTCCGCGGTCGTGGCAAAGCCGAAGGCGAAGGCCGCTGCCCACAAGCAGACAGCCGGCAAGCCCGCGAGCGCCAGCCGGACGCCGGCAACCCGCAAGCCCGCGACGACCAAGCCGATCGCCTCCCCGGCGGCCCCGCCGACGCCGGCCGCTGCGCCGAAGCCGGCAGCTGCGACCCGCAAGCCTGCGACCCGCAAGCCTGCGACCCGGAAGCCGGCCACCACGACTCGCTCTCCGCGCGCCACCGCGGCCAAGACGCGGACCCCGCGAAAGCCCACCACTGGCGCCTGATCCGGGGTCGACCCCGCCACGAAGTCGATCGATGCCGCCAGCGGTCGGGGCGTCGATCGACGTCGGTTCGAACTCGGTCCATCTCCTGGTCGCCGGCATCGCGGATCATCGGCTGGAGCCGATCGTCGACGAGTCGGCCTTCCTGGGGCTTGGTGCGGCCGTCCATGATCGGCACCACCTCGGCGTCGAGGCGCGGGCGATCCTCTCGCAGACGCTGGCCGGGTATGCCGCGACGGCCCGGGACCTCGGCGCGACCTCGGTCACGATCATCGGCACGGAACCCATCCGACGGGCGGGCGATGGCCCGTCGATCGTGGGCGACGTCATGGCTGCCGCCGGCGTGCCGCTCTTCGTGCTGACCCACGAGGAGGAGGCCTATCTCACGGTGGTGGGAGTCACGGAGGGACTGCCGGTCATGCATCCGACGCTAGTCATCGATGTGGGCGGCGGCAGCTCGGAATTCTGCCTCGTCGGACCGCACGAGCCGCCCCGGGCGCTCGGGCTGCGTCTCGGGTCAGATCGATTGACTCGTCGGTTCGTCCAACACGACCCACCGACGCCGGCCGAGATCGAGGCGATGCGCCGGAGCGCACGCGAGGTCGTCGCGTCCCTCCCGGCGGCCAGTTCGGCTGAGATCGTCGCCGTCGGAGGAACGGTGTCGAACCTCCTGAAGGTGGTCCGTCCCGGTGAGCGGAGCGGCGACCTGTCCCTCGCCGAGACCGCCGAGGCGCTCCGACGACTCCTGGAGGAGCCGGCGGAGACGACCGTGCTGCGGTATGGCGTCAAGCCGATCCGGGCCAGGATCCTGCCAGCGGGAGCGGTCATCGTCGAGGCGATCCTGCAGCGCTACGCCGTCGATGCGCTGCGCGTGTCCGATGCCGGCATCCGCGAGGGTGCGATCCTTGCCGTGGCACACGCTGGTCGAGGCTGGCGTGATCGACTTCCGGAACTCGCTCATGGGTGGCGTGCCTGAGGGTGCGTCCCTTCGGCGGGATGTTCGGCATCCTGCGTCGCCCGCACGCACGACGGCGACAGGTCCCTCGTCGAGCGGTGCCCACGATGCCGATCCGGCACGCTGCGGACCCGTTCCACGCTGACCGGTGAGCGATCTGCGTGTCTGGCGCGCGGGCCTGTGGCGCGCCCCATGTGTGCGCGCGACCCCCCCCGCCCCCCGCCCCCCCCCG
>JBBQLI010000001.1:0-118859 GCA_038327765.1 Candidatus Limnocylindrales bacterium | reverse complement strand
AATCTGGGGCGTAACGGGAGCCGCGGACCAGATCTGATGCACGAGGTCGCACGGCGCGGCATCACAGGCTGTCCACCGCCCGCGCCAGGCATGCTGGGCTCGCCCAAGAGTCCCCACAGGAAGATATGGCGGAGATCCGGCTCGCCACCCCGCCCCCGCGCTCGCCACCCGCCCCGTGCGCCGCTCGCCCCCCGCCCGGCGCCCGTGCTGGGCATCCCCGTGCCGCCCCATCCCTGCGCCCCGCTCGCACCCCCCGTGCCACCTCGCCCCGCGCTCCGCCCGGAGCCCGTGGGTCTTGACAACGGGCTGACCCGGGTGCATCGTGCCACTACATCGGGCGTCGATGTAGTACCGGGATCCCATGGGCGACGACAAGCGATCGTTTCGTTCGCAGCTGGTCAACGGCACCACGGCTTTGCTTGTGCTGGCCGTGATCGGCGATGAGGACGTCTACGGCTACGAGATCGCGAAGCGTCTTCGCGATCGGAGCGACGGCGCGGTCGCCCCCTCCGAGGGCTCGCTTTACCCGACACTTCACAGACTCGAACTGGAGGGCGCCCTCGAGGCGACCTGGCGAGCGAGCGACCGAGGCCCGCGCCGCCGGTATTACCGGCTCACTGACCTCGGCCGCGGCCTGCTCGCCGACAGCCGGGCCGAATGGCGCGCGTTCGCCGGTGTCGTCGACCGAATCGCGACGCCGGGCTGACCTGATGGCTCGCCCCGGCCCCGACGTCCCGCGGCCCACCGACCGTGACGTGTTCCTCGAGCGCCTGTCCGCGCGGCTCCGCATGCCCGATGCGGAAACAGCCGACGTGCGCTCGGAGCTGGCGGCCCACATCGAGGATGCCACCGACGACGGGATCGCCCGGGGCCTGAGTCGGCCCCAGGCGGAACGCGCCGCGCTCGACCGGCTCGGGTCGCCGGAGGCGATCGCCGACGAGGTCCGCCGGGCGCATCAGACCACGCGACGCCTGTTCGCAGCCGTCGGCGGCGGCCTGTGGCAGGGTGGTCGCGACGGCGTCCGCGGCTACCTCTTGGGTGCGCTCATCGGCGTCGGGGTCCTGCTGGCGGTGTCGGCGATCGGCCAGCTCCTCGAGGCAGTCGGTCATCCGTTCCGGGTGATCGCGGACGTGGGGCTGAACACCGTCTTCGTGGCCGCGGCCCTGTGGGCGGCCGCCTGGTTCGGCGCGCGTGGCCTCGTGCGCGGACTGGCCCGCGGATCGGGTCGGCGCGCGCGCGATCTCGGTTCGCCCGTGGCCATCATCGGCGCATTGGCCCTGCTGATCCCGGTCCTCTCCGTGCGGGCCTCGTATGTCTGGGCAAGCGTCCTGCTTGCCCTTGCGATCCCGGTGGTGTTCGCGGTCGGGGCGCTCCGTATCGAGCATCCGTTCGATCCTGGTGTGCTCCTCCGCCACCTCCCGGTCATGGGCCCGCTTGCCAACCGGCTCCCGTCCTGGCCAGCCTCGTGGCCGCGCCTCTCGCGCATGCTGACGGCAGGATTCTTCCTGATGCTGGTCGTGTTCGTGGCGCTCGGGTTCCAGCTCTCGGGTCTCACGCCTGCATCGCCCCAAGCGAGTGAACCGATCCCTGCGCCGCCGCTCCAGGATCGCTGGCTTGCCAGCGGCTTCGATCGCGTGGCGGCGCCCGTCCTGGGTCGGGCCGACACGACCGTCGACGTCGGGCCCCTGCATGAAGGGTCGGTCATCGCGTCGGTCGATGCGGCAGCGCTCGTCGCCGAGGGTTGGCGCGGCATCCGGCTCGAGGCCTGGCGATCGCTACCGACGGACATCGACCGACCGTTCGCGCTCGATCCCTCCGCGGCCCGACCCTATGCCATCGCCGAGATCCCGGCGCCGCTCGACGAACCGAACGCCAGCATCGACGTCAGCCACATCCCGGGCATCGACCGGTACCTGCTCTTCGTGACCGCGCTCGATCCAGCGACCGGTCAGCGGTTCGCGCTCGGCTGGCCGACCGACGGCGAGACCACGTTCTACGGCAGCATCGTCGACTGGTTGGAGGCGCTGGCTACGGGCGGAACGTCGCCCCGTCCGTGACGATGAGGACCTCGCTCGTGCCGGGAGCGGCCCAGCGGACCTCGCCCTGCCCGACGACTCGCCACATGCCGTCCGAGCCCACGATGACGCCGGTCTGCTCTGCGATCCCGAGGATCCCGACCGGAGCCGACAGACCCGACGCATAGCGCTGGACCACCCGGTCCCATGTATCGGCGTCGGCATGCGGGGCGATCACGACGCCCGGGACAAGACCCAGCCCGGGGATCAGACCGTCGGGCGTCCATGTGACCTCGCCCAGCGCCATCGCTCCGGCGCTCGCACCCGCCAGGATCGCGCCCGTGCCGAGCGTTTCGAGGATGGCGGCCCAGACCGGCGTGCCACGCAGGATCGTGGGGATGAGGTCGGGGTCACCGCCGGGGAAATGGATCACATCCGAGATGCGCAGGGCATCGGCCAGCATCGGGTCTGCGGCACTCACCGCGTCGACCACCCGGATGACCATGGTCTCGACCCCTCGGCCGGTCAGCAGCACCACGTCGCGCGCGACCCGCTGGAATGCCTCGACCCCCTCAGCCGCCGCACGTTCCGGACGGCCTCGCGCCGCGGCCGTCGGCACGATCGAGACCCGGATCGGGTCCGAGCGATCGCGCCTGCCAGGACGTGCGGCCGCGAGGCGCAGCAACTCGCGCAGGAACGGTTCGTCGCCGGGCCGGTATTCGTGGCCACCGTGCAGGGCGATGGACCCTCCCTGGGCGCTCATCCGGCGCGCACAAGCGCTGACGCCAGGGCCTCGTAGTCCGACGGTTCGTTGTAGCGTTGCGCGGAGATCCGCAGGACCGCTGCACGCGGCGCATCGCGGCCGTCGGCGCGCGCAGCCCGCACCGGCCACCCGGTGATGGGCACCTCGATCCGGTCCTCGGCGTAGAGCCGCTGCGCGAACGCCGCCGCCTCGACATCCGTGGCAAGGGCAGCGACGGGCACGCCTGCCATCGAACCGAGCATCGAATCCGGTGCTGGCACCGGGATCCCCAACGCCCCGATCAACCGGTCGCGACCGCGGACGGCCAGCGCGTGGTTCGCCGCCAAGATCTCCGGCCAGCCGCCCGGTACCTGGGCGGCCATCCAGGTGATCGCGTCGGGCAGCGTCAGCGCCGCGGTGGGATCGGCGGTCCCCATCCAGTCGAACTCGATGCGAAACCGCGTCGAGGAGGCCAGCGGTTCATTGGCACCATGCGAGATGACCAGTGGATGGATCCCCTCGCGCAGGTCCGCCCGGACCCACAGCATGGCCGCACCCTTCGGCCCGCAGAGCCATTTGTGCCCATTGCCGGTCCAGTACGCGGCGCCAAGCGCATCCACGTCCACCGGCACCATCCCGGGTGCGTGCGCCGCGTCAACGAGGGTCTCCACGCCGCGCTCGCGCAGCTCGGCGACCAGGCGTTCGATGGGGAACACCAACCCCGTGGTGCTGGTGACGTGGCTGAGGAGGGCGAGCCGCGTCCGTGGTGTCACGGTCTCCGCGATCGCCTCGACCACCTGGTCCGCAGATTCGACCGGGAAGGGGATCGCCGCGACGACCACGCGTGCCCCGTCGCGCGAAGCGGCAGCGCGCAGCGCATTCAGCGTGGCGTTGTACTCGTGGTCGTCCGTCAGCAGTTCGTCACCTGGTGCGAAGCGCAGGCTCGCAAGGACGGTGTCGATCCCGGTCGTCGCGTTCGGGACGAAGGCGAGGCCGGCCGGGTCGGCGTGCAGGAACGCCCCGACCGCGTCGCGCGCCTCGGCGATGTAGCCGGACAGGTCGTGCGTGAGGAATCGGATGGGCTCGAACTCCAACCGGGCGCGGCGTTCCCGCTGTGCGGCGAGGATCGGTTCCGGGCAGGCACCGTACGAACCGTGGTTCAGGAAGACGATGCCGGGATCCAGGTGCCAGCCAAGGTCGTGCCGCATGGTGTCAGCCGCGGTCAGGAGGGCGAGTCGTCGCGCTCGTCGGGTGGCGTGACGTTCTTCATCGGCGGCGCCGTGACCGGCGCGACGATGCGGCGACGCAGGACCCGGCGCAGGACCGGTGGCGCGGTCACGAACGGCGCGATGTACGCGATCAGCAGGAGCGGGATCAGGAACCGCGCGCCGATCGGTCGCAGGGCCAGCAGGAACGCGAGCAGCCACAGGATGACGCCGTAGGTCCCGATGGCCCGACCCGAGAACCCGGCCAGCTGGAGGCGCCGAGCGGGGATCAGCAGCAGCAGGACCAGAGCGATCGCGAGGAGCAGGATCTCGGGAGGGAGGACCACGGCCTGGCTGTCAGCGGCTCATCGAGCGATAGCGTCGGACGCCGAGCGTCCCGAAGACCGCCACGAACAGGACCACCCACAGCAGCGTGACGAGGATCGGGTTCTGGGCGGGGAAGCTCGTCGAGGTGACCGGGTTCGGGTTGCCCCACAGATGGCGCAGCGAGGCAGTCAGCGTGCTTGTCGGGTTCCACTCCGCGACCGGCTGGAGCCAGGACGGCAGCGTGGATGTGGCGACGAACACGTTCGAGATGAACGTGATCGGAAAGAGCACCGTGAAGCCGACCTGCTGGGCGACCTCCACGGTCGGCACGGACAGTCCCAGCCAGACACCCAGCCACGACATCGCGAACGCGAACAGGAGGAGCAGGCCGACGCCGGCGAGGAACTGGAGGATGTCGGTGCGGACGGTCCACCCGACCACGAGCCCGCTCAGCATCAGCACCACCAGGATGCCGCCGTTGTAAAGGACATCCGCGAGGGTCCGTCCGGTCAGCACCGCGGAACGCGCCATCGGCAGCGAACGGAAGCGGTCCAGCAGGCCCTTGTTGACGTCGTCGGCCATGCCCACGGCCGTCGTCGCGGCGGCGAACACGATCGTCTGGGCGAAGATCCCGGGCATCAGGTATTCGCGGAACGCATTCGCTCCGGGAAATCCGGGGAGCGCGATCGCGCCGCCGAACACCACCGAGAACAGCAGCACGAACATGATCGACTGGAGGATCGCGAAGATCGCAAGCTCCGGGATCCGCGGGATGCGCTTGAGATTGCGCCACATGACCACGAGGCCGTCGCTGGCGGCCTGGCGGATGCCGCCGTCAGGGGCGGGCAGGGAGGTCGTGCGCGTGGATGCGGTCATGCGGCGTTCTCCGTGTCGTCGTCGGCCGACGCGTGACCGGTCAGGCTGAGGAAGACGTCATCGAGGGTGGGGCGACGCAGCCCGATGTCATCGATCGCGATCGACGCCTCATCGAGCTCGCGCAGCACCTGGGTCAGCACAGCGGCGCCGCCATGTGCGGCCACCGTCAGTTTCCGGGTGTGCTCGTCGACCACCGGTCGCTCGCCGCCGATGTGGGCGAGGATCTCGATGGAGCGAGCCACGTCAGCGCGACCGTGGACGACCACTTCGATCCGTTCCCCGCCGACCTGCGACTTGAGTTCGTCGGCCGTGCCCCGGGCGATGATCTTCCCGTGGTTGACCACCGCGATCGTGTCGGCCAGCTCGTCGGCCTCCTCGAGGTATTGCGTGGTCAGCAGGAGGGTCGTCCCGCCACGGACCAGGCCGCGGATCACCTCCCACATGCCCAGGCGGCTGCGCGGATCGAGCCCCGTGGTGGGCTCATCCAGGAAGAGCAGCTGCGGGCGTCCGATGAGCGCGCTCGCAAGGTCGAGGCGACGACGCATGCCGCCGGAGTACGTCTTGACGGTGCGGTCCGCGGCGTCGGCCAGGTCGAACTGGTCGAGGAGCTCGCCGGCCCGCTGCCGGGCGTCGGCACTCTTGAGCTGGTAGAGCCGCCCGAACATCCACAGGTTCTCGCGACCGGTCAGGTTCTCGTCGATCGCCGCGTATTGACCAGAGAGGCCGATGACGGACCGGAGTCTCTGGGCGTCGCGCACCACGTCGAACCCGGCCACGGTCGCATGGCCGGCGTCGGGCTTCAGGAGCGTGGCGAGGATACGGACCGTGGTGGTCTTGCCCGCGCCGTTCGGCCCGAGCAGCCCCAGGACGGTGCCCTCGGAGACGGTGAGATCCAGCCCGTCGAGGGCGCGGACCTCGGTCTTGCGGCCGCGATAGATCTTGACGAGGCCTTCGGCGGTGATGGTGTCGGTCATGTGAGCCTTTCGCGGCGAACCCGGTTCGCGGATTGGAGTTGCCGAGTATACGGTCCGACCTTCGCGCCACGGGCACCGCCGTCGGTCCCATCAGGAGCACCCAGGCGACGTGACCTCGCGTCGTCCGGCTACGCTCGTTCGACTCGCCCGGACCCTGACCCTTGATGACTGTGCTGCCCACTCGCTCGCGTCTCGCAACCTGGCTCGACCAGTGGGGCGACATCCTGCCCCTGCTGATCGCCGAATTCGTCGTCTGGCTCGGGTTCGGCGGGCTCCTTCCGGTCCTCCCCCTGTACTTCACCGAGCACGGGCTGGATCTTGCGACGCTCGGGCTGGTCATCGCCGCATGGCCGGCGGCTCGGCTCGTCAGCGAGCCGATCTTCGGCTGGCTGGCCGACCGCACCGCCCGCAAGCCGCTGATGGTGGGTGGCCTGCTCGCCGGCGGGCTGCTGGGTGCGCTGCCGCTGATCGCGACGACGCCAGTCGCATTCCTGGTGCTGCGGGCCGGCGCCGGTCTGTGCGCCGCCATCTACGATCCGGCCGCTCGCGGCTTCCTCACCGACGCGACGCCACCAGGGAAGCGCGGCGAGGCGTTCGGGCTGTACGGGGCCGCGCAGATGGGTGGCCTGCTGCTCGGGCCGGCGATCGCCGCGTTCGGGGCCGCCAACCTCGGCGGGATCGGATTCGTCTTCGTGTTCAGCGGCATCGCGGCGGCGGTCGCGGCGGTCGCGATCGCCGTGCGGGTTCGCGAGACGCCCGGGCGGACCCACGCCGGCCCGGCCCCGGACTGGACCGAGTTCCCGCCGGATCCGCCGTCGCTGGCGGGCCGAGCGGCTCGGGACCTCGACGCCGATCGCGCGCGAGTGGTCTCCGCGTCCAGCGCTGAGGGCGACCAAGGCGTGCAGGTCGGTCTCGGCCCCACCAGTCTCTGGTCGCGCGGGCTGATCGCCGCGTTGATCATCAACGCCGGCGGCTACTACGCGGGCGGCACGTACGAGGTGATCTGGAGTCTCTTCCTCCAGCACCTGGGGGCGAACCTGTCGTTCATCGGCTTGACCTTCGCGATGTTCGGGCTCCCGGTGCTGCTCTTCTCGCCGATCGCCGGCAGGATCGTCGACCGTCGCGGGTCGCTGGCGTTCATCGTGATCGGGTCGATCCTGCCTGCGGTGACCGGGATCCTGTACACGTTCATCGGCACGCCGTGGCTGGCGATCCCGCTCATCCTCATCGAGTCGACCGGGTTCGCCTTCCTGAACCCGGCGCTCTACGCGGTCGTGGCCGCGAATTCGCCGCCAGGTCGCTCCTCCACGGCACAAGGCTGGTTTGGCGCCGCGGGCACGATGGGGTTCATCGTGGCGTCCCTTGGTGCGGGCATCCTGGCCGAGCGGAACCTGCTCCTGCCCTTCTATGTGTTCACGACCGTGCTGCTCACGAGCCTCGTCGTGGGCTTTGCAGTGGGGGGTCGGCGACTGACGGGACGGCCCGCGGGACCACCCGCAGAACCACCCGCAGGACCACCCGGCGCCGTGCCGACCGACCCGTTCCCGTCCCGCGGGACCTGACGACCGGCCGCACTCGGGATGGGTCGCGTTCTCCCGTGGCGCGGCCCGGAACCTGCAAGTTTGCCGGGCCGTGGGAGGATTCGACGATTGCTCCGTGGGTCACGGCGTCAGGTCCCGCGCCACGGCACGCGCAACGCCGGACGCTCACGGCACCTACGCCACGGCGCCAATGCCACGCCACCCGTACCGCAACGATCGGCGTCGATTTCCACCGCGGCCGTTTGACCGAAGCACTCCCGACGACTACCATCCATCGGCGGGGTGGAGCAGCGGCAGCTCGTCGGGCTCATAACCCGAAGGTCACTGGTTCGAATCCAGTCCCCGCAACCAACGCGACAACCTCGAAACCCGGCCGAGCAGGCCGGGTTTCTTGATGTCCGCCCGCCCGCCGCGTTCGACCGCGCCAAAGGCCTGTGGTGCGTCTGGCGCGAGGCCTCGTCCCCGGCCTGTGAGGCGCCGTTGGACGAGATCGGCGAGCTCGGCTAGAGTAGATGGCACGGGAACGGTTCCGAACCGGTTCCGAAACCAACGCCTTTTCCTTGAACCCCGGGCCCGACCACCCGGGGTTCTTCTTTTGTCCCGGGGTACTTCTTTGTCCCGGAGTACTTCTTTGTCCCGGAGTCCGCGCCGTCAATGCTCGGTCACACGGCGGCGCCCTGGAGGTGGGGCCGCCGTTTGGATGTGTGGGAGGACACGTCCTACCTGAAGTGCATGCTCCCGATCGGTCGTCGCCGACGACGCCGGGCGAGGTCGAGACACGCGTTGACCGTGAGGCGATGCACCCACGCATCGAACCGATCTGGCTCGCGGAGCGCCGGGAGATCGCGTCAGGCGCGGATGAGGGTCTCCTGGATCGCGTCGCGAGCGAGGTCCGAGTCGCGCGGGATCAGGCGCGCCGCGGCGTCGAGCCGTGGCAGACGCCGATCCACGAGCACCGCGAAGGCGTCGTGATCGCCGTCCTGCGCTCGTTCGACGAGACCCCGATCGTCCACCATCGCCTCGATCCTGGGGAGACCACGACGGTCGCCTTCGAAGGGTATGGCGTCGCGGTCGCAGGAAAAGGTTCACCGCCCGCCGAAGTCGGCCGGGCGTCAGGCCTCGGATCCGCCAGGCATGGATCATCCGGACATGGATCGACGAGGCGGCCTCTGGAGGAGAGCCGCCTCGTCGGGGAGGGGATGAGGAGGGAGGTCCAGGTCGGTGCCGCAGGATCGGCCCGCGTCGGCCTACTTGAACACGAAGGATCCGATGATCGGCATCGCCTGCGAGACCAGCTGATCGAAGCGGTCGGGGTGGGTCGAATCGATGAGGATCAGGGCCAGGTCCCCGCGGCCGAGGTCCAGGACGACGACCCGGATACGTTCGCCCCGTGCGATGCCGAGCAACGCACCCGGGATGCCCGACCCGAGCGGCGGGGAGGTCGCGAAGACGACTCCGGGACGGTCGTCGCCGGGGCACGTGCCGGTCCACGCATCCGCGACCGCGATGTCGACCCAGCTGGCTGTCCGACTCCCAATGGCAAGGGTCCCGCCCGCGCCGGTGACGATCCCCGTTCGATGGGTGATCGCGCTGAGCAGTCCATCAACAGTTGGTGCGGAGCGCGAGTCCACGGTCCCGTTGCAGTCCTTCGCGGCCACCGGTCGCGCGTATGCCGCCACCTCGTGCGTGGCGGTAGGTCCACTACCGGTTTCCAGCGAATAGTCGGGCGAAGGCGTCAATTTGAACAAGTACGGCCAATCACCGTCATTCGACCATCCACTCGGGACCGTGTACGTCAGGGCCGCGTACGCGGGTGCCCAGGCGTCGCCGGAACCGGGCGCAAGACGGAAGTCGACGTACTGCGACGGGTACGTGCCGGCCTCGAGATCGCCGAAGCACGCGTCTTGCGTGTTCGTGCACGCGACGCGGATCCAGTCGCCGCTGAGCGCCAGCGAACGGGTCGTGCAGGCGTCGGTCCCGACCGGGTCGAGATGAAGCCGGAAGCCGCCCGGCGACAGGACGTAGCGGTAGGCGCCGGTAGCGCCCGCCGTGCAGGTCGACTCAGCATCCTGGAGACGGAACTCAAGCTGGTCGCCGGCGAGCAACGCATCCGATCGAAGGTCGGCGGCGGTGAGCGAATCGTTCGGGAAGGCCAGGGAGGACGAGCGAAGCGTGAAGCGGAAGCGCTGGCGCGGACTGAGACCGGCGACCGCACGCGGCGCTGAGACCCACGTGTAGCGGAGCGCCTCCGGGACGACGGACGTCACGACCTCGGTCGGCGTCGCTGTCGGTGAGACTGGTGTCGGCGAGTCGGTGATGATCGGAGCTGGCGTCGGCCCACCCGCGATGGACGGGTGGTCAGGGTTCGGGCGCGTGATCCAGATGGCGCCGCCGATCGCCACGACCACGATGGCCGTGAGCAAGGCGACGAGCGCCGGCCGGCTGATGAAGCTGGGCATGTCGATCCACCTTCCTGGGGAGTTCCAGGCGGTCCGCTGACGCGTACGGGCGGTCCGCCCGAGGAGGTCGATGAGGTAGTCGGGCGTACGCTCGTCACCCAGGTCGGCCAGGGCGGCCGGCAGCTGTCGTTCGAAGCGATCGATCGGCGTCATGCGTACTGCCCTTCCTTGAGCGATCCGGTGCCGCCGCCCGTGTCGTCCTCGACGGCTGCGCGAAGCAACCCGAGGGACCGATGCAGGCGCGACTTCGCCGTGCCGAGGGGGATCCCGAGGGTGCCGGCCACGTCCGGCAGCGGCATCCCCAGGTAGTAGTGGAGGACGACGATCGCGCGCCATTCGGGTTCGAGCGCCCGGAGCGCACGGTCGAGTCGATCTCGATCGACGATGTCGGAGGCGAAGTCGCGCGCCAGCGGCGGGTCGAAGGTGGTCAGTACCACTTCGATCGGTCGGCGGCGCCGGTGGCGCACGGCATCGATGCAGGCGTGCACGGTGAGTCGATGGAGCCAGGCGTCGAACCGTTCCGGATCACGCAGTCGGGGCAGGTCACGCCAGGCGCGGACGAGTGCCTCCTGGACCGCATCACGTGCGAGTTCGCGGTCGCGGAGGATCAGCCGGGCGGCGGTGTCTAGGCGTGCGATGGCCGCGCCGGCAAGCACCGCGAAGGCGTCATGATCGCCTTGCTGCGCCCGTTCGACGTACCGTCGCTGGTCCACTGTCGCCTCGTCTGCGACGCGACCATGACGGTCGCGTTCACAGGGTATGGCGACGGCGACGCGCGAATCGTTCCCGGGTGGGTGCTGCGCCGATCCGCGAGTACCGGCTTCCTACTCCCAGCGGAACGTGCGCACGGTGAACCCGATCGCGGCAACCGCCCAGACCGTCACCACGGCGAGCGGCTGCAGGAGCTCGCCGCCGCCACCCAACGCGGAGCGGAACGCGTCGGCGAGGGCCGCCGCCGGCAGGGCACCCGCGAGCGCGGCGATCGGCCCGGGCAGCTGGTCGTGCGGCACGATGACCCCGCCCAGCAGCATCGACAGCAGGAATAGCACGTTCGCGAGGGTCAGCGTCGCCTCCGCGCGCAGCGTGCCCGCGAGTGCCAGACCGAGCCCGACGAACGCCGCGGTCCCGAGCAGGACCGCCCCCACGAACCCAACGACCGAACCGCCCGGTCCCGCCCTCCACCCGAACACCAGCGTTGCCAGGACGACCAGCGCCCCGACCATGACGATCTCGACGATGACGATCGTGACGACCTTCGCGGCGACCAGCCCGGTCCGTCCCAGCGGGGATCCACCCAGCCGCTTGAGCACGCCATAGGACCGTTCGTAGGCCGTCGCGATCCCAAGGTTGACCAGCCCCGCGGCCAGGATCGCGAGCGCCAGCGTGCCCGGCAACAGGATCCCGATCCGCGTGGAGCCGGCCGGCACGGGGATGACGTCGACCGAGCCGAAGAAGAGCAGGACGATGATCGGGATCCCGACCAGCGCCAGCAGGTTCTCGCCGCGCCGCGCGGTCAGCCGCAGCTCCATGGCCGTCTGCGCCCGGATCGCGGTCAGGAGGCTGGCAGGCCCGCTCACGGCGCGCCCGTCCCGGCGGGCTCGACGGGATCGACGGGATCGCCGTCGGCGCCCGTGCCGACCAGTTCGAGGTAGGCCTCCTCGAGCGTCCCGCCCACGGTCCGGATATCGGCCAGCATCCGGCCGTTCGCCGCGGACCAGGTCGCGACCGCGGAGACGATCACAGGCGTCGGCGCCACATCCTCCAGCCGGTACCCGCCATCGTCGGCATCCACGACCCTGCCGCCCACGGCCGACCCCAGCGACGCGGCCTCCGCCGCGCTGAGCGGACCATCCAGACGGAACCGCACGGACGGCCGGACACCGCTCATCAGCTGGGTCGCGGAGCCGGCGGCCACGATCCGTCCGCCGTGGAGCACGACGATCCGATCGGCCACGCGTTCGACATCGGTCAGGTCGTGGCTTGTCAGGAGGACCGCCGCGCCCCCGTCGCGCAAGCCCGTGATGATCCGGCGAGTCGTCGCACGGGCCTCGGGGTCCATCCCGGCCGTCGGTTCGTCGAGGATGACCACCTCGGGGCGTCCGACCAGCGCCAGCGCCAGTCCGAGCCGCTGCTTCTCGCCGCCGGAGAGTCGGCGATAGCGCGTCGTCGCGAGCGGGCCGGTCAGTCCCACGAGGTCCAGCAGTTCGTCGGCATCGCGCGGCTCGTCATGGAACCGCCCGTACTGGACCAGCGTTTCGCGCGGTCGGGCGCGCATGTCGATCCCGCCGCCCTGGAGCATCAGGCCCACCCGCGCTCGCAACGCGCGACCGCCTCCGACCGGATCCTCGCCGAGCACCCGGACCACCCCGGCGTCGCCACGTCGGTAGCCTTCGACGATCTCCACGGTGGTCGTCTTCCCCGCGCCATTCGGACCCAGCAGCGCCACGATCTGTCCGGGCTCGATCGTGAGCGAGACGTCGTCGAGGATCGTGCGTGCGCCGTAGCGCTTGACGAGCCCGTGGATCGAGACGGCCGCCGTGGTCACGGTGCGATCTTCGCGTACTGGCGCTCGAAGTCGACGTCGGTCAGGTACCCGATCTGGATCGAGCGCAACACGCCACTTCCGTCGATGAAGTAGCTCTGTGGCCGAGCCGCCACCCGGTACGCGTCCTTGATCGCCTTGTCCGGGTCGATGACGGTCTGCCAGGTCCCGCCGAATTGCGCGGTGAAGTCCCGAGCACCCTGCACCGGGTCGTCGGTCAGGATCCCCAGCACGACCAGCCCGTCGGCTGCGTGCTGCTGGAGCTTCTGGTTCAGCAGCGGGAATTCCTGGCGGCACGGGACGCACGACGGCCCCCAGAAGTTGACGAGGACCGGATGCCCGCGCAGCGTCGACAAGTCGGCGCTCGACCCATCGAGGGTGGTGCCGACGACCGCTGGCGCCGGCTGGCCGACCGCGATCTGTGCCGTGTCTGGGTGACGAGCGGCACCGGCGATGAGCACCAGCACCGCCGTCGTGACGATGGCGAGTCCGACGGCGATCAGGATCGGTCGGCGCGGCGTGGCTGGGACCGTCCCTTACTTGAGCGTGATCGAGCCCGTCATGTTCGGGTGCACGAAGCAGACGAACGTGTAGGTACCCGCGGGGATGGCGGGCACGGCGTAGACCTTCGTCGCCACTCCCGGGAAGATCTCGCCCTTGAACAGGTCACCGCCGGACGCGTCCTTGATGTCGACATCGTGGGCGGTTCCGGCATCCTGGTTGCTGAAGGCGATCGTGAACGGCTTGCCGGCAGGGCCGCTGACGGCCGTATCGAGGAAGGCCACGCCCTGGGCCGTGATGGAGACGTCCCCGGTCGCGGCTGACGCGGCGGGGGTCGAGGAACCGGCCGGCTTGGCCGAGGATGACACCCCCGATGGCGCCGCGGACCCGCCGGGCGTCACGGCCGAGACGCTGCCCGACTTCGGGGGCAGGATCCCGGTCTGGAGCAGGACGCCGCCGACGAAGAGGACCGCCAGCACGCTCAGCAGCAGCGACGGTGTTCGCGGGGCGGGCAGGTTCTCCAGGTGCCCGGTCGTGTCGGCCCTGGCGACCTGTCCGTATTCCCCGACCGCATCCACCAGCCAGCCCACCAGCGTGAAGACCAGGGACAGCACGCCGGCCAGGAGCAGCCAGCCGCCGTACACCAGCCCGAACATCAGGATCATCATCCCCACGGCTCCGACGAACGGCCGGAACGATGGTCCCGGCATGTGCACGCCGGGCGGCGGGCCATCGTGGACCGTAGCCGGGAGGGCCAGCGCGGTGGATCCGGTATCGCGGTCGTAGGTGCGCAGCCCCTCAGCCAGCCAGTAGAGCAGGCTCAGCACCAGTGCGATGCCGCCGAGGACGAGGACCCAGCCCCCGTAGACGAGGCCGAACAGCAGCAGCGCCGCGCCGATGGCCGCGAAGACGGGCGAGAACGACGGTCCGGGCATGTGGATCCCGGCGGGCGTCCTCGGTTCGATGCGCTGCTTGCCCCGACGAGCCGGCGGTTGGGCGCGGAAGCGGCGGAAGGTCAGGAACAGCCAGACGAGGACCAGGGCCATCACCCCGACCGGCAACAGCGCGATGATCGAACCCCAGTCGGGGGTCACGAGCAGCGCGGTCTGCTCCAGGAACCAGTTCCAGATCTGCTCCAGCATCGGGCGCCCGGGTCAGTCGCGCGCGTCGCGCGTCGCGTCCGTCACTCGCGCGACCCGGCGATGAGCACATACGCCATCAGGCTCATCGCGATCGCGAGGGCGACCAGCATCGTGGTCCCCGCGTAGTCCACGTGCCAGTGTCCGAGCGTGGGAACGCCCCAGAAGACCAGCGCGATGAACAGGAAGGCCGCCGCGATGAGGAAGACCCGGCGCGGGTTCTTGATCGGATGCTTGATGGGTTCGTCCATGGCCACTGCTCCTAGTGCGGCGCGTTGCCAGGGAGGAGGTAGAGAAGCGAGAACAGCAGGATCCAGACCACGTCCACGAAGTGCCAGTACAGCGAGGCTGCCTCGATCGCATCGTGGTGCTTCGCCGAGAACTGGCCGGCGAGCCCGCGATAGAGCACCACCGAGAGCATGATCACGCCACCGAAGACGTGCGCGCCGTGGAACCCGGTGAGCGTGAAGTACGTGGTCCCGAACGTCCCGGACGAGAGCGTGACGCCCTCCGAGCCGAGGATGGAATAGTCCGTGGCCTGCATGATCAGGAAGATCGCCCCGATGACCACGGTGACGGTCATGTTGCGGAGGAACGCCGTCCGGTCGTCGCGGCGGATCGCCCAGACCGCGAACTGGCACGTGAAGGAGCTGATCACCAGCAGGATCGTGGCCGGCAGTACCAGCGGGAACATGTCCACGTGGAACAGCTCCTGGGTCTGCGGATTGACGGGCGGCCACTGCGGGGCGTTGGCCCGGACGCTGAAGTAGGCCGCGAACAGGCCGGAGAAGAACATCACCTCGGAGGTGATGAACAGCAACATCCCGAGGACGGGGTTGCTGATGCCGCCGCGAGTGTCGTGGGCGCCAGCGTCGGCGCCGTGGTCGACGGTGGTGGTGAGGGCGTGCGCGTCGCTCGTCATGGGTCGCTCAGTGCCCGTGGGTGGTGCCGTGACGGAGATCGAAGACCGGGCGCTCCGAGCGGATCTCCGGCAGGTGGTCGAAGTTGTAGGCGGGCGGCGGCGAGCTCGTCGCCCATTCGAGTGTATTGCCCTCCCACGGGTCGTCGCCGGCGATCGTGCCGTTGCGCAGCGAGGCAAAGACGTTCCAGAGCAGCGGCAGCATCGATGCAGCGATCGTGAAGCCGCCGATCGTGGCCACGAGGTTCAGGTCGTTCCAGCCCGCGGCCGAGGCGTAGTCGGCGATGCGACGCGGCATGCCGGCCAGGCCCAGCTCATGCATCGGGAAGAACGTCAGGTTGAACCCGATGAACATCAGCACGAACTGGATCTTGCCGACGGTCTCATTGAGCATGCGGCCGGTCATCTTGGGGAACCAGTAGTAGAAGCCGCCCATGATCCCGAACACGGACCCGCCGAACAGGACGTAATGCAGGTGCGCGACCACCCAGTAGGTGTCGTGCAGGGCGAAGTCGACCGGGACGCTGGCGCTGAAGGCGCCGTTGATGCCGCCGATGAGGAACATCGACAGGAACCCGAGCACGAACAACAACGGCGTCTTGAGCATCAGCTGCCCGCGCCACATCGTGAAGATCCAGTTGAACATCTTCACGCCGGTGGGGACGGCGATCAGGAACGTCATGAGACTGAAGAACGGCAGGTAGACCGCGCCGGTCGTGAACATGTGGTGCGCCCAGACCGAGAAGCCCAGGGCGCCGATGCCGGCCGTCGCGAAGATGAACGCCTTGTAGCCGAATAGCGGCTTTCGGCTGAAGACCGGCAGGATCTCGCTGACCATGCCCATCGCGGGCAGGATCATCACGTAGACCGCCGGGTGCGAGTAGAACCAGAAGATGTTCTGGTAGAGGATCGGATCGCCGCCCACCCTGGGGTCGAAGAACGACCCGCCGTAGTTGCGATCGATGAACAGCATGATCAGGGCGCTGGTGATGACCGGCGTGGCCATGAGCACCAGGACCGAGGTGACGAGCACGGTCCAGACCATGATCGGCATCCGGAAGAGGGTCATCCCCGGGGCGCGCATCTTGAAGATCGTGACCAGGAAGTTGATCGCGCCAAGGATCGAGCTGGTCCCGATCAGGATGATGGCCACGATCCACAGGTCCTCGCCCGAGCCGACCGCCGCCAACGGTCTGTCCTGGGCCAGCGGGCTGTAGCTGGTCCAGCCGGCCGCCGCGGTCCCACCCGTGAAGAAGCCCGACAGCAGCAGGACCCCGGCCAGCGGGAGCATCCACAGCGACAGGGCGTTGATGCGCGGGAAGGCCATGTCCGGTGCGCCGATCTGGAGCGGCACGATGTAGTTGCCGAAGCCCGCCAGCATCGGGATCACGAACAGGAAGATCATGAACGTGGCGTGCATCGTGAAGGCTTCGTTGTAGCCCGCCTCGGTCAGGAACTGCAGACCGGGCTGGGCCAGTTCCGTCCGGACACCGAGCGCCAGCGTGCCGCCGATGAAAAAGAACAGGAACGAGTTGATGATGTACAGGATCCCGATCTTCTTGTGATCGGTCGTGGTGATCCAGTCGTACAGGCCGCTGCGGTACGACGTGGCTGCCGGCGTCAACGTGGTCGTTGCCATCGGGCTCCTTACTGGACCGTCAACGTGCCGGTCATGTTCGGATGGACGAAGCACTCGAAGGGATAGGTCCCGGCCGCCAACGGGCCGACCAGGTACTGCTGGGTGGCGACACCGGGAAAGATCTTGCCGTCATACACGACAGTACCGCCGATGCTGTCCTTGAAGATCTTGATGTCGTGCGGGGTCCCCGCGTCCTTGTTCTCGAAGTCGATGGTGATCGGGCTGTTCGCCGGCGCGCTGAGCGCCGTCTGATCGAACGCGATGTTGGTCGCCGAGATGTGCAGCTCCGTGCCCGCGGCCGGCGCGCCGCTCGGGACCTGGCCGCTGGCGCCGGGAGAGGCCGGCGGACCCGCGGAGGCGGATGGCGCCGGGGTGGCGACCGCAGCAGCGACCTGCTTGGCGAGCCACGCATCGAAGTCGGGCCCCTTCAGGGCGTGGACCTCGAACAGCATCAGGCGATGCCCGGTCCCGCACAGTTCCGCGCACTGCCCCCGGAACGTCCCCCCGGCATAGCTCTCGTCGACATTGAAATCGAAGCGGTTGACCCGACCCGGCACGACGTCGCGCTTGAACAGGAACTGCGGGACGTAGAACGCGTGGATCACGTCGGGGCTGGTCAGGTAAAGCTGGATGGTGCGCCCGGTCGGGACGTCAAGGCCGCCATCCGCACCGATGGGGGAGTACTGCGTGAACAGGGGCGCGATGTCCTTGCCAGCGGCCGTGTCGGGGTCGTAGTTGGCGGGCATGTAGTCGAACGTCCACTGGAACTGCCCCGCGACCGCGCGGATCTTCGTGTCGGGCGTCGTGGTGGTGGCGTCGACGCTATTGAGCGTCTGCCACGAGATCACGAACAGGAACGCGACGATGAGCGTGGGCACGACGGTCCAGGTGACCTCGGCGATGTTGTTGCCGTGGATCTGGGGCGGCAGCGTGTCGTCGCCGGGCTGGCGGCGATAACGGATGACGGTCCACACGATCAGTCCTTCGACGAGGAAGAAGATCGCGACGGCGATGATGAAGACGATGGTGTAGAGGTTGCGGATCTCCGCGCCCTGGGTCGTGACCGCGACCGGCGGGTAGAGGCTCTCGACGACCCGTGCGCCGGCGCCCGTGACGATGGCCAGGACCACTCCGACCACGGCGAGGACGAGCACCACCACGAGCGCGGTGGAGCCGGAGCGGCGGGCGCCTTGGGTGCTCGACATCCAGTGTCCTCGGCGAGTCGCGGGTCCCGTGTGGGTGCCCGGCGAGATGGCAGCGTCAAACGGGCCCGCTGGCGGGCCGCGGTCATGATACCCGGCGCGTGCCGCCGTCGTCCGGCTCGGGAGGCGGCGTCCCGCTGACCGTCTCAGAGACCCGGGCCAGGCGCGTCGCCACGCGTCGGTTCGTGGGACGATGCCGCCGATGCGCGCTCGTCCGGCCCCCGTCCCCCTGCTCATCGGCGGTCTGGCCGCGCTCCGCCTCGTGGCCGGTGCCGGGTCGGTGGCGGCCGCCTCGGCGACCGCGCCGTCGATCGGTCCGCTGGATCCACCGACCGTCCTGAACCTGCTGTTCGGCTGGTCGTTCGAACCATTCCCGACGCTCGGGATCGTGGCCGCCCTCCTGTGGTGGCGTTGGGCGGTCCGACGGGTGAACGCGGTCCACCCTGATCACCCCGTCCCGCCGCGCCGGACGTGGACCTTCGTGGGCGGACAGGTCGCCATCGCGATCGCCCTGATGTCCGGCATCGACCGCTATGACACGACCCTGTTCTCGGTGCATATGGTCCAGCACATCCTGCTGATCCTGGTCGCCGCACCGCTGATCGCGCTGTCAGCACCCGTGACGCTGCTGCTGCGCGTCGCCTCGCATCAGACGCGTCAGCACTGGATCCTGCCCGTCCTCCACTCGCGCGTGATGCGCGTGCTGTCATTCCCGGTGGTGGGCTGGCTCTTCCTGGCGGCGGTCCTGTGGGCCGCGCATTTCTCGCCCCTGTTCAACGCCACCCTCGAGGACCCGTTCCTCCACGATCTGGAACACGCCCTGTTCCTGACCGCTGCGCTCCTGTTCTGGTGGCCGGCCATCGCACTTGATCCGTCGCCCTGGCGGATGGCCCACCCGGTCCGGGCCGTCCACATCTTCATGCAGATGACCCAGAACACGTTCCTCGCGTTCGTCATGATCAACGTCGAGAGCGTGCTGTACGTGCACTACGCGACGGTGGTGCGGTCATGGGGTCTCTCGCCGCTCGATGATCAGCGGCTCGCTGCCGGACTCATGTGGATCGTGGGCGACGTGATCTTCATCGCCTCGATCATGCTCGTGGTCCGCGGCTGGTTCCGGTCCGAGGAACGCGACTCCGGACGGAACGACCGCCGGGCTGCGGTCCAGCTCGCCGAGATCCGGATCCGAGAGCAGCGCCTGGCCGAACGACTCGCGCAGGAGCGCGGCGACCCCGGGACCTAGGCCAGCGCGGCGCTAGCCGCGTTCGGGGATCGGCGCGGACAGGAATGCCAGGTAGCGTTCGGGGTCCACGTTGCCACCGCTGACGACGGCCACCACCGACCCGTCCAGCCGGTCCAGCCCGAGTTCCCCGGCACGGAATGCCAGGGCTGCCACGGACAGCGCCCCCGACGGCTCCACCACCAGTCGGCTTTCCTCGGCCGCAAGCCGGACACCCGCCGCGATCTCCGCCTCGCTGACGGTCACGATCCCATCGAGATACGCACGAAGGTGGGCGAACGTCCGCCGCCCGATGGCCTGGCTGCGTGTGCCGTCGGCGATCGTCCGCGACACCTGTTCGGCCGGCCAGCGCACGATCGAACCGGCCGCGAGCGAGTCGCGGGCATCGGCCGCAAGGTCGGGTTCGACGCCGATGACCCGGACCTCCGGGCGGAGCGCCTTGATCGCCGTCGCGATCCCGCTGGCCAGGCCGCCCCCACCGATCGGCACGAGCACGGCGGCGAGGTCGGGCACGTCCTCCACAAGCTCGATCCCGATCGAGCCCTGACCGGCGATGATCCGGTCGTCGTCGTAGGGCGGGACCACGATGAGCCCGCGTTCCGCCGCGACCCGCTCCGCGACCCGCTGGCGCTCATCCGACGCCGTTCCCACCACGATCAGCTCGGCGCCGTCGGCGACCACCCGGTCACGCTTGATGGTCGGTGCATCGCTCGGCATCACGACCACGGCTGGGATCCCCAGCAGGCGCGCGGCGCGGGCCACGCCCTGGGCGTGATTGCCCGACGAATACGTGATGACCCCGGCCCGTCGTTCGGCCTCGCCGAGGGTCGAGATCAGCGCATAGGCGCCCCGGAGCTTGAATGCACCGATCGGCTGGAGCGACTCCGCCTTGAGTAACCGGCGCGACTCCGGCCGGCCGAACGGCACCAGCGGCGACCGGATCGCGATGCCGCGCAGACGCTCGGCGGCGGCCCGGATGTCCGCGAGGGTGACCAGCGGCGCGTCGTCGTCCGTCACCGGTCGCCCCGGTCGCGGATGCGCTGGCATTCGATGCAGGTGGCCGCCCACGGCAAGGCCTCGAGCCGGGCCGGAGCGATCGGTCTCCCGCAGCGCGTACACGCCCCGAAGGTCCCGGCGTCCAGGCGCTCGAGCGCCTCGTCGACGAGCGAGAGCAGCGCGATGGTCCGGTCGCGCAGGGCGAGATCGCGCTGCTGGGCGAAGACCTGGCTGGCGGCCGCCGCCTGCGAGCCGTAGGTCATCTGCCCGGGCGCGACGATCGCCTCGCCCAGGTCGATTCGGAGTCGATCGCGCTCGGCGCGAAGCGTGGAGCGTGCTGCGCTGACGTCGATGGCGTCCATGTGGCCGGTGATGCTACTCCGGCGTTGGCCGCAGCGATGCGCGCGGGTATACTCCCGGGGAGTACCTGGATGAAGGAGGCACGCTCATGGCGATCGCGATCGATCCGGTCTGCGGGATGGAGGTCGATACGGACACGTCCGACCTCTCGTTCGAGTACGACGGGACCACCTACTGGTTCTGCGGCAAGGGCTGCCTGCTGGACTTCAAGGACGACCCCGATTCGTTCCTCTCAGCGGACCACGTCCCGACCATGTAGGCGCGCGCCCGAGTGCGCGTTGCGTGTTGACACGGACAGCCTATAGTCGACGCATGCCGATCCCGGTGATCTGGTTCGTGATCGCAGTCGCTCTCCTCGTCGCGGAGATCGCGAGTACGACGTTCTATGCGATCTTCCTGGCCCTGGGCGCCGCTGCCGCCGGGGTCGTGGCGGTCTTCGCACCCGATCTTCCACCCCTTGCCTCGGCGGTCGTCGCCGTCGTCGTGGCCGTCGCCGGCGTCGGGCTGGTTCGACCCTTCGTGGGTCGACGCATGCATCGACGCGCGCCGGGCGCCGTCGGTCCCGGTGTCCACGGCGGGTTCGTGGGACAACAGGCGCTTGCGCTCGATCCCATCGGCGACGAGCTCCATCCAGGCCATGTCCGCCTGGCCGGCGAGGTCTGGCTAGCCATCGTCGATGCGCATCACGCGGCGATCGAGTCTGGCGCATCGGTCGTCATCAGCGCGGTGCGCGGGACGACACTTCTCGTCCGTCCTGCCGGCTCGCCGTCGGCCCAGCCCTCGGAGGCATAGACCCGATGGATTCCTCCACTGTCGCGGCGATCGTCGCCGGCGTCGCGCTCGTCGTCATCGTCCTGTTCGCGATCTACCTGCTGCGCTCCACCGTCAACCTGGTCCAGCAGGGCTCGGTCGGCGTCGTCAAGCGGCTCGGCGAATTCCACGGCATCCATGAGCCGGGCATGGTCATCATCGCCCCGTTCATCGATGCGATCGTCTTCGTCGATATGCGCGAGATCCCACGCCCTGGCGATCGCCAGGAAGTGATCACCAAGGACAACGTGGTGGTCGCGGTGAACGCCACGATCTTCACCCAGATCGTCGACGCCAAGCAGGCCCTGTTCAGCATCTCCAATTTCGATGTCGCCATCGACGCGCTGGCCCGGACCGCCCTCCGTTCGGTGATCGGCACCCTGTCGCTCGACCAGGCGCTCTCGGAGCGCGAGCGGATCAACGTCGACGTCCAGCAGATGATGGAAGCCGTCACGGACAAGTGGGGCATCCGGATCAATCGGATCGAGATCGTGGAGATCACCCCGCCCCCACAGATCCTCCAGGCGCTGGCGCTCCAGAAGCAGGCCGACCAGGAGAAGCGCGCGAAGATCCTCCAGTCCGAGGGTCTCCAGCAGTCGGCGGTGAATGTCGCCGACGGCGAGCGACAGGCCGCGATCAAGAGCGCCGAGGGCGAACGGCAGGCGGCCATCCTCATCGCGGAGGGCAATCGGCAGGCCCAGATCCTGGAGGCCGAAGGCCGAGCCCAAGCCATCAAGACCGTGTATGACGCGATCAAGGCGGCCGACCCGAACCCGACCCTCGTGGCCATCCTGCAGCTCGACACGCTCTCCAAGTTCGCTGCCAGCCCGAACACGAAGATCGTCATCCCGGCGGAGTCGTCGGCACTCCTCGGGGCCGCGCAGGCCATCCAGTCCGTGCTGAGCCAGGTCCCGACGCTCCCGATCAAGTAACGCCGCGTTTGTGGGGGGCGGCGTCGTGGGGCGCGGGGCGGCGCGGAGGTTCGCGGCGCGGAGGTTCGAGGAGATTCGCCGACCCAGCCAGGATCACCGGGAGCGCCAAGCGACCGGCGAAGGTCTGTCGAGGCGCGCTCGATCGTCAGGTGGACCGCCGCCAGCGTCATTTGACCGCGGAACGACCGTTTTGGGGGCGATCCGAGGCGCTCAGACGTCGGGTGGCGCTCGTGCTGGTCCACGGTCGGCCCGGATCGGATCGGCTCGGCCCGGATCGGCCCGGCTTGTCGGCCCTGCCGTGACCGCACCCCCGCGCCCGTGATACCCGTACTCAAGGCTGCGTAAGCCGCAGCTAAGCGCCGCGCGCGACACTGGCCATCGGCGTACGAAGCGGACCGGGCACTCCTTGGAAGGGGTCCGAACGTCGGAGTCCGGGTCAGGGTGACCCGTGCAGGAGGTGCCCCGTGCGCGCTCGCGTTTCGAATCTCATCGGTCGCTGGTCGCCGGTCCTGTTCACGGCCGCGACCGCGTTCATCGGCATCAAGTGGCACGTCCACGGTTGATCAGGCGGCACGTCCACGGTTGATCACGGCTCGGGCGTGCGATCAGGTCCTGGCGCCGGCAACGGAGGCAGGATCCGCGGTCAACCGCGACGCGAGGTAGACCGGCACGATCGAAAGGACGAGCACCAGGACCGCGGCCACGTTGACCAGCGGCAGCTGGTTCGGCCGCTGGTAGTTGTTGAAGATCCAGATCGGCAGGGTCTGGATGCCGGCGCCCGCCGTGAAGTTGGTCACGATGATCTCGTCGAAGGACAGCGCGAATGCCAGAAGGCCGCCGGCGATCAATGAGGTGCGGATGGACGGCAGCGTGATGCGCCGGAATGTCGAGAAGGTGTCGGCGCCAAGGTCCGAGGATGCTTCCTCGATCGATCGCGCCGTCCGCCTCAGTCGTGCGACGACATTGTTGTAGATGACCACGATGCAGAACGTAGCGTGGCCGATGACGATCGTGGCCATGCCGAAGTCGAAACCGATGGTTCGGAAGGCGGTGTTCAGGGCAAGGCCGGTGACGATGCCTGGCAGGGCCAGCGGCAGGATCACGACGAACGAGATGGCATCCCGACCGAAGAATCGGTAGCGCTGGACGGCGATCGCGATCAGGGTGCCAAGGACCAGCGAGACGACGGTCGCCCCGATCGCCGCCTGGACCGAGGCCCCCAGAGCCGAACGGATGCCCTGATCGGTCACGGCCTTCGCGTACCAGTCGAGGGTGAACGATTGGATCGGCCAGGTCGCCACCTTGGCCGCGTTGAAGGAGTACAGGACGATGATCCCGATCGGCACGTAGATGAAGCCAAGGATCAAGGCTGCCGCGATGCGCAGCGCGATCCGTGTCCGCCTCGAGATGCCCATCAGAGTGCGTCGAAGGCGCCGAGGCGCCGTGCGATCAGCAGGAAGATCAGCATGATCGTGACCGGGACCATCGCGTATGCCGCGGCGAAGGGCTGATTGCCCGCGATCCCCACCGAGTCGTACACCACGTTGCCGATGAACCGTGTGTTCGAGACGAGGGTCGGGGTGATGTAGTCGCCCAGCGTGAGACTGAACGTGAAGATCGAGCCAGCGGCGACCGCGGGCAGTGCCAGCGGCAGGATGACCCGACGGAACGTCATCCCGGCCTTTCCGCCAAGGTCCGCCGATGCTTCGAGCAAGGAACCCGGGATGCGCTCGAGCCCAGCGAAGATCGGGATGATCATGTACGGCAGCCACAGGTAGGACTCGACCAGCCAGACAGCGACGTCGCTGTACCCGGGACTCCTGAGACCGAACGGCTCAAGGACCGCATTCAGGACGCCGCCTTCACTCAGGATGAGCCGCCAGGCATAGACCTTGACGAGGTAGCCGGACCAGAGCGGGAGGAGGATCGAAACGGCCAGGATCCCGCGCGTACGGGACGAAGCCAGCCGCGCCATATAGAAGGCGATCGGGAAGGCCAGTGCGATGTCGGTGAACGTGACAAGCGCGGCCATCCCGACGGTCCGGACCGCGATCGTCCGGTAGATCTCCTGGGTGAGCACGGCCTGGTAGTTGGCCAGCGTCGGCTCGGTGACGATGTTCCCGGACAAGGAGTCCACGCGCCAGAACGAGGTCACCAGGAAGAGCCCAAGCGACCCGAGGTACGCCAGCACGAGCCAGCCCAGGGGCGCTGCGAGGAGCGCGGCAAGCTGGACGCGCGGGCGTCGGTAGAGCGCCGCCGCCACCCGTCGCGCCACGGAGGCGGACGGAGCGGCGGCGCGATCGACGGTCACAGCGGACGGGGACTGAGTGCGGTCAGTGGACCGACCCTAGCTCCCCGTGATATCCGTCCAGGCCTTGGTCCACGCGTCGAAGTCCGTGCAGATGGACCCGCGTCCATCGAGGCAGTTCACGGTCGGCGTGTTCCAGTAGTAGACCTGCTTGAAGTAGGTCTCGTCGTTGGCGTGGAAGGTGTCGCAATGGCCGGGGCTCAGCTTCTCGGCCTCGACGCACGCAGCGGCGCTGACCGGAGCCTCACCGAAGTAGACGGTCACGGCTGCATTGGCTGCAGGCGAGAGGATGTAGTCCATCCACTTGTACATGCAGTTCGGGTGGGTGGCCTTCGACGAGATCATCCACGTGTCGGACCAGCCGGTGGTGCCTTCCTTCGGCAACGTCACGGCGACCTTCACCTTGCCGTTCGCGGCATTGATCGTGTTGGCCTGGTACTGCCACGCGGTCCCGACGGCCATGTCGCCATTGGCGAACCCGTCGATCTCTTCCTGCGACGTGCCCCAGTACTTGCCGACCAGCGTCTTCTGCTGCTTGAGCAGGTCGACCGCCGCGGCCAGCTGCGTCGCGTCCAGTGCGTACGGATTGGTGATCTTCAGGTCCGGCTTGGTGGACATCAGGTAGACGGCTGCGTCCGCGATGTAGATCGCGTAGTTGTAGGCCGTGACCTTGCCCTTGTATGGCGAGTTGGCGTCGAACACGACGCTCCAGCTGTCCGGAGGGGTGGTGACGACTGCCGGGTTGTACATGAGGACATTCGCGCCGCGACCGTGGGGGACGCCGTAGCTGACCCCACCGACCGTGTTGTACGGCTGGTTCTTCAGGCCGCCGAACACGTCCTTGTAGTTCGGGATGAGGTCGAGATTGACCGGCGCGACGTCGCCACCGGCGATCAGCCGCAGCGTTGCGTCGCCCGACGCGGAGACGCCGTCATAGCCGCCGGCCTTCATCAGCTGGACCATATTCGCGGAGTCGAGGCCGACCTTGACGGTCACCTTGCACCCGGTCGCGGTCTCGAACGGCGTGACCCAGTCGTATCCCTGGACCTGCTCGCCGCCCGTCCCACCCACGACATAGCCGGACCATGCGACCAGGTTCAGGGCGCCCTCCCCGGCTCCGACCGCGGTCGGTACGCTCGGCTTCGGAGTTCCGCTGCTGCCGCTGCTACAGGCACTCACGACGATCACCGCGACAGCGGCGATCGTCAGCATCCCGCGCATCCTCATCCCTGGACCTCCAATCGGTTCACGCCCCGTCCGCGACAGGAAGTGCGTGCTGTCGCTTCCACACCAGGCGGACAGCGTTGCCTTGCTGGGCGAGCGCCTCGGTGGAGGACGTCGCGAGATTCTGCTGGGTGACCACGAGGTCGGAGCCCGCGTCGAGCGAGACCGTGTAGCGGGTATCCGGGCCGAGGTAGACCACGGCCCGGATCCGACCTGGCGCCGACACCTCACCCGGCCCGGCGGCCGTGTCGGGTGCCGCCAGATGGATCTTCTCGGGCCGGATCGTGAACGTCCCGGCCTGCCCCAGGACCGCCTGCGCCACGGCACCGGTCAGCAGGTTGGACGTGCCGACGAAGCCGGCGACGAACCTGGTCGTGGGCCGTTCGTAAACGTCCGCCGGCGGGCCGACCTGCTCGACGCGACCCCGGTTGAAGACGGCCAGTCGGTCGCTCATCGTGAGCGCCTCTTCCTGGTCGTGGGTGACGTAGATGAACGTGATCCCGACCTGCTGCTGGATCGCCTTCAGCTCGATCTGCATCTCCTCCCGGAGCTTCAGGTCAAGGGCGCCGAGGGGTTCATCGAGCAGCAGCACGCGCGGCCGATTGATGAGGGCCCTGGCGAGCGCGACGCGCTGGCGCTGGCCACCGGAGAGCTGTGATGGCTTGCGACCGTCATAGCCCTCCAGGCGGACCATGCGGAGCGCCTCGGCGACGCGTGTCGCACGTTCCGCTTTCGGCACCTTGCGCACCATCAGGCCATACGCGACGTTGTCGGCGACGGTCATGTGCGGGAAGAGCGCGTAATCCTGGAAGACGGTGTTGACGTCGCGGTCGAACGGGGGAACCGACGTGACGTCCTGACCGTGGAGCAGGATCCGCCCGCTGGTCGGGAGTTCGAAGCCGGCGATCATGCGCAGCGTCGTCGTCTTGCCCGACCCGGACGGTCCGAGCATGGAGAAGAACTCGCCGTCGCGGACCTCGAGGTCCAGGCCGTCGACCGCGACGACATCGCCATATCGCTTGTCGACGCCCTCCAGGCGGACAGCGATCCGGTTGGGCGCAGCGCCATCCGAGGCAGGCTGGTCGGCGACAGTGCCAGGGCTAGTCAAGCGATCCCTCGTTCTCGGGGAAGGAGCGACGCGACGACGGCGGGGATGGGCGACGCGACGACGGCGGGGTCGGCGACACGATGCGGCGCATGCGCAGGGCATGTCAAGGCTCGCCGTGGGTCGTTCCGGGCGGCGCGAGGGCCGTGGAGACCCCGGCCGGGTCGCGGCCCGAGGTCGGCCGGGCCGCAAACCGCCTCAGATGTGCACTCCCTGCACCCTATGCGAGGGATGTGACCGCTTCCGGGCCGATCGGACGATGCTGCCCGCAGATCCACGCACGAGTCTCCCTCGCTACCGCGCGCAGACGGTGTCCCGGCGACCCGAAGGACACCGACACTTCGTCCAAGGTGCGTGGGGTGCACATTCGACCAGATACGGACCCAGGAACAAAGTTCGGGTGGCCGGACCGGAACTGGCTCGCTCGCGCGGCTTCATCCCCTGCCCCTCGTAGACTTGCGCCGATGCCCCGACTCGCGCCATCGGTCCTTGCCGCGTGCGTCGCGGCCCTGTCCGTGGCCCTCGCCGCCTGCGACGCGGCGCCCCTTCCGCCCACGCCACGCCCGGTCGCCGGCACGCTCGCTGCCCCGCGCGAGGTCAACCTGATCGCGAAGGACTACTCGTTCCTGCCCGGCGAACTCGACCTCATCCCCGGCGAGACCATCCTCCTGCACGTGATCAACGGTGGTCTCGAGCCGCATGAGGCTGTCTTCGGTGCCGGCCCCGTCCAGGACGCGTGGGAGATCGCCGAGGCCGCGACCGCCGAAGCGCCACCCGGTCCCACGCCCCAGGTGAGCGTCCCACCGGACGTCGCCGGGCTGCGGATCGTGGTCGCCTCCGGGCAGCGGGTCGACGTCCGCTGGACCGTCCCGACCGATGTCGCCACGGACGCTCCGCTGCCGAGCTCCTCCACGGCCCCCGATCCGCGGACGTGGCTGGTCGCGTGCCATATCCCTGGTCACCTTGCCAATGGCATGTGGATCGCGGTCCGCTGGGTGACCGCCCTGCAACCCTGAGCCCGGCCAACGACGCGCCTTTCGGTGGTACCCTCGTGCCCGCAGCGGACATGGGAGCCGTGCAGCCATCCCCTCGAGGAGGACCCTGAATGACCTACGTGATCGCCGAGCCGTGCATCGATGTGCTCGACGTCTCGTGCGTCTCTGTCTGCCCGGTCGATTGCATCCACTTCGACGAAGGCACCGATCGGAAGCTGTACATCGACCCGAACGAATGCATCGACTGCGGCGCCTGTGAGCCGGAATGCCCGGTCAACGCGATCTTTCCCGAGGAGTCGCTGCCGACCGAGTGGGCGGCTTATGCGACCATCGACGTCACCTGGTACACCGACAAGGCGGCCGCCCGCGCCGCGGTCGACGCGGCCAAGCCACAGTAATCCCGCTCCCGGTCCGTGGGCACCGGGCCGCCTGGCTGACCGGAGCCCCACATGCGCATCGTCTCGCTCCTTCCGTCCGCCACGGAGATCGTCTGCGCGATCGGTCTCGGCGATGAGCTCGTCGGCATCACCCACGAGTGCGACTTCCCGCCCGAGGTCATCGGCAAGCCGGTCGTCACGCGCAGCATCCACGACCTCCGCACGGCAAGCTCGCGGGATATCCACCAGCTGGTGACCGCGTCGATGCACGGCGGGTCATCGCTCTACGAGCTCGATGAGGCGGCGCTGGCGGCGGCGCAGCCCGATCTCATCCTCACCCAGGAGCTGTGTCGCGTCTGCGCCGTGAGCTATCGCGAGGTGAACGCCGTCGCCCGCCGCATCGACAGTGATATCACCGTGGTCTCGCTCGAGCCGACCTCGATCGAGGGGATCCTCAACACGATCACGACCGTCGGTGCCATGGCTGAAGCCGAGGACGCCGCCATCGATCTCGTCGAATCGCTGCGCGAGCGCCTCGGCGCCATCGAGGAGGTCGTCGCCGCGCGACGCGAGACCGGTCGACCGCCCATCCGTGTCGCCAGCCTCGAGTGGCTCGATCCGCCATTCGCCGCGGGCCACTGGGTCCCCGAGCAGGTCCGTCGCGCCGGCGGCTGGGATGTCCTGGGGGCGGACGGCGAGAAGTCGGTGGAGACCTCCTGGGACGCCGTGGCCGAGGTGGACCCGGAGATGCTGGTCCTGATGCCCTGTGGGCTGCATCTTGCCGAGACCGTCGACGAATGGGGCCGGACGCCGAAGCCCAGCTGGTACCGCGAGCTTCCCGCGGTTCGACGGGGGCAGGTCTTCGCCGTGGATGGGTCGGCCTACTTCAGTCGGCCCGGGCCGCGCGTCATCGACGGTATCGAGCTGCTGGCGGAGATCATGGATCCCGACGCGTTCGAGGAGGTCGCGCCGATCGGCTCCTGGACGCCGATCACGACCTAGGACACCGGCGATGCCATTTCGAGCCATGTTCCAGTGCCTGTGGTGCGGCGCCAGCCACACCTGCCGCGGCCCCGACGACCTCGAGGGCTGGGCCAGTCTGTGCCCGGACTGCCTTGGCAAGGCCGGCGACAATGGCTTCCTCCGCTTCCGACTCCGCCAGGCCATCACGGAGCGCGGGCACGTCGCGGTCGCGGTGGGCTCCACGACGACCGCATCAGTCGAACCGGCCGCACCCGCCGCACCGTCCGCCACGCTCGATCGCCCGAGTCTCACGGAGTCTCCTGACCCCGAAGCGGCGCTGATCCCGTATTACGCCGCGCGCGCTCCCGAGTACGACGACTGGTATCTCCGCCGCGGGCGGTATGCCCGCGGCGCGATCCATGACGCCACCTGGAACGCGGACCTCGACGCCGCCGGTCTGTGGCTCGACGCGCTGCCGTGGCATGGCCAGCTCGTCGAGCTTGCCGCCGGCACCGGCTGGTGGTCGCCGCTGCTGGCCGGGAAGGGTGAGCTGTCGATCTACGACGCCAACCCCGCGGTCCTCGACCGTGCCCGTGACCGTCTGGTCGCGCACGCGCTGCGAGCCCATATCCACGTGCGCGACGCCTGGGCCGAACCAGATCGCGCTGTCGATGGCGTGTTCACCGGGTTCTGGCTGAGCCACGTGCCGCGCGAACGACTCCCCGCCTTCCTTGCCCTGGTCCGGCGCTGGCTGAAGCCAGGCGGCCGCTTCGCCTTCATCGACTCGCGGCCGGATCCGCAGTCTTCCGCTGTCGATCATCCGACGCCGGCCGACGACACCTCCATCCGTCGCCTCGACGACGGGCGGGAGTTCACGATCGTCAAGGTCTACTACGAGCCGGCGGAACTGGAAGCGGCCCTCCGCCAGGCAGGCTTCACCAGCGCCGCCGTCACCGCGACCGCCCGCTTCTTCCTCCTGGGGTCCGCGACCGCCTGACACCCCGTGGCGCGTCCAGAGCGGACATTTCGGCCGGGAACCGGACCGGGAGCCGGGCACGCCCCGGCTATACTCCGGCGGATGTCCCCCCTCTCGAAGGCCACCATCGCGACGGTCGGCTCGGGCGTGATGGCCGAAGCGATGATCGCCGGGCTGCTGCGCGGCAAGCTCGTGGACCCCGGTCAGGTGGTCGCCAGCCACCCCCGCGCCGAACGCCGTGAGGCGCTGGAACGCGAATACGGCATCCGGACGGTCTCCAGCAATCTCGACGCCATCGCCGGCGCGGACGTCATCCTGCTGGGCATCAAGCCCCAGATGCTGGTCAAGGTTGGGCGCGAGATCGGACCACACCTCAAGCGCGGGCAACTGGTCCTGAGCGTCCTCGCCGGTGCCACGACCAAGGCCATCACCTCGATCCTCGACCACGACCAGGTGGTCCGCTCCATGCCGAACACCCCGGCCCGTCTCGGCAAGGGGATGACCGTCTGGTACGCCACGCCCGAGACGACTCCCGAACAGCGTGCGCAGTCGGCCGCCCTGCTCGGGGCGCTTGGCGCGCAGCTCGAAGTCGATGACGAAAAGATGGTGGCCATGGCGACCGCTGTCAGCGGCACGGGTCCCACGTATGTCTTCCTGGTGATGGAGGCGCTCATCGATGCCGCCGTCCACCTCGGCTTTCCGCGCCACATCGCCCACGACCTGGTGATCGAGACCCTGGAGGGCTCCACGCTCTTCGCGAAGCAATCCGGGATGCACCCGGCCGAGCTGCGCAACATGGTCACCTCGCCGGGCGGAACCTCCGCGGCCGCCCTCCACGAGCTGGAGTCCGGCAGGCTCCGGACCGTCCTGTCCGAAGCGGTCTGGGCGGCCTTCCGGCGCACGATCGAACTCGGGGATCAGCTCGAGAAGACTGCGAGCGAACCAGAGGCTCGGCGGAACTCCGGCTGATGACGCCGGTCCAGGCCGATCCCGCCACCGATCTCCGGCGCGCGCCGCTGGCCGATCTCCGCGCGACCGACCTGCGCGCGTCCGCGCGCGACCTGTGGGCCGATGAGCTGGCGCTGTGGGAGCGGCTCGTCGCGTCGTGGGCCGGGCTGGACGATGCGGCATGGCATCTGCCGGGCGCCGCGCCGTCGGATGCGGGCGGACCGGACTGGTCGTTGGCCGAGCACGTCGGTCACCTCACGGCTTGGCAGGCGCTCGCTGTCGACTACACCCGGACGGCGATCGAGACCGGTCGCTGGCCCACCGACGACGACTTCGACGGCGGTGAGTTCGATACGTTCAACGAGCGGCTGCGCGACCCGTGGCAGATGCTCCCGCGGGACGAGATCCTGGACCGTCTGCGTGCGTCCCGGACGGCGCTCCTCGCCGAGGCCAAGCGGCTGACGCCGGAGCGCATCCGCGACGACGCCGCGTGGGGCTGGATCTATCTCACCCTGCACGGCCACTACCTGGACCACCTCGCGATCATCGAACCGTGGGCGGATGGCCTGCGCCTTCGCCAGATCGATGGCGACCCGTTCGTGGGGGACCCGCGCGCCGACGACCACGACGCGTTCATCGTCGCGGACGAGGCGGGCCATCACGAGCTTGAGGCCCTCCTCGCGACGATCCCGGCCGACCACTGGACGACCGGCGAGGTCACTCCCGGCTGGACGCTCCAGTACCACCTCGGTCATCTCGCCGACTGGATGGTCGAGGGCGCCCGGGCGATCGACGTCTACCACGACCAGGGGATCTGGCTGTCGGATCCGGACGAGGGCATCGATGCGTGGAACGCCGCTCACACCGCCGCGAGTCGTGGCGAAACGGTATCGGCGACGCTCGCCCGTCTGCGAGTCGCACGCGAACGGCTGCTGGCGGCCGCGCGGACCCTGACGCTCGATGAGCTGCGTGCGCCCGACGGCTGGAGCTGGGTCTACGACTGTTCGTACGGGCACGTCCGCAAGCACATCGCGCTGATCGGCCCGTGGGCCGCGGCGCTCGAGCGCTGATGGCCAGCCCCGCACCCACCACCCCAGCGCTCACGATCGAGGCCATCGTCGCCATCGATCCGCCGCGCGAGTATCGGCTCCATCCGCGCGAGCGGATCGTGGCGTTCACCGCGGATCGAGCCGGGACCCGACAGCTGTTCACGATGTCCCTGCGCAGCGGCAGCGCGACCCAGCTCACCGCGTCGGCAAAGGCGATCTCCGATCCGCAGTGGTCGCCCGACGGCCGCCGTCTCGCATACCTCCGCGACGATGAGCTGTGGGTGATCGAAGCCGACGGCTCGCGTGCCACGAAGGTGGTCGCGAAGCCCGGCGGAGCGCACCACCCGCGCTGGTCGCCCGATGGTCATCGCCTGGGCTTCATCTCGCGCCGTCGCGGCTGGTCGCAGGTCTGGCTGATCGACGCGCCGGTCCCGCGGCGTGGGCGTCCGGCCAATGATCCCAAGCCGCCGGAGGCCAGGGTCCTGACCGCGCCGGACATCGATATCGAGGGCTTCGAATGGGCGCCCGATGGCGACCGCGTCGCCGTCACGGCCAGGCTCCTCCACGAGGACCCCGAGACGTCGCAGATCGCCATCGTGGACGTGGCGACCGGTCGGCAACAGATCGTCGCCGGCGAGCGCAGCTGGGATGCCGGGATCCACTGGCTTCCCGATGGTTCGCTGCTGTACGTGTCCGATGCCGACGGCTGGTTCCAGGTGATCCGGCGCACACCCGACGGGCACGACCGCCTGGTCCTGACGGCGGGTGCGCGCGAGCACGGCGAGCCGTTTGGTGGCTACGGCAACGTGCCACTGCCCGCGCCCGATAGCGCTCGGTTCGTCCACATCGAGGTGCGCGACGGGCTGGTGGACCTGGTCGTGGGCGAGATGGCCGGTGCCGTCGCTCCGAAGCGTGGCCGCGGGCGACCACCCAAGACACCGCGCGTCACCGCGACGGCCAGCGCCGGTCAGCGAGTCAACCCGTGGGATGGCGTGTGGCGATCCGTGGGCTGGACCGCCGACGGCACCTCGATCGTCGCGATCGGCGAGAGCGAGACCCAGCCCCAGGACCTGTGGCTGCTACCGGTCCCGGGCGTCGCACCCGAGGACGCCCGCCCTCGCCGCGTGACGAACGCCCGTCCTGCCGTGCTGGCCGCGGCACTCGCGCCCGGACGCGTCCCGACGGGGGAGCGGATCTCGTTCACCGCCCGCGACGGGCTGCGCATCGAAGGCACGCTGTGGCGCCCGCTCGCGGCGACCGGCAAGCGTGGCGGCACCCGGGTGCCCACGGTCATCTACCCGCACGGCGGCCCGACGTGGCAGTCGTTCCGCTCGTTCCAGCCGTTCAAGTTGCTGCTCGCCGATGCCGGGTTCGCGGTGCTCGACATCGACTTCCGCGGCTCCACGGGCTACGGGCGCGCGTTCCGCCACGCCAACCACGACGAATGGGGCCACGCGGACGTCCACGACCTGATCGACGGCGCACGCTGGGCGACCGGGCAGACTTGGTCGGACGGGGCGCTTGCGATCTATGGCGGCTCGTACGGTGGCTACATGGTCCTGTGCGCGCTCGTGGAGGAACCCGGGCTGTGGAGCGCCGGGATCGACCTGTACGGCGATTCAGAGATCGCCGAGAGTTACCGGCATGGAGACCGGCTGGGTCGCCTGGACCTTCACCGGATGATGGGTTCGCCCGACGACGACGCACGGGCCGAGGTCTACCGTCGCGGGTCGCCGCTCTATCGCGCCGAACGGATCCAGGCGCCCCTCCTGATCCTGCACGGGCGGAAGGACAAGCGCGTCGTGCCGCTCATGACCGAGAAGATGGTCGAGGCACTCGAGATCGAGGCCAAGACCTACGAGGTCCACTGGTACGACGACGAGGGCCATGGCTGGGAGCGGCGCGAGAATCGTCGCGACGCGTTCGAACGGATCCTCGCCTTCCTCAAGGTCCACGTCCTGGGCGAACCGCCAAAGGCCTGAGCCTCCAGCCGGGCGGCGAGTGCGACTCAGTTCGGGCGGCGGTAGCGGCGGCGGCGGCGCTTCGTGGCCGCGTTGCCCTTGCCATCGACCCCGACGATGCTGATGGACCCGTCCTGCTCGAGCGTCGCGAGCTTCATCTCCTCGACGGTGGCGATCCCGTGTTCGCGGAGCGCCTCCTCGACATCAGCCGCATCGACCCCCTGTCGTTCCATCTCGTCGGTCAGCCACGCGCCGTCGCGCCCGATGGTCGTGGGTTCGACGTCGAGGACACGTCGCACGAGGGAGCTGCGCACCCGCAGGAGCGCCACCCCTCGGTTCATGATGAAGATCGTGGCGATGACGATGAAGCCGCCCGTGAGCGACTGGTCGGGGCCGGTGATGGCCGGCTGGACGGCGTTCGCGACGAGCAGCACGAGGGCTAGGTCGAACAGCGTGAACTGGCCGACCTCACGCTTGCCGAACAGGCGCAGGGCGCCGAAGAACAGGATGTAGATGACCGCCGAGCGGATCACCAGTTCGAGTGGCGGTGTCCCCAGGGTCCACATCGTTCGGTCCTCGGCTATCGGGCGCGAGGGATCAGGCGCCGGCCGCGGCCGGCCCGGTCATCGTGGCCGACCCGCTCGTCACGACGGCGCCCTCCAGGATCGCGAGGACCTTGTTCTGGCCGTCGAGGATCTCGACCTGCTTCTTGGAGAGTTCGTGGAGGGCGACGAGGGTCGCGTGATCGGCCATCGCCCTGGCGTCGCTGGCAGACTGGGCGCGGTTCGCGCTGACCTGGAGCGAGATCATGATCGAGAGCTGCGGCAGGTTCAGGATGGTCAGCAGGAGCGGCCACGGGGTCTTGTCGAACCCGATGATGTTGCCGGCGAACAGCCAGACGACGATGCCCAGGCTGATCCCCACAAAGAGCCACATCGAGCCGATGAGACGATTCACGACATCGGCGATCCGGTCGAGGACGCTTTCCGTGCCGACGTCGGTCGACAGGACGAGGCGCGGGACGTGGAGATGGGGGGCCGACGTCGCCCGGGACATCTCCGCGGAGGTTTCTGAAGCGGTGGCCATGGCGCTGACCCTCTCGACCTGCGGCTGAGCCGACGACGAGCGTCGTCGTGTGGCGGAGTGTCGCACGCACCGCGCGAGGACCGGATCGCGACGAGGGTCAGCCCGCCGGGATGGTCGCCTCGAGCTGGTCGAGGTGGGCCAGCAGATGTCCCCCGATGAAGCGCGGAAGCCCCGCACTCACCGACAGCACGTCACCCGACGGATGGCTCCCGAGCTGCTCCCGCTGGGCGGCGCTCCAGCCGGCCGCCGCCGCCAGGGCCCGGGCGATGCCCGCCTCGAGGCGGTCGAGGAGCTCGGCGCTCGGCAGGTGCCGGTCGCGCTCGATCGCGGCCAGCCGATCGGTATCCGTCGCGGTCCTGCCGAATGGGACGGGGCTGCTGCCGGTACCGGCGGCCACGCGCCCGAGCTCGCCCCGCCAGTAGTCGACCATCTCGAGGCAGTGGGCAAGGATCTCGGGCGGCCCCCACGACGCCTCCGGGGCATGGTCGAACCGATCCGCCAACGGCCATGGGTCGCCCGCCACGATCCGGGCCCGAAGGGCCGAGAGGCGGGCCGATGCCTCGACGATCGCCTGGGTGGCCGGGTCGCTGGTCATGGCGGCCAGTGTGGCACGTGGCGTACTGCGCCGATGGTGTCGAGCGCGCGCCTGGGGCGATGCCTCGTTCGTCGCCGTGTCGACTGGCGCGTCGCGCTACGATCGGGGCGTGCCGCTCCTGCCGCCGCCACCTGGCATCGAACCGATGACACCCGCCGACTGGCCGGCCGTGCTGCGGATCTACGAGCACGGTCTCGCCACGGGCGACGCGACGCTCGAGACCAGCGCACCGGACTGGCCTACCTGGGATCGCGCCCATCGCACCGATTGCCGGCTCGTGGCCAGGTCGTCGCCCGATGGGACCATCGTGGGCTGGGTCGCGCTGTCGCCCTACTCGGCGCGCCGCGTCTACGCCGGGGTCGCGTGGGAGAGCGTCTACATCGCAGCTTCGGCGCGCGGGCTCGGGATCGGCCGAGCGCTGCTCGCAGCCCTCATCGAGGCCTCCGAGGCCAGTGGCGTGTGGGCGCTCATGGCCGGCGTGCTGGCCGAGAACGTGGCGAGCCTCGCCCTCCATGAGCGAGCCGGGTTCCAGCGGATCGGCGTGCAGCATCGTCTCGGGCGTGATGCCGCGGGCCGTTGGCGGGACGTGGTGCTGCTGGAGCGACGGAGCACCGTCGTCGGGGAGTGACCCGCTCGGGCGGTGCAGCCCGGAACCGGACCACGGGGTCATGCATCCGGGACGACTTGGGGGTCGCATCCTGGTGAGAGAGGGGCGACGATGGCCGCCATGTCGATGACGACCCACGCCCGCCGCATCGCCGCCACGGCCTTCCTGCTCGCGGCCCTGGTCGGGAGCTCGCTGCCGGCGGTCTCCGCGGCCTCGTCGACGAGCGACCGCGACCACGACGGGCTGCCAGACTGGTTCGAGATCCACAAGTCGCACACCAGTCCCACCCGGGCGGACACGGACCGCGACGGGATCCCTGATGGGAGGGAGAACCCCGACCACGACGCGCTGACGAACCGTTATGAATACCTGGCCGGCACCAACCCGCTCAAGGGCGATACGAACCGCAATGGCATCGGCGACGGCAAGGAAGACCCCGACCACGACGGGCTGACCAACGCCCAGGAGCAGGCGCGTGGGACCCTCCCACGCAACGCGGATACCGACGGCGATGGCTATCACGACGGCACGGAGGTCCGCGCCGGCACGAATCCGAGGGACCCCGCCAGTCACCCGAACCCTGTCGCCAGCCCGAACGGCTCTCCGACGCTGGCGGGCGCTCCGGACTGCGGCATCTTCCCCGTCGACAACGTCTGGAATACCCGGGTGGATGGGCGCGACATCGCCTCGAACTCGGCGACGATGATCGCCGCCATCGGGCTCACGCGCGGGCTGCACATGGACTTCGGGTCGTATGCCGGCTATGGCATCCCGTTCAACGTGGTTGCCGGCGACACGCCCGGCTCCGCGGTGACATTCCAGTACAGCACCGAATCCGACCACGTCCTCTATCCGATCCCGGCGAGCCCCACGGTGGAGGCCGGCTCCGACGGTCATCTCCTGATCGTCGACAAGGACCTCTGCAAGCTCTACGAGCTGTTCGCCGCGAGCAAGGTGAACGGCGTCTGGCACGCCGGCAGCGGCGCGACCTGGGATCTGACGTCGAACGCGTTGCGGCCGGCTGGCTGGACCAGTGCTGATGCGGCCGGTCTGCCGATCCTCCCCGGTCTCGTCCGGTACGACGAGGTCGCCGCGGGCGAGATCGATCACGCGTTGCGCTTCACCACGAACCAGACGCGGACCTCGTACATCTACCCGGCTCGTCACGAGGCCGGCTCGTCCAGTTCCACGTCGCTGCCGCCGATGGGGCTGCGCGTCCGGCTCCGTGCGTCGTATGACGTGTCGCACTTCTCGCCGCAGGCCAGGGTGATCGCGGTCGCCCTCCAGCGCTACGGGATGATCCTCGCCGACAACGGATCGCCGTGGTACATCAGCGGGGCCAGCGACCCGGCGTTCGACGACGACGTCATGCATCAACTGGACGTGATCACGGGACGAGATCTGCAGGTCGTCGACACCGCCGGGCTCGTCAGCGGGTCATAGGTCGTCGCTCGGCGGCTTCCGCGGTCGGTCAGAATGCGCGCATGACCACCCTTCGCGAACGCATCCTCGCCGGTGAGACCACGGTCGGCGCCTGGCTGTCCTCGGGATCCCCCTTCAATGCCGAGACCCTCGGTCGAGCCGGGTTCGACTGGCTCCTGATCGACACCGAGCACGGGATGGGCTTCGAAGGCGACGTCCTGACCCAGATCTACGCGATCGGTGCCACGGCTGC
This sequence comes from Candidatus Limnocylindrales bacterium, assembly GCA_038327765.1. GTDB lineage: Bacteria > Chloroflexota > Limnocylindria > Limnocylindrales > CSP1-4 > SPCO01. Next base: position 80,571 of record JBBQLI010000001.1, on the reverse strand, counting down.
AACGCCGCTCGTCCGGATCGAACGAAGCGATCGCCTGCGCGTCGCCCGATCGCTCGACCTCGGCGCCGGCGGCCTGGTGGTTCCGCGGATCGAGTCCGTCGACGATGTCCACGAGACGCTCTCGTGGATGCGTTTCCCGCCGCACGGGATCCGTGGTGTGGCCCTCCTGGCCCGTGGCCAGGGTGCGGGCCGCTACACCCACGCCACCGTCGGCCAGCTCGACGATCAGATCCTGGGCGTGTTCCAGATCGAGACCGTTGGCGCGCTCGAGCATATCGACGAGATCGCCGCCGTTCCCGGCGCCGATGTCCTGTTCGTGGGCCCGGCCGACCTGTCGCATGCGCTGGGGGTGCCGGGTCGGTTCGACGATCCGCGCTATCTCGACGCGATCGCGTCGGTGGTCGCGGCCGCGAAGTCGCATGGCAAGGCGACGGGGATCCTGCTCTACGACCCGAGCGTCGTCGCGCGACACATCGAGCTGGGTTTCACGTTCCTTGGCCTCGGGTCGGACGGGACGATGCTGACCTACGGGGCACGGGCCGTGCTGGCGGCAGCCGGTCGGGGGTAGCGGTCGCGGTCGTGGTGGCCGGGGAGTGGCGGTGGCGGCCAGGGGCGGGTTCCGCTCTACTGCCACCCCGGAGAGCATTAGGTGACTCGCCTCGCGAGCGTGATGCCAAGAGCCGCACGGATCCGCATCACTTGCGTCCCGCCCACCACGTTGATGCAGCACCGGGCATCACGCCTTCTCGTGCCGTCGTCTAACGCCACGGGCGGTGGCATCTGGGAGAACCTCGGTCCCGCGCCCCGCAAGCCCCGCGCGCGCCCCGCAAGCCCGAGCGCCCGGCCAACGCGTCGCCGCGCCCGCCCGTGCCACCCGCGCCCGCACCTGCCGCGCCATCGCCCCACCTGCCGCGCCTATTCGTCCGCGACCCGCACGAATGACGTCGCCGCGCGTCCGCTCGCTGAGCCGGTCTGGGCCACCACCACGCTGAAAAGGATCAGCGCCCCGCCCGCCAGCTGGACCGGCGTCAGGCCGATCCCGAAGAGCAGGGCCGCGAGGACGATCGTGTAGGCCGGCTCGACCGTGCTGATCAGGGCCGCCTGTGCCGCGCCGATCCGCTGCGCCCCGGCGTAGAACGTCTGGATCGCGATGAACGTCGAGACCACGCCTACCCCGACCAGCCCGATCCACGCGCCGGCGGGGATCTGACCGGGCAGGACCGGGCGACCGACGAGCAGGTTCCAGCCCCAGTAGACGGTCGCGGTCGCGGTCATCATCAGCGCCGTCGCCGCACCGGCAGCCGCCCCCGCCTCGGATGCCCCACCGACCGACCCGCGACGCTCGCCCGAGAGCCGCGCCGAGAGCACGATCCAGACCGAGTAGATCAGAGGCGACACAAGGACCAGCAGCAGGCCGGCGATCGAAGGCGCTTTCGCGCGATCGATGCCGCCGAGTGCCAGCGCGGTCCCGACGAACGCGATCGCCAGCGCGAACCATGCGCGGCGGCCTTCCAGACGCCGCCCGATCCGGAGGGTCAGCACGGCGACGACGGCCGGGTAGATGTAGACGATGAGCGCTGCGAGCGACGGCGAGACGGTCTGGAGACCGGCGTAGTACGTCCCCGAATTGCCCACGTAGAGGACGCCAAGCAGGAACCCCACCGCCCCCGCTCGCCGGTCCAGCGCCCGCAGGCCCGCGCGTCGCGTCGGCGAGGCCAGCAGCCACAGCCAAGCCAGGCCAGCGCCGAAGAGGAAGCGCCAGGCCGACAGCGTCAGCCAGTCCACCCCCGATCCGTACACCGGCTGCGCGAAGAGCGACCCGGACCCGAACCCCGCCGCCGAGACCAGGATCAGGGCGATCCCACCAAGGCGTCGACGATCCATCGGCCCGAGGCTAGCAGCCGGATCGAGCGAACGTTGCGCCCCGGGGACGGCTTCGCCTCGGATCCGGAGATGACGGTCTACACTTTGGGCTGTGAACGATCTCACCGAGAGCGCCGTCGTCCGACGTGTCCCGGCCATCCTGGAGGAGCGCCTCGGGGTGCTCAGTCGGCGCCTCCCCATGACGGTCCCGCCGGGAACCTCGCTGGCGACCTGCCTGCGCAAGATCAAGCGCACCGGGACGGGCGATTCGGTCTTCGTGTGCGACGCCGATGGCCGCCTGCTGGGCGTGCTGACCGAACGCGATGTCTTCAGCCAGATCGTGGCAGGCCACGTGGATCTCAAGGCCTCGGTCGAGACCCTTATGACGACCGAGCCCAGGACCTTCGACCTGGACCAGACGATCGGCGACGCCATCACTCTGATGCAGACGGGCCGCTATCGCAATGTCCCGGTCGTCGATGACGCCCGCCATCTCGTCGGCGTCGTGCGACAGGCCGACATCATCAAGTACCTGGCCGAGTCGTTCCCGGAGGAGCTGCTCAACCTGCCGCCCCGGCCACACCAGCGAATGAAGGAGCCGGAAGGCGCGTGACGACCACCACGGAGACCACGTCGGAACTCGAGGAGCTCGAACGCGTCACCATCCGGTTCGCCGGCGATTCCGGCGACGGGATGCAGCTCACCGGAACGCAGTTCACGCGGACGGCAGCGGTCTTCGGGAACGACATCAGCACCCTGCCTGACTTCCCCGCCGAGATCCGTGCGCCGGCTGGTTCGCTGCCGGGCGTGTCCGGCTTCCAGATCAGCTTCAGCTCGTCGGAGATCCACACGCCGGGCGACCAGCCCGACGTCCTCGTGGCGATGAACCCGGCAGCGCTCAAGACGAACGTCACGGACCTGCCGGCGGGCGGCGCGCTGATCGTCAACAGCGACGCGTTCACGCAGCAGAACCTCAACAAGGCGGCGTACGCCAGCAACCCGCTGACCGACGGATCGCTGAAGTCCTACACGGTCTTCGAGATCCCGATCTCGACGCTCAACGAGCGCTCGCTCGACGGGCTCGACATGACCAGCAAGCAGAAGGACCTGACCAAGAACTTCTTCGCGCTCGGCATCATGTTCTGGCTCTACGAGCGGAGCATGGAGCCGACCCTCCATTGGGTCGACCAGAAGTTCGCCGCCCGCCCGATCGTCGCCGAGGCGAACAAGCGCGCCCTCAAGGCGGGCTATGCCTTCGGCGAGACCACGGAGATCTTCCACACCCATTACCGCGTCAAGCCCGCGCACCTGCCGCCGGGCACGTACCGGAACATCACGGGAAACGAGGCCGCCGCTCTCGGGTTCCTCACGGCGTCGACGCTGGCGAAGCGGCCGTTGTTCTACGGCAGCTACCCGATCACGCCGGCCAGTGACATCCTCCACCAGCTCGCGACCTACAAGACCTTCGGGGTCAAGACCTTCCAGGCAGAGGACGAGATCGCCGCGATCGGCGCCGCGATCGGCGCCAGTTACGGCGGCTCACTCGGGATGACGGCATCCTCCGGGCCGGGCATCGCACTCAAGACCGAGGCGATGGGCCTCGCGGTCATGGTCGAGCTGCCGCTCGTCGTCATCGACGTCCAGCGCGCCGGCCCGTCGACCGGGATGCCCACCAAGAACGAACAGGCCGACCTGCTCCAGGTCATGTTCGGCCGCAACTCCGATTCGCCGATCCCGATCGTGGCGCCGGCAACCCCGGGCGAGTGCTTCGATATGGCCATCGAGGCATGGCGCCTGGCCCTCAAGTACATGACCCCGGTCGCGTACCTCTCGGACGCGTTCCTGGCGACCGGCTCAGAGCCGTGGATGATCCCGAACCCGGCCGATCTGCCCGACATCTCGGTCCCCAACGCCGAGCGTGGCGACGCGCCGTTCCGTCCGTATCAGCGCAATCCCGCGACGCTGGCCCGTCCGTGGGCGGTCCCCGGCACGGCCGGCCTGGAGCATCGGATCGGCGGCCTCGAGAAGGCCGATCTCACCGGCAACGTCAGCTACGACCCGGACAACCACCAGCGGATGCAGCTTCTGCGCGCGGCCAAGGTGGCGGGTATCGCGAACGACATCCCGCCGCTCGACGTCTTCGGCCCGACCAGCGGCGATCTCCTGATCCTGGGCTGGGGCTCCACGTATGGCGCCATCCGGTCCGCGGTCGAGAGCCTGCACGCTGCGGGCAAGTCCGTCGCGCACGCCCATTTGCGCCACCTCAACCCGTTCCCGGCCGACACGGAGCACGTCCTGCGCTCGTATCGCCGGGTCCTGATCCCCGAAGTGAACCTCGGCCAGCTCCTGATGCTGGTCCGAGCCAGGTATCTGATCGACGCTGTCGGCTACGACCGCGTCCGCGGCAAGCCGTTCCGCATCGCGGAGATCGTCGCCGAAGCCGAGCGACTGCTCGCGGAGAACCCGTCATGACCGAAGCCAACGGACACGCTGCGGCGCCCATCCCGGCGCAGCCACCGCTCAGCCCCGAGAACGCGGCGATCATCCAGCTGACCCGCAAGGACTTCGTGTCTGACCAGGAGGTCCGCTGGTGTCCGGGGTGCGGCGACTACTCGATCCTTGCCCAGACACAGAAGGTGATGCCCGACTTCGGCTACCCGAAGGAGAACATCGTCTTCATCTCGGGGATCGGCTGTTCAGGGCGCTTGCCGTACTACATGAACACGTTCGGCTTCCATACGATCCACGGGCGTGCACCGACGCTGGCCACCGGTCTCAAGGCGTCGCGTCCGGACCTCATGGTCTGGGTGATCACCGGTGACGGCGATGCCCTGTCGATCGGCGGCAACCACGTGATCCATTCGATGCGCCGCAACGTCGACATCAACATGATCATGTTCAACAACCGCATCTACGGACTGACGAAGGGACAGGCGTCCCCGACGTCGGAATTCGGCAAGCGCACCAAGTCCACGCCGATGGGCTCGCTCGACACGCCGATCATCCCGTTGACGATCGCGCTCGCCGCCGAGGCGAGTTTCGTCGCCCGTTCGGTCGATACGCACACCGAGCACCTGCAGCAGACGCTCGAACGCTCCGGCCGGCACAAGGGTTCGTGCTTCGTCGAGGTCCTCCAGAACTGCAACATCTTCAACGACGGGGCGTGGCGCGACTTCACCGACCGCGAGGTCCGTGAGGACCGCATGCTCTTCCTCGAGCACGGCAAGCCCATGATCTTCGGCAAGGACCGCGACAAGGGCATCCGGCTCAACGGTCTCCACCCCGAAGTGGTGACCATCGGGCAGGACGGCATCACCGAAGCCGATCTGCTGGTGCACGATGAAGCGGCCGAGGAGCCCTACCTCGCGCTGATGCTGTCGCGGATGTCCTATCCGGAATTCCCGGTCCCGGTCGGCGTGCTGCGGGCGGTCCATCGACCGACCCACGACCGCCTGATCGAGGACCAGATCGCCAGTGCGATCGCGAAGTCCGGTGCCGGCGACCTGACGGCCGTGCTCAACGGTGGGGAGACCTGGACGGTCGAGTAGGAGGACGGGATGGACTGCCCGGTCTGTGGCCACTTCAACCTGAGCGGCGCGGAGGTCTGCGACAACTGTGGGGCCGACCTCGCCGGGGCCGATGTGCCGCAGGCGGTCACCTCGTTCCACTCCCGCCTGCTCGGTGAGCACCTCGACGATCTCGGCGCGCCACCACCGATCACCGTGAGTGCCGACACCCCGGTCGATGTCGTGATCGCCCGGATGCAGGCCGCGGAGGCCGACTGCGTCCTCGTCACGTCCGGGGAGCGTCTCGTCGGCATCTTCACCGACCGCGATGCCGTCGCACGGGCGGCCGGCAAGCAGCTGGACGCGTTCCGTGTCCGTGACTTCATGACGCCGGATCCGGTGGTGCTGCGCCACGACGATCCGATCGCGATGGCCATCCACAAGATGGCGATCGGCGGGTTCCGCCATATCCCGATCGTCGAGGACGGTCGACCGACCGGCGTGGTCACCGCGCGGGACGTGTTCCACCACCTCGCCGAGCACTACGGTTGACGACCCAGGTCGCCATCCTCGCGCAGGATCTCATCTGGCAGGATCGATTGCGCCGTGCGGTCCTCGGCGCGTCGGCCGAGCCGGTCGCGGTCCGTTCATCGGCTGACCTGCCGTCAACGCCATTCCTCATCGTCGATCTGACCGCGCTCATCTACGACCCCGACGAGGTGGTCGGTCGGGCGGTCGCCGCGGGAACACGCGTCCTGGCAGTCGGCCAGCACGACGATCCGCTCGAACGCAAGCGGATCCTGGCCGCCGGCGCGGATCGGGTCCTGGCATATCGCAAGCTCTTCGAGGACGGTCCCGCGACGGTCGCACGCTGGCTGGCGTCATGAGCGCGACCCTGCCGGTCATCCCGGGATCGCGCTATCTCGAGCGGTTGGAGCGGGCCGCTGCCGCGGCCAGCGCACACGAGGTCGACGCCCTGCTGGTCGGGGTGGGTCCGGACCTGCGCTACCTGACCGGCTACGAAGCGATGGCGCTCGAGCGCCTCACGATGCTGGTCCTCCCTGCCAGCGCCCCGCCCTTCCTCGTGGTCCCGCGGCTGGAGCGGAGTGCCGCCGAGGCTGGCCTCCACACGCCCCTCGAGATCCGGACCTGGGACGAGAGCGACGACCCGTACGCGCTCGTCGTGGCCGGCGTCGCCCCCAGCGGGGAGACGACCCGCGTCGCAGTCTCGGATTCCCTGTGGGCCAGCCACCTGCTGCGCATCCAGCCTGCGCTCGGACCGGGGGCGCGCGTGGATGTCCTGTCGACCGTCCTGCGCGACCTGCGGATGGTGAAGGATCCCGACGAGATCGCGCTCCTTCGACTCGCGGCCCACGCCGCCGACCGAGTCGTCGCCCAGATCGCCGCGGGCGCGCTCATCGGACGGACCGAGGCTGACGTCTCCCGCGACGTCTGCGAGCGGCTCATCGCCGAAGGCCATCAGGACGCCCGTTTTGCGATCGTCGGCTCGGGGCCGAACTCCGCGTCGCCGCATCACGATGCGTCCGATCGCGTCATCCAGGCGGGCGAGCCCATCGTGCTGGACATCGGCGGGACGCTGTCCGGCTACGGGTCGGACATCACGCGCGTGCTGTGGGTGACCGGCGGCGACCCGGCGAAGGGTCCCGATGAGCGGTTCCGCCACCTCTTCGCGGTCCTCCAGTCCGCCCAGGCGAGCGCCACCGTGGCGGTCCATCCCGGTGTCGCCTGCGAGTCCATCGACGCGGCGGCACGCGTGCCCATCGATGCGGCTGGCTACGGTGCGGCGTTCTTCCACAGGACCGGCCACGGGATCGGACTCGAGGGCCACGAGGATCCCTATCTCATCGCAGGGAACGGGCTCCCGCTCGAGACCGGGATGGCATTCTCGGTGGAGCCGGGCATCTATCTCGTCGGCGAGTACGGCGCACGCATCGAGGACATCGTCGTGTGCGGGCGGACCGGCCCCGACGTCCTCAACGAGGCGCCGCGCGACCTGCTCATCGTCGACGGCTGAGGGGTCCACGGGACCGTGCGGTATCATCGGCCAGCGGGTGGACGCCGACCGCGTCGCCGCATTTCGTCCGAGAGCCTCATGACCAGCCTGTTGTCGCGCCGTTCCTGCGGCGCTCGAACCACTCGGGATGCCCTTCCCGGGGACGTCGGCCGATGAGCCGGCGCCACGGCCGTGCGCATCACGAGCGCGCCCGGCACGAGGGGGCCCGACCTGGGTCGCCCGCGGAGCCGCGACCCGTCCGTGCCGCGGGCTCCGAGCGCGACGACGCGATCGAGCACAGCGCGAGTCCACGACCCGCGCCCGCAGCGTCGTCGGCGGGTCGGCCGATCGGCGCGCCAGCCGAGCGCGAGGAGCGTCGTGCTGACCCCGAGCCGCTCAGCGCGGCCGCCCGGCCGATCGAACCTCTCCACGCCGATCCTGTCGCCCCCGTGGTCCCCGTCACGACACCATCCGCCTCGGATCGGGCGGACGACCAAGGCTCCGCGGCCGGCTCCGAAGCGCATGCGGATCGCGCGATCGCCGGCGCCGGCCTTGACCACGCTTCTGGCCAACGGCCGCTGCCAGCCACGGCGCGCGGGCCGGGGGCACCGTTCGGCGCGCCTCCGAACGGGCCTGGTCCGGCCCACGTCCAGAACGCAGGGTCGCGCCCCATGGGCCCCGATCACAGCTCCCCGTGTACCGCCCCGCAGCTTCGGCGCTTCATCAAGAGTCGCCCGTATGTGCCGATGCACGAACTGCGCCGCCGGTTCGCGATCACCGGCGAGGATGATGACGTCCACGAGGTCGTCCTCGATCCAGGCCACATCTTCGTCGGATTGCCGGCCCGCGAAGGCGCGCTGCTGGGTGAGCTGCTGCGTGCGGGCGAGATCGGCTATGAGCTCTCGCTCGATCCCCGGACGCCGATCGTGGTGGGCGTCTATCCCATGCGCCCGGTGCCTCGCCCGTAGCGCACCCGATCGGCGCGAACGCGCCGGTTGTTACGATGGCGGGCATGGTCCTGACCGCCTTCGACCGCACCATCGGGCACGACGCGCTCCGCGCCTGTCGCCTGTTCGCGGACATCGATGAGCGGTCGCTCGACCGTTGTGTGGAGGCGATGCGTCAACGGCGGTCACGCCGGGGAGAGGTCCTCTTCCACGCAGGAGACGCCGGCGATGCGTTGTTCGTCGTGGTCAGCGGTGCCGTCAAGATCCTTCTGCCGGCAAGCGACGGCTCGGAGGCGGCCATCCTGACCACGATCGGCCCAGGCGGGTTCTTCGGGGAGCTGGCCCTGCTCGACGATGCGCCGCGGTCCGCGACGGCCGAGGCGCTCGAACCGTCGCTGACCCTGATCCTGCGGCGTGATGCGTTCGACCGTCTGCTCGATACCGAGCCAGGCATGCGTCGAGTCCTCCTGGCCACCCTTGCCGGTGAGATCCGGCGCCTGACCGGACAGGTCGAAGATCTGCACTTCTTCGATCTCCCGGGCCGCCTCGCCAATCACCTCCTGCGGATGATCGGCGCCGATACGGTCGGGCCGTCGACCGCCGAAGTCCGGCTGTCCTGGCCATATACCCAGGCAGAGCTGGCCGGGATGATCGGCGGCTCCCGCCAGTCGGTGAACCGGCTCCTGGCCGACCTGGTCGCGGCCGACCTCCTCAGGTTCGAGGGCGAGGTGCTCGTGATCCCCGATCCGCTGCGACTGGCCGGGACCGTGCGCCGATGAACGACCAGACACGCGACGCGAGTCTCGCCGCGCTCGCCGCCGTCGCGAGCCGGATCGACGCCGCCAGTCGCCTGGAGTCACCGGGCGGCGAGGCGGTGCTGCACAGCATCGTGGAGGCCACCGTCGCGATGTTCGCCGCCGAGGCCGCCTCACTGGCGCTCTACGACCCGACCACCGATCGGCTGGTCTTCCGGGTCGCGGCCGGCGAGCGCGGCCAGGGCGTGATCGGACTGTCGATCGCGCCGGGCGACGGCGTGGCCGGCTATGTGTTCGCGACCGGTGCGCCCCTGGCCATCGCAGACGTCGCCGCCGATGCACGGTTCGGACGCGACGCCGCCACGCAGACCGGCTACGTCCCGCGCTCGCTCCTGGCCGTCCCGCTCGTCGACGATGCCGGCATCCTGGGCGTCCTCGAGGTCCTCGACCGGACCGACGGGACCAGCTTCGGGCTGCGCGATATCGAACTCGCCACGGTCTTCGCACGCCAGGCCAGCGTCGCGATCGGGGCGACCCGTCTCGAGCGCGACGGTGCGCGTCTCCTGCGCGATGCCCTGCTCGCTGTCGCGGCGGCCGCACCCGGCTCGCTTGACGAGGCGGCCATCGACGACCTCGTCTCGGCAGCGAGTGGCAGCGGGACGCCCGATGGCTCGCCCGTGTGGCGGATCGCCGATCGGCTCGCCCGCCTCCACGCCATCGATGGCGACGACGCCGACCTGGTCGTGGATGTCCTCGACGCGGTGCTGCGGCGGACCGTACGACGGGGGCTCCGCCGGCCACCCGGATCATGACCGGATCGCGTCTGTCGCTCCCCGCATGGAGTGAACCGTTCGCATCCGGCGGTCGCACGGGGCTGACCCGCGACCGGCCGTTCGGACGCCTCGATCGCGACACCGTCTTCGGGGCGAGTGATGGGCGCGGCGTGACCGTGGCCATCATCGATTCCGGGGTGGAGGGCGACCATCCGGCGGTCGGCGGACGGCTCAGCCGCAGCGTGCACGTGACCATCGACGGCGACGCGGCGGTGGTGGTCGACGACCCGACGCGTGTGGATGTCGTGGGTCACGGGACCGCCTGCGCGGGGATCATCCATGCGATCGCGCCAGGCGCGTCCCTCGTCTCGATCCGGGTCCTGGGTCCGGACAATCGCGGTCAGGGCCTGGCGTTCCTGGCCGCGCTGGAGTGGGTGATCGGACAGGGGATCGGGGTGGTCAACCTGAGTCTCTCGTCGCGGAGCGACGCATTGCATGGACTCTTCCACGAGGTCGCCGACCAGGCCTACTTCGCGAACACCCTCCTCGTGAGTGCCGCCAACAACGTCCCGGGCCCGTCGTACCCGTCCCTGTTCGCCACGGTCATCTCGACCGCCGCGCACGATGTCGGCGACCCGACCGTCTGGTTCTACAACCCGTCCCCGCCGGTGGAATTCGGCGCGCACGGGGTCGACGTCGACGTCGCGTGGCGAGGCGGGACGCGCATCCGGGCGACCGGCAACTCGTTCGCCGCTCCGCATCTCGCTGGCTATGCCGCGCTGCTTCGAGCACGCTACCCGGACGCCAGCCCGTTCGAGATCAAGAGCCTGCTCGCCGCCACCGCGAACGAGGAGGCCGATCCGCGCGAGACGCCCGCCTGAGCGGGCATGGATCGACCGCCCGGCCAGGACCGGGCGGTCGTCAGGGGATGGGCGCGCGGTGCGCTCAGCGGGAGCGGACTCCGTTCGGGCTCTGGTCGTCCTCGTCGAGGAATTCCCCGCCGGTCGACGGCAGACGACGCGAGAGCGACTCGAGCGACATGTCGCTCGGCACCCCGTGACCCTCGACATCGTTCTCGTCGATGAGGCGTCTGGCCGCCTCCTCGGGATCGATGAGCTGCTCCTTGGGAAGCTGGATCTTCTTCTGCATCTCGCGGTACCTCTCCTGACCGGGGTGGTGTGGACCGGTCGTTGGGTGCACCCTACGCCATCGCCGTGACCTGCGACGAGTCGACGTGCGACCGCGAGCCTGTCAGCTTGGTGACACCGCATCCTCGTCCGCGGCCGGGAGGGCTGTGACGGCCGGTCGTGGCGTGCGCAGGTCGCGCAGGTCGTCCTGGTCGACGCCGGCGAGACGCGGCAGGTCGGCGGACTCCGTCCGGATCAGCCGCGAGCTGAGCGTCGAGAGGACGAGCCGCTGGATCTCGGGGACGGACATGGTGGCGCGGAGCGAATCGGCCGGGACCTCCATGAGGACCGAGTCCGTGTCGGCGACGACATCCGCGGTCCGTGTGGACCCGGTCAGAGCCGCGATCTCGCCGAAGAAGTCGCCCGGGCCCATCGTCGAGAGCCCGCGATAGCCGCTTTCCTCGGGGATGCCCGCCGTCGCCGAGCCGTCCAGCACGAAGTACGCGTTCGAGGCGACCTCGCCGTGTTCCACGATCCGTGTCCCCTCCGGGACGTCGCGGACGGTCGCGGCCCCGACGAATGCCGAGCGCTGTGCCGGTGACAGCTTCGCGAAGGTCGCCAGGCGACCCACGAGCCGATCGAAGTCGCCGAGGGTCGCGGCGCGGAGCGGCACGCCAGACATGCCGGCACTGCCCGCCGCCGCGGCACGCAACCGACCTGCGGCTGCGCCCCAGGTCGAGACCCGCAATCCGGGCGCCACAAGCGTGATCCCGGCCGAGACGAAGAGCAGGCACGACGCCACCACGATCAGGAGGCGGATATCGATGATGTCGGCAAGGCCGGCGCCGGCCATCCCGATCAGGAAGATCACGTCGCGCATGACGGAAAACGCCGAGAAGACCCGCCCGCGCATCTCGCGGGGCGTGTTGCGCTGGAGCAGGACCGAGCGCGAGACCGACGACGGTGGCTGGAGGAGTCCGCTGAGGGTCACCAGGAGGATCGCGAACGGGACGCTGGTCGACGTGGCGTAGCCGAGGCCGGCGATGCCCATCCCTACCATCGAGACGACGATCCACGCCGGCTCGGGCAGGCGACCCGAGAACCGTGCCATCAGCAGCGAGCCGACCACGAACCCGACCGAAGTGAGGCCTTCCTGGAGACCGTATTCGAACTCCGTGGCGCCGAGGACGCGGATCGAGAACGGCAGGAGCAGCACGTTCCACAGCCCGAACGCCACGAACATGAAGGCGCCCACGAAGAACAGCGAGCGGATGACCGGCGTGCCGAACAGCGTCGAGACGCCCGACTTCAGATTCGCCACGATGACCGCGACGCTCGCGTCCTCCTCCGGAGCCGGCATCTCGATCTTGCGCATCACGAGGATGCAGCCGGCCGAGAAGACGAAGGTCGCGGCATCGATGATGAAGGCCCACGTCAGCCCGATCGTGCTGGCGAGGAGACCGGCGCCGGCGAACCCGATCGCGGTCGACCCGAAGGCTGCGATGGACAGGAACGCGTTGGCCGCGCCCAGCTCCTCGTCGCTGGCCATCTCGGGGATCAGGCTGTCATGCGCCGGGTCGAAGAACTGCTTCACGCCCGCGTTGAGCAAGATCAGCAGGTACAGACCAGGCAGCGCGAGCCCCTGGATGCCCAGCACCACAGCGATCAGGCCGACGACCACCGCCTGGACCACGTTGGTCCCGATCATGATCCGCTGTCGGTCGTGGCGATCCACGTAGACCCCCGCCAGGAGACCGACGATGAGGCTCGGGACAGCGGTGGCCATGAGCGTCAGGCCGACAGCCAGCGCGGAGCCGGTCACGCGGTAGACGTAGATGCCGGCCGCCAGATCGGTCAGCGCCGAGCCTGCCGTCGAGACGAGCTGGGCGATCCACAGCAGCGAGAAATCGCGCCGACGGAAGACCGCGAACATCGACGGGGCGGGCGCGATCGCGGCGGTCAATCATGCCTCCAGCAAGGGCGGCGACGGGTTCGCGCGGAGTCTATCCGGCCCGGACGGCAACGGTGACGCCTTCGCGATGGAGGAGGGTCCGCTTGCGCTGAAGCGCGCGTTCGCGCGACCCCCACGCGTCACCGCCGTAGCCCCCGATCGTGCCATCCGCGGCGATCACGCGGTGGCACGGGATGAGCAGCGTCACGGGGTTCCGGCCGAGTGCGCCGCCGACGGCACGGGCGGCACCCGCTGCTCCGATCCGTCGGGCGATCTCCCCGTAGCTCGCGGTCTCGCCCCAGCCGATGTCGCTGACCGCGACCAGGACGCGCTGATCCCACTCGGGTCGATCGGCGAGGTCGATAGGGACGGTGGCGGCCGCCGGTCGGCCCGCCAGCAGGTCGCCGAGGATCCGCTGTGCACGGTCGAGGTGGCCACGGCGAGGGTCGTCGGTCGGGGCGTCGTGGTCCGCCTCGGTCGGAGCCCGGAGCCGCCGTGCGAGCCCGTCAGCGAATCTGTCCCGTTCGCTCGCCTGTTCCACGGCCACGATCCCCGCGTCGGACGCCCCGAGATGGATGGGCCCATCCGGCCCGGCGATCGTCCGGATCAGGGCGCCGCGTCGGCTGTCGGTCGTCACCGCGACAGTGTGCCTCGCCGCGGGACGACCGGTCCGGCCACGGACCCTGGTGCTCGGGCCTCGTCCGGGCGGACGCCCGAGGACCGGGTGCTATACTCCCTGGGAGTATGATGACCAGCGTGCCCACACCCAGCGAAGCCGTCCTTCCCATCGAAGGGATGACCTGCGCGTCGTGCGTGAACCGGATCGAACGGTTCTTGCGCAAGACCCCGGGCGTGGTCGACGCGACCGTCAATCTCGCGACCGAGCAGGCAACCATCCACTACCTGGCCGAGACCACCGACCGAGCCGCGCTCGTCGGTGCGGTCGAAGCGGCCGGCTACGACGTGCGCTCGGCTCCGCCGGCCTCGGGCGCCGCCCGCCAGACGGTCCTTGAGGAGCTGTCCGGCGAGGACGCCACGCGCGACCGCGAGGCCCGCGCGATCCTCGTCAGATCCGTCGTCTCGATCGTGGTGGCGGCCGGGATCATGGCCGTCATGGCCCTCCCCATCGCCGGGTTTGCGATGGAGTCGCGCAACCTCCTGGTCATCATGCCGGCGACGATCGTCCAGGCTTGGGCCGGTCGGCGGTTCTACCGCTCGACCTGGCGCGCGGCGCGCCACCGCACCAGCACGATGGATACCCTCGTGACCATCGGCACGACCGCGGCCTGGGGGTACAGCGTGGTGATCACGCTGGCGCCGCACCTCGTCAGCGAGGCCGGTCTTGAGCCCGTCACGTACTTCGACAGCTCCACCCTGATCATCGGTCTGGTCCTGTTGGGACGCTACCTCGAACACCGCGCCAAGTCCCGGACCACCGGGGCGATCCGGCGACTCGCGGCGCTCGGTGCCACCTCGGCGCGGCGCGTCGTCGGCGACGAGGAGATGGAGGTCTCGCTCGACGCCATCGTCGTCGGGGACCTCCTGCGCGTCCGGCCAGGCGACAAGGTCCCGGTCGACGGCGTCGTGATCGAGGGGTCCTCCGCGGTCGATGAGGCACTCCTTACCGGCGAGCCGTTGCCGGCGGTCAAGGGACCCGGCGACGAGGTCATCGGCGCCACCATGAACACGACCGGGACCTTCGTCATGCGCGCGACCCGGGTCGGGCGCGACACGGCCCTCGCCCGGATCGTGGCACTCGTCCAGCGTGCCCAGGGGTCGAAGGCGCCCATCGCGCGGCTGGCGGACCGCATCGCCGAGGTGTTCGTGCCGGTGGTCCTGGCCGTGGCCGCCGTGACGCTCGTGGCGTGGCTGGTGCTCGGACCGGAGCCGCGCCTGACACACGGCCTTGTCGCCGCGATCGCGGTCCTCGTGATCGCCTGTCCGTGCGCCATGGGTCTGGCGACACCCACCGCGATCATGGTGGGGACCGGACGCGGGGCGGAGAGCGGCATCCTCATCCGCGGAGGGGAGGCCCTCGAGATCGCCCACCGCATCGACACGGTCGTCCTCGACAAGACCGGTACGCTCACGCTGGGTCGGCCCAGGGTGGATGCCGTGGCGACGGTCGACGGCGTCACGACCGCCACGCTGCTGGACCTCGCCGGGGCCGCCGAACGCGGCAGCGAGCATCCGCTGGGCGCCGCCATCGTCATCCGCGCCAATCGCGACGAACTGGGCTTTCATCGGGCGACGCGGTTCGCGGCGACGGCCGGCGGCGGCGTGGAGGCCGTCGTCAGCGACGAGACGCGCGAGCGGACCGTGCTGGTTGGCAGCGGCCGCTGGCTGACCGACCGGGGGATCGACCTCACGGACCTCGCGGATGCGGCTCGCGCGACCGGCACGGACGGGCGCACGGTCGCCTTCGTCGCGGTCGACGGCCGCGCGATCGGGCTGTTCGGCATCGTCGATCCGCTCAAGACGGAGGCGGCCGCGGCTGTCGAGGCGCTGGTCGCGCAGGGCATCGAGGTCTGGCTTGCCACCGGGGATGGCGTGACGACGGCCGCCGTCGTCGCGCGCGCGGTCGGCATCACGGCGGACCACGTCGTCGCCGACGCGCGACCGGCGGACAAGACCGCCCTGATCGAGCGGCTGCAGGCCGCGGGACGTCGGGTGGCGATGGTCGGCGACGGCCTCAATGACGCCCCCGCCCTCGCCCAGGCCGATCTTGGTGTTGCCATCGGGACCGGCGCCGATGTCGCGATCGAGGCCTCGGACGTCACGCTGGTCGGGGGCGATCCGCGGGCCGTGGCACGGGCGATCGAGCTGTCGCGCGCCACGATGCGGGTGATCCGTCAGAACCTGTTCTGGGCGTTCGCCTACAACGTCCTGCTCATCCCGGTCGCCATGGGTGCGCTCTACCCATGGTTCGGGATCAGGCTGGATCCGGCCCTTGCCGCAGGGGCCATGGCGTCGTCGTCGGTGGCGGTGCTGTTGAACTCGCTGCGCCTGCGCGCCCGCCGCCGGGTTGCGTAGACTCGGTCCCGTGACCCACCCGCATCCGCACGCGCGTCCTCGCGACGGACTCGATCCGTATGACGTTGCGGGCGACTTCCCCCATCGCGTCACGATCGCGATCCGCTTCGCAGACACCGACGCGATGGGCCACGTCAACAACGCGGTCTACCTGACCTACTGCGAGATCGCTCGGATCCAGTACTGGACCGACGTCACGGGCGAGCCCATCGCGCCGGGGACGGAGGGTGCCGAGAGCCTCATCCTCGCCGAAGCGCGCATCACCTATCGCGCACCCGCGTTCCACGGCCAGATCGTCGAGGTCGAGACGCGCGCGACCCGGATCGGTCGCTCGTCATTCACGCTGGAGCATCGCCTGCTCGCCGGACTACCCGGGTCCGCGCCCGGCCTGGTCGCGCTGAGCGAATCCGTGCTGGTTCGTTACGACTATGCGACGGCGCGGCCGGTCGCCCTGTCGGCGGCGCACATCGCCGCGATCGAGACGTACGAGGGTCGGTCGCTCAGGCGTCCGTGAACCGGCGGAAGATCGCCACGGCGTTCTGCCCGCCGAAGCCGAACCCGTCGATCGCGACGGTCTCGATCTTCGCGGCCCGCGCTGTCAACGGCACGTAGTCGAGATCGCACTCCGGGTCAGGCGTATGGAGGTTCGCCGTCGGCGGGATGATCTGGTCGCGGATCGCACCGACACCCGCCAGGACGCTGGCGATGCCGGCTGCGCCGACGAGGTGCCCGATCATCGACTTCGGGGAGCTGATCGCCACCTTGTAGGCATGCTCGCCGTAGGCGGCCTTGATCGCCCGCGTCTCGGTCACGTCGTTGAGCGAGGTCGACGTCCCGTGCGCCACGATGTAGTCGATCTCGTCCGGGGCGACCTCGGCATTGCGCAGTGCCGAGGTCATCGCGCGGGCCTGGCCGCGGCCCGACGGATCCGGGGCGCTGATGTGGAATGCATCGGCGGTCAGCGCGCCGCCGAGGATCTCGGCCAGGATCGTCGCGCCGCGCTCCTGCGCATGGGCCAGCGACTCCACGACGACCACGCCGGCACCTTCGCCGAGCACGAACCCGTCGCGCGTCAGGTCGAACGGCCGCGAGGCGGTCGCCGGGTCGTCGTTCCGCTTCGAGAGCGCCGTCATGTTGCCGAGCGCGGCGATGCCCATGGGCACGATCGGTGCCTCGGAGCCGCCGGTCAGGACCACGTCGCATTCGCCGGTCCTGATGAGCCGCAGCGCGTCGTGGAACGCGATGACCGACGTCGCGCAGGCGGCCACCTGGGTGATCACGGGGCCGGTCAGGCCGTACTCCATGGAGAGCATGCATGCCGCCATCGAACCCGAGAGGGCCGGGACGGCGAACGGGCTGACGAAGCGCGGACCCTTGGTGTCCTGGATGTGGGTGCCGTCGATGATGGCCTCGATGCCGCCGCCGCCCGTGTTCACGACCACGCCCACGCGGTCGCGCTGGTCCTGGTCCATCGCCGCGAAGTCGATGCCGGAGTCGCGCACGGCCTCCTTGCCGGCGCCCATCGCGAGATGGATGAAGCGGCTCATCCTCCGGGCCATCTTGGCGTCCATGACCGTGGTCGGATCGAAGTCCAGCACCTCGGCCGCGATCTTCACCTCGTGCGCGGAGGCGTCGAAGCTCGTGATCAGGCGTGTGCCCGTGACCCCCGCGACCAGGTTCGACCAGTAGGTCGGGAAGTCGTTGCCGATGGGCATGACGGCACCGAGCCCGGTCAGGACGGCACGGCGGGCAGGATCGCGTTCAGGCACGTTGGTTCCTCAAGCGTTGGCGCTGCGCGATTGTACCGACCGCGGCGGACGATGCCGCCGCGGCCAGGGACCGTCCGTCAGTCCCCGTCGTAGCGCTTGAAGATGACGGCGCCGTTGTGGCCGCCCAGACCGATGTTGTTCGAGAGCCCGTAGCGGATCGGCAGGTCCTGCGTCTCGCTGATGACCCACACATCGGCCTCGGGGTCCGGCTCGCGGAAGTTGATCGTGCCGGGAACCACCTGGTGGACGATCGATTTGACCGTCGCGAACGCCTCGAACGCGCCGGCCGCGCCCATCATGTGGCCCGTCATCGACTTGGTGGCGCTGATCGCGAGCGAGCGAGCCGACGATGCCGAGCGCGGGCCGAAGACGGTCCAGATCGCCTCGGCCTCGCGCTTGTCGCCGAGCGGCGTGGAGGTCCCGTGGGGGTTGATGAGGTCGATCTCGTCGGCGGGCACACCGCGTCGCTCGAGCGCCATCCTCATCGCTCGGGAGGAGCCGGCGCCAGCTGCGATCGGCTGGATCATGTCCCAGCCATCGGCCGCCGAGCCGTAGCCGATGACCTCCGCGTAGATCTTCGCGCCACGCGCCTTGGCGAGCTCGAGGTCTTCCAGGAAGAGCGACCCGGCACCCTCGCCCAGCACGAACCCGTCGCGGGTGAGGTCGAACGGCCGCGACACGGTCGCAGGTCCCTCGCCTGGGCGGGGCATGCCCATCCCGCGCATGTTCGAGAAGCCGGCGTGCCCGACCTCCAGGATGGGCGCCTCGGTGGAGCCCGCGATGATCGCGATGCAGTCGCCGCGCCGGATCGCTTCGGCCGCCTCGCCGATGTTGTGCGTGCCGGTAGCGCAGGCCGAGACCATGCACACGTTGTGGCCGATCGCGCCGGTCTCGATGGCGATCATCCCCGAACAGCTGTCGACCAGGGCATTCGCGATGAACGTCGGGCCGACGGCGCGGGTCCCACGCTCGTGGAGGGCCGCGTAGTTGTCGATCATGAGGGTCTGCCCACCGGCGCCGGAGCCGAAGACGACTCCGACCTCGGTGCGGTTCTCGTCGGTGAGTTCGAAGCCGGAGTCGGCCAGGGCCTGCTTGGCGGCGGCGACGCCGAAATGCATGCTCGACTCGCTGCGTCGGGCTGCCTTCGCGTCCATCCAGGCGGATGCGCTGAAGTCCTTGACCTCGCCGGCGAGCTTGGCTTCGTAGGGCGCGGGATCGAAATGGGTGATGGTGTCGAGCCCGGAACGACCTTCGAGCAGGTTGGTCCAGGCGGTATCGACGTCATTCCCGACGGGGCTGATGACACCGAGGCCGGTCACCACGACTCGTCGGTCGTAGTCGGGTCTGCGCACGTTGGCGGCTCCTTCTTTGGGTTGCGGGGACGATTCAGACGGGCGATGCGGCGAGTTCGAGGAGGCGCTGGGCGGTCGCTGGATCGTCGGCGGCGATGACCTCGGCGTCGGGGGCGATGCGCCGGATGAGTCCGGTCAGCACCTTGCCGGGCCCGACCTCGATGAATGTGTCGACCCCTGCGGCGCGCATCGTTCCGACGGCGCCCACCCAGTCGACGCCGGCGGTCAGGTGCTCGATGAGTTCAGCCCGACAGCCGTCCGCGGTGGCGATCTCGGTCGCGTCCGCGTTGGCGAGCAACGTCGGATGGGGATCGTGGAACGCGACGCCCGCGAGCGCGGCGCGCATCCCGTCGGCGGCCCCGGCCATCAGCGGGGAGTGCGCCGCCACTGACACCGGCAGCACGATGGCGCGCTTCGCGCCCAGGCTCCTGGCGATCTCGGCGCCGGCCTCGACGGCCGCCCGCTCACCTGACACCACGACCTGGCCCGGGGCGTTGCGATTGGCGACGACGAAGATGCCGTGCGCGGACGCCGCCGCAACGACCTCGGGGATGCGGGCGTCATCGAGGCCGATGAGCGCCGCCATCGATCCATCCCGTCCACCACCGGAGGCCTGCATCAGGAGGCCGCGCGTGTGCGCAAGGCGCACGCCATCGGCCAGATCGAGGGCGCCGGCAGCGACGAGCGCGGAATACTGGCCCATGGAGTGGCCTGCGGCGAAGCGCGGCTGCGGTTCGGCGAGACCTGCGGCGGCCCAGCGCTCCCTCATCGCGGCGAGGATCGCGATCGACGTTGCAAGGATCGCCGGCTGTGCGAACTCGGTCAGGTCGAGGCGCTCGGCGGGTCCGTCCCACGCGACCCGGGTGATCGGCTCGTCGAGGGCTGCGTCCGCGGCCTCGAACACGGCCGCAGCACCTGGGGAGACCTCGGCCACGGCGTGCCCCATGCCGACCGACTGCGACCCTTGGCCGGGGAAGACATAAGCGAACGTCGTCATCGTGGTCAAGGGTAGTCCGGAGGTCGCGCTCCACCCCCGATTCGCATGCACGGTTGCACGGACCTCTGCCGGGACCGTACCCTTTCAGCGTGAGCGAATCCGCGGTTCCTGCGCGTCGTCACGCCGTTCCCCGGCGGGCGGTCGCGCGACGGTTCGAGGCCGACCTGTCGGCGCCGGTGCTGGCGGCGGGGAACCGCATCCCGAACGTCCGCCAGATCAGCGAACGCGTGGCGATGGGTCGGGCGTTGTGGCGCGAGCTGGTGATCGGGTTCGCGAGCCAGCTCGGCGAGTTGCGACTTGGGTTCACCCAGCTGGCCGCCCTCTATGTGCTCGCCGACGGCAGCACGATGACCGTCGGGGAGCTCGCGGAGGAGATCGGACGCTCACCGTCGGCGACCAGCCGACTGATCGACGGTCTGGTCCGGCGCCGGTTCGTGGAACGCCACCAGGAGGATGAGGATCGCCGCCAGCGGACGCTCCGCCTGACCCCTCGCGGGCACGCCATCCTGCGCGTCGTGGATCGCTCGAGGGCGGACCAATTCCTGTCGGCAGTGCGGCCGCTCCCGACCGCAGAGCGCGCCATCGTGGCGATGGGTGTCGCCGCGCTCGCGACCCATGCCATCAACCGTCGCGGGCGGCTCATCCGGACGCCCCGCGACCCACAGGAGTAGACAGACGGCGTACGCTCGCGCCGAACGGCATGGAGGCGTCACACCATGGATCAGAGTCGTCTCGCGGAGGTCCTGCTCCGGATCGAACACCGGCATGAGGATGGGACCTGGGGCGCGCTGGAGCGACGGCGGTCGCATCACGATGTGAGTGACCACGACCCGGAGCGGGAGTGGGTGGATGGCCAGCTCTACGCCTGCACCACGTGCGATGAGCTGATCCGCGTCCGGGCCCCGGAGGGTGGTCCGAGCGAACCCCGCTGAGTGCCGTCAGCCGCAGAAGCGGCGAACCACGTCGTAGAGGACGGGCAGGGCGAACCGGAGCGCATCGAGGGAGACCCGCTCGTCGACACCATGGAATCGCTCCATGAACCGCTCGTCGGCATCGTTGCGGAGCGGCACGAAGCCGTACGTCGGGACGCCCAGCACGGCCATGCTGGTCGCATCGGTGGCGATCGGCGCCATGACGGGCAGCGGGACGGCCTCGGGATCGTGGTCGCGCAGCGTCTGGGTCAGGATGTCGTAGAGCGGCCCATCCGCCGGCGACTCGACCGGTCCGCCCTTGACGATCAGCGTGATCGTGCACACGGCGCAGAGCTCCGGGCCGATGCGTCGCTCGAGCTCGGCGCGCATGTCCGGCTCGGACATCCCGGGCAGCACGCGGCAATCCACTTCGATCGTGGCGTCGCCGGGGATCACGTTGTACTTGATCCCGGCATGGACGACATCGGGGCTGGCCGTGTCGCGCAGGAGCGCTCGGAGTGCCCGCGCGTACATGGGTTCGCAGATGGCCTCGAGGGCAGCCTCGGCGCGGGCCGGGTCCTCCGCGAGCAGCCCCCGCAGGGTACGGGCGGCGGCCGCGGGCAGCGCGTCCGCGGCCGCCTCGAGGAACCGGGTCATGACCGGCGTCACGCGGATGGGTCCCGGGACGGAGACCGCCTCGATGACGCGGGCGGCGAGAAGCGCGGCGTTGTCCTCGCGAGGCATCGACCCATGACCCCACGTGCCCCGGACGGCGATGCGATAGGCGATGTAGCCCTTCTCCGCGACCTGGATCGGGTAGAACCGCCGGCCGCCCACGGTCATCGACACGCCGCCGCATTCGTTCAGGGCGCCGGCGGCCTGAAGCCACTCGGGCCTGTGCACCACGATCCAGCCGGCACCGGCCGACCCGCCGGCCTCCTCGTCGGCCGTCACGGTCAACAGGACGTCGCGGCGAAGGCCGGGGATCGGGTCGTGGGCGGGATCGAGGCCCGCGGCCCGCGCTTCGGCCGCAAGCAGGCGGACCACGCCCATCTCGAGCGCGACCATGTCCTTCATGTCCACGGCGCCACGGCCGTAGACGTAGCCGTCCGCGATCTCCGCCTCGAATGGCGCGTGCGACCAGCGCTCCGGCGGGGCCGGGACCACGTCGAGGTGGGACAGCAGGAGGAGCGGCTCGCCGCCGCTGCCGTCGCCACGGAGACGGACGTGGACCGAGCCGCGCCCGGCGACGGGCTCGATCACCTCGGGTGCCAGGCCCCAGCTCTGCAGCCGATCCGCGATGAGGCGGGCCGCCTGCAGCTCCCCGTCTGGGGCGTCCGCCGGCGGTGGATTGACCGATGGGATCCTGATCAGCTCACGCAGGGTGGCAACGAGGTCGTCATGCGCATCGCTCCAGCGCGCGGCATCGGTCGCGCCGGACGGGACCACGGTCGACCTGCTCAAACCCCGATCCGGAAGATGGCGATCGCGGCGCCGATCACGAAGCCCCCGAAGATGAGGAACGCGACCATCCCGACGAGAAGCTTCCCGTAGTACCGCTCTTCGCGACCGGCTGCCACGGGGTCCGGATCCCGGCCGCCGGCGATGTACGGCGCCGCCAGCCCGCGCGCCCGGGCATGGACGTTGCGAACGTCGTCATACGCGACCGGGTCGGGCGGGAGGTGGCGGCTGTCGTCCGTCATGGCGTCATCATGCCGTGCCTCGCCGGACCGCGCATCGTGAGCCAATCCGGGAGCGGCCGATAGCCGAGGCGCGCGTTCACGGCGCGCATCGGCGCATTGTCGACGTCGTTGCCCGTGTAGAGACGCTCGAGGCCGTGGTCCATCGCGGCCGAGATCGTCGCCGCCTTGAGGGCCGTGGCGACACCCTGCCCGCGCCGCGCACGCAGGACCGCGGTCATGTCGTGGTAGGCGACGGTCGACGAGCCCGGGTCGAAGGCAAGTGAGGCGTAGCCGACCACCTGGTCCGTGACATCGTCGACAGCCATGACGAAGCCCCACGACGGGATGATGGCGCGGTCGACATCGCGGGCCCGGAACTCGGCGAGATCACCGGCGGCCATCGGGTCGTCCGCGCCGGGGATATCGTCGAAGGCTTCGAGCGCCACGGCATGCACGCCCGGGACGAGGTCGGGTCGACTCTCCAGCGTCACCAGCCGCAGGCCGGCAGCCAGGCCGATCGCCGGACGCTCGAGACCGGCGAGACGAAGGTCGACCATCGCGGCGCGCTCGTATTCGGTGAAGCCGCGCCGGAGGAGGAAGGCCACCGCCTCGGGTCGGCCGTCCGACACCGGGACGTGGAGTTCCGACTTGCCGGCCTCGATGGTCGCCGCCCTGATCGTCGCGAGCAGGGCCGTGCCGACTCCGCGTCGCCTCGCGCCCGCCAGGACGTCCAGCGTGGCCCAGAGCGCGTCGAACTCGGGCGGATAGGCGTGGATCCGGCCGACCGTCCCGACCCCCACGTCCTCGCCGTCGAGCGTGCCGATGAACCGTCGGCTGCCCGGGTACGTGGCATCGCTCCAGCGCATCTCGTCGACGGTGGTCGGATCATCAGGACGAGCGATCGTGATGATCCGGGCGATCGTCGCCAGGTCGTCGGTGCCGGTGTTGGCCGTCCGGACCTCGATGCTCATCCGATGGCGTCCCGCAGCGGCTCGGCGATCTCGCGGGCGACGAGGTCCACGCCCGTCGCACCGAGCTGGGGCGGCATGCCGATGATCACGTGGGTCGCGCCGATGCGGACGGCGTCGCGGGCGGCTCGCAACCCTTCCCGACGAGACGCGGCGGTCGTGCCGGCCGGCACCTGGGCCGCGATCGTGAACCCGGCCGGATCCCGTCCGATGGCCGCGAAGGCCGCCAGCAGGTCGTCTCGTCGCGCGGCGAAATAGGTCATGTCCGTGGCGGCCTTGTCAGGCGTGACGGCCGGCAGGAGCCAGCCCTGGGCGACGGCCGCGGCGAGCGCCATGCCACGTGGCTTCTGTCCACCCAGCCAGACGGGAGGTCCGCCCGGCGTCAGCGGCGGCGGATCGTTGGTGGCGCCGACGAGCGGGTAGAAGCGGTCGGGCCGGGTGACGCCGGCGGCGGTCCGTGCCTGGGCGGATCCGAGCGCCTGGATCACGTGGACAGCCGACTCGAAGCGGTCGAACCGCTCGGGCATGGGCGGGAACGGGATCCCGAACGGCACGTGTTCCGGCTCCACCCACCCGGCCCCCAGCCCCAGGATGAATCGGCCGCCGGTCGCGTGGTCGAGGAGCGCGATCGCCTTTGCCAGCACGGCCGGGTGGCGGAACGTCGCGGACAGGACCGCATGACCCACCGACTTCCCGTGGACGTGGTGCAGGAGCACCGAGACGGCCGTCAGCGCTTCCCACGATGCCCCGGCGCGGGGCAGGAGCGGGTTGGTCAGATGGTCGTTCATCCACACGCTGTCGAACACCGCGTGCTCGCCGATCCGCCCCCAGGCGGCCTCCAGGGTGGGCCAGTCGACTTCCTGTGGCGACGTCTTGATCCCGATCGAGACGTCGCCGCTCATCCGCGGCCCAGCTGCGCGGTCATCCGCGGGCCGGTGGTCACCGCGCCCTCCGATGCGGACCCGACGAGCGCGGCGTATTTCGCGAGCACGCCGCCGGTGTAGCGCGGGGCCGGCGGCGACCAGGCCGCGCGCCGCCGCGCGAGCTCGTCGGCTGGGACCTCGAGGTCGAGTGCCTTGCGGTCGACATCGATGATGATCATGTCGCCTTCCTGCACGATCCCGATCGGGCCACCGAGCGCGGCCTCGGGTGCGATGTGGCCGATCATCAGGCCATGGGTGCCGCCCGAGAAGCGGCCATCGGTGATGAGTGCCACCGAGTCGCCCAGGCCCTCGCCGACGAGGGCGCCGGTGACGCTCAGCATCTCCTGCATCCCTGGGCCGCCGACCGGTCCCTCGTACCGGATGACCACGACATCGCCGGGCACGATCCGGCGGTCGCGGACCGCGGCAAAGCACTCGGTCTCCGAATCGAAGACACGGGCCGGACCGCGATGGAGCCGGCGCTCGTGGCCCGCGAGCTTCACCACGCAGCCGTCCGGTGCCAGCGTGCCGCGCAGGATCGCCAGACCGCCCGTGGGCTTCAGCGGCGTCGCGATCGGGAGGACCACCTTCTGGCCGTCGGTCGCGACCGCGTCCCCGGCGATCTGCGCGATGGTGCGGCCGTCGACGGTGGGGCGCGTGCCATCGATGAGCCCGGGCCGCCCCAATAGCTCGCGCATGACCAGGCCGACGCCACCGGCGTC
Organism: Candidatus Limnocylindrales bacterium; assembly: GCA_038327765.1. GTDB lineage: Bacteria > Chloroflexota > Limnocylindria > Limnocylindrales > CSP1-4 > SPCO01. The sequence continues at coordinate 55,278 of JBBQLI010000001.1, read as the reverse complement.
GTACAGGTCGGACGCCGTGTAACGGCCGCCCGGCTGAAGGTCGGCCACGATGGGTGTCCGATCGGCGATCGCCCCGAATTCGTCGATATCCAGCGGGATCCCGTACTCGTGGGCGATCGCGAGAAGGTGCAGGACGCCATTCGTGGAGCCGCCCGTGGCGGCGACCGCAGCGACGGCATCCTCGAGCGCCGCGCGAGTGACGAATGCCGATGGCTGCAGGTCGTCGCGGACCAGATCCATCACCAGCTCGCCGCAGCGATAGGCGGCCGCGTCCTTGGCCGGATCGTCGGCCGGGATCCCGTTCAGGCCGGCCGGGGAGAGCCCCAGGAACTCGAGCGCCATCGACATCGTGTTCGCGGTGAACTGACCGCCGCAGGCCCCCGGGCCGGGGCAGGCGAGCGACTCGACCTCGTACAGCTCCTCCTGGGTGATCGTGCCCGCGCGGTACGCCCCGATCGCCTCGAAGATGCTCACGACCGTCGCATTGCGCTGGCCGTGGATGGTGCCCGGATAGATCGTCCCGCTGTACAGGATCAGGCCGGGGACATCCATCCGGCCGAGCGCCATCGCGGCGCCCGGGCCGGTCTTGTCGCAGCCGATGACGCACACGACCCCGTCGAGGAGATGACCGCGCACGACCAGCTCGATCGAGTCCGCGACGACCTCGCGACTCACCAGGGACGACTTCATCCCCTCGGTCCCCATGGAGACCCCGTCGCTCACCGCGATCGTGTTGAACTCCATCGGCGTGCCGCCCGCCGCCCGGATCCCGGCCTTGACGCGCTCGGCCAGCCGGCGGTGGTTGTAGTTGCACGGCATGGTCTCGATCCAGGTCGTGCCGACGCCGATCAGCGGCTTCGCGAGGTCCTCATCGGTGAACCCGATCGCCTTGAGCATCCCGCGCGCGGCCGCGCGGTCGGGGCCGTCGGTCAGCGCAGCGGAATGGCGCTTCGCGGGATCGGATGGACGGTCGTAAGGGTGCACGGCGTCGGACATCGCGGCGGGAACCTCGGGCATCGGGTCGGGGCTCGAAGTGTACCGGTCCAGCCGTCGGGCTCCGGCGCTCGTGTCGACCGCGTATGCTGCGCCGACCGTCGCAGGTCAAGGAGGTCGTCAGCACATGGATCACAAGCTCGCGATGCTCTCGAAGGTGCCGATCTTCGCCGGCCTGGGGCAGCATGATCTCGGTGAGGTCGGCCGGCTGACCGAAGAGGTCGACCTCCCGGCGGGGCATGTCCTCATGCGCGAGGGTGCCTCGGGGAGCGAGTTCTGGGTGATCATCGAGGGGACCGTCGATGTCTCCCGCGATGGGGCGATGCTGCGGAGCATGGGCACGGGTGATTTCCTTGGCGAGATCGCCCTGGTCGACCGCGGCCCGCGCACGGCCACGGCCACGGCGGCGACGCCGGTCCGGGCATTCGTCCTGGGTGCCCGCGAGTTCCATTCGCTGCTGAGCGCTCACCCGTCGATCCAGACGGCCGTCCTGGAGGCACTCGCCCATCGGGTGCGCAGGCTGGAGCCGGACGCCAGCTGACGCATCGTCAGCTGACGCCTCGTCAGCGGACGCAGGCCCCGGTATCGACCGCGCCGGTGCGCCCGAAGCTGGGTGTGATGCGCGTCGCCACCTCGGTGGGTGACAGGGCGTAGCCCACCTCCGGGTCGGTCTTCGCCTCGGCGAAGACCACGCCGCCGATCGTGCCATCGGTCAGGACCAGTGGCCCGCCGCTATCGCCACGATCGATGGCGGCCTGCAGTTCCAGGATCTGGCGACGGACCTGGGCGCTGTCGTAGATGTCGCGACCGACGGCCGGGTACTCGCCGGTCACAGCTGCCGGCAGGATCACCCGGTCGCCACCACCCGGATAGCCGATCGTCGCCCCGAGCGTGCCACGCAGCGGGTCGACCGTGGCGAAGCGCAGCGTCCGGACGCCGAGGCTCGGCACGTGCAGGACGGCGACGTCCAGTGCCGGATCGAACAGCACCGGGACGGCATCCAGCAGGCGGCCATCCGCGGTCTGCACCCGGATGGCGTGGGCCCCGGCGCCGGCGACGACATGGGCGTTCGTGACGATGTCGTCGGTCGCCACCGCGAACCCCGTCCCGCTCGAGGTGTAACCACAGGCCGCCGCGGAGACCTTGACGGTGCTGGCCAGCGCACGCGCCGCGATCGAGCGCGCCACGGGGTCGGTCGGGCGGTCGACGGGCGCCTGCGGGATCGGCTCGAAGCCGACGAAGACCGCCGGGAGCCCGCTGGCATCGAGCAGTCGGCCCAGCTGCACGGCCAGCTCCGACGGGGCCGGCAACAGGGCGTCGAGCGTCCGGACGGCCCGTGACGTCTGGGCCGCCTCGGTCAGGCGCGCCACGGGACCGAGCGCCAGCAGTCCGCCGACCAGCCACACGATGAGGATCGACTGGGCGATGCCGACGACCCCGCCACCGATGCGGTCCGCCGCGCCAAGCACCCCTGTGCCGAGCGTCCCGGCAGCGCGTCGCCCGATCGACGATCCGATGGACTCGCCCAGACCCACCGCGATCAGCAGACCGGCCAGGACGACGAACGGGCGGAACGCGGGATCGATCCGTCCGATCGGGTCCGCGAGGGCGGGCAGGGCAAGGATCAGGATGGCCGCCCCGCCGATGGCCCCGATCAGACCGCCGAGCTGGGGGAGTGCGCCCGAGCGAAACCCGAGGAACGCCCCGAGGACGACGAGCAGGATCGCGACCAGGTCGATCGGGTTCACCCGCCGATCGTCGCACAGGCGCCCGGACGATGGGTCGGGCCTAGTCGACGATCACCTGGATCGGGGCGGCCCCGCTCTGGCCGTCCGCCACGGAGTAGGTTCCTGGCGCCAGATCACCAAGGTCGACCAAGGCGTGCTTGAACTTCGCGATGTCGATACACATGACCTGCGCGGCGCCGTGCCCTTCGCGGATCGTGATCGTGAACGTCAGGGGGCCGGTGGCCACGAGGATGCTGTCGAGGGTGGAGCACGGTTCGACGCCGCTCACCCAGTCGGCGCGGATCACCACGTGGTGCCCGGAGACCGAGGCCGTGAGGGTGGTCATCGCCAACGGGTGGACCTCGAGCTGGCCCGGCTTGGGTACCTCGGGATCGCCGCCGCCCGTTCCGGGAACCGGCAGCGTGCCGCCGCCTGGCGGGATGATCGTGCCGATCGGCTGATCCGGCCCGCTCGAGATCGGGTCGACCATGGCCGGGGGCGTGGGGCTCGGCGGAGCGCTCTGGGGTGGCGTCGCCGCGCCCGTGCAGGCAGCGACCAGCGTGGCGATGGCGAGGGAGCCGGCAAGCCGGCGACGGTGGGTCATGCGCCGCAGACGATGCGTTGCCGGTGGTTGTTCCCCAGGGCCGGTGTCAGCGTGCCCCCACCGGCGATCAGCGCGCCCCGACCAGTGAATCGATGCGCGCTGGGTGGGCGGCCTCCCAGGCCTCCAGCTCGGGCTCCTTGGCCAGCAGATAGCCAAGCTCGTCGGTGCCGGCCAGCAGCATGTGGCGCGAGAACGGGTCGATCTCGAAGTCGATGGTGGAACCATCGGGGAGCAGGACGCCGCCTTCAGCGAGGTCGACGGTGAGCTGCGCGTCGGGATCGGCCGCGATGAGGTCGAACAAGCGCTGATGCGTGGCTGCGTCGACCGTGATCGGCAGCACGCCGTTCTTCAGGCTGTTGTTCCGGAAGATGTCGGCATACGAGGTCGAGATGATCGCGCGCACGCCCCACGCCGTGAGCGCCCACGGCGCGTGCTCGCGCGACGATCCGGCGCCGAAGTTGTCACCCACCAGGAGGATCTTGCGGCCAGCCATCCCCGGCTCGTCCAGGATGAACCGCGGATCCTTGAGGGAGCCGTCCTCCTCATAGCGCCAGTCGCGGAAGAGCGCGTCGGCAAGACCGGCCTTGTCGGTCACCTTGAGATAGCGGGCCGGGACGATCTGGTCGGTGTCGACGTTCTCGGCCGTCAGCGGGACGACCTTGCTGGTGAAGACCGTGTATCGCTCGGCCATGGTCAGCGGCCCCCCACGGCCGCGAGGGTCTCGATGCCGGGGAGCCGACGCGGATCGCTCACGACGCCGTTGATGGCGCTTGCGGCGGCCGTCAGTGGCGAGGCGAGGAACGTCCGGCCGCCCTTGCCCTGGCGGCCTTCGAAGTTGCGGTTGCTGGTGCTGACGGCGTATTGCCCGGGTCGGAGCTGGTCGCCATTCATGGCGATGCACATCGAGCAGCCGGCTTCGCGCCACTCGCCGCCGGCCGCCTTGAAGATCTCGGCCAGCCCTTCGCGTTCGGCCTCGCGCTTCACCTCGTCGCTGCCGGGGACGACCATGAGCCGCACCCCGTCGGCGATGTGCCGTCCCTCGAGGACGGCGGCCGCCAGCCGCAAGTCGCTGATCCGGCCGTTCGTGCAGCTCCCCACGAAGACGACGTCGACCTTCTGGCCGAGGATCTCCTGGCCCGGCTGCAGGTCCATGTACTCCAGCGCATGCTCGAGCGTGCGACGCTGACCGGGATCCGATTCGTCCGCGGGGGAGGGGACGCGGCTGGTGATCGGGATGCCCATCCCGGGGTTCGTGCCGTAGGTGACCATCGGTTCGAGCGACGAGGCGTCGATGCTGATGGTCTTGTCGTAGGTCGCGCCCTCATCGGTCGGCAGCATCCGCCAGCGCGCGACGGCCTCGTCCCACGCCGGTCCGTGCGGCGCGTGCGCGCGCCCGTGCAGGTACTCGAAGGTGGTGTCGTCCGGGGCGATGAGCCCGGCCCGCGCGCCGCCCTCTATGCTCATGTTGCAGATGGTCATGCGCTGTTCCATGGTCAGGGCCCGGATCGCCTCGCCGCCGTATTCGAAGACATGGCCGGTGCCGCCGCCGACGCCGATCCGCGAGATCAGGTTGAGGATGATGTCCTTGGCACTCACGCCGGGGTCGAGGCGGCCGTCCACGCGGACTTCATAGGTCTTCGGGTCGCGCTGGAGGAGCGTCTGGGTGGCGAGGACCATCTCGACCTCGCTGGTCCCGATCCCGAAGGCGAGCGCTCCGAACGCGCCGTGCGTGCTGGTATGCGAGTCGCCGCAGACGATCGTCATGCCAGGCTGGGTGAGTCCGAGCTGCGGGCCGATGACGTGGACGATCCCCTGGCTCGGCGACCCGATCCCGTGGAGCGGGATCCCGAACTCGGCGCAGTTGGTCTCGAGCTGGTGGATCTGGGCCGCGGCCATCTCGTCGAGCATCGGCAGGTCGCGCGGCGTCGTCGGGATGGAGTGGTCCGCGGTGGCCACGGTCTGGCCGGGATGGCGGACCCGAAGGCCGCGCGTGCGGAGCCCGGTGAATGCCTGCGGGCTCGTGACCTCGTGGATCAGGTGGAGATCCACGGCCAGGACGGCGGGCGCGCCGGTGTCCTGCGTGACGACGTGATCGTCCCAGATCTTCTCGACGATCGTGCGGGGGGAGGTCATGGGCGCGGCACTCTGCGTATGGGTGGGGACGGCAGCGCAGCGTACCAGAGGATGCCGGTCGGCCCGACTGTCAGGCCGAGACCTCGACCGTGGTCCCGGCCAGGATCAGGCGCTCGATCTCCCCCGCAGGCGCCGGTCGGCCGAACAGGTAGCCCTGGCCAAGACCGCAGCCGAGGCGGCGCAGCATGCGCAACTGGTCCTCGGTCTCGATCCCCTCGGCGACGATGGGCAGACCGAGCGACCGGCCCAACGCCACGATGGCGCGCGCGAACGCCCACGCCTCGGGATCGTCGGTCTCCGTGGGGCCGCCGATCAGCTCGCGCGCGATCTTGAGGATGTCGACCGGGAACCGGCGCAGGTAGGCGAGCGACGAGTAGCCGGTCCCGAAGTCGTCCATCGCGATCCGCACGCCGAGGTCGCGGATCGTCTCCAGCGTGGCGATCGTCGCCTGGGTATCGCGGAACATGGCCGTCTCGGTCATCTCGAACGTCAGGTCGCGCGGGTCGATGCCGGAATCGCGGATGTCGGCGCGGACCTCGTCGATGAAATTGGGGTGCTGGAGCTGGAGCGGTGAGAGGTTGACGCTCAGCCCGAGGCCCTTGAGTCCTGGATGGCGGTGCCACTCCACGACCTGCTGGGTGGCCGTGCGCAGGACCGCCCGGCCCAGGGCGATGATCGTGCCGTTCTCCTCGGCCAGGTGGATGAACTCGGTCGGGTCGATGTCGCCGCGTGTCGGATGCCGCCAGCGGACGAGCGCCTCCACGCCGACGATGCGCCCGGTCCCGAGCGCCACGATCGGCTGGTAGGCCACCGACAGGTCGCCCCGGCTGATGCTTCGGCCGAGATCCGAGGTGAGGGCGTGCCGCTCGACGATCGAGCGATGCATGAGCGGGTCGAACACCTCCACCCGGCGCTTGCCATCGGACTTGGCCCGATACATGGCCACATCCGCGTCGCGCAGCAGCTCATCGACCGTGTCGGTGCCGCGCGCCGCGCTGATGCCCGCGCTACAGCCGACCAGGACATCGGTGCCTGCAACGGGGAACGGCAGCTGCAGCGACGCGATGACGCGCTCGGTCAGCGCCATGGCGTCCTCGACCGTCGACCCGGCCCCCGGCAGGATCGCGAACTCGTCGCCGCCGAAACGGGCGAGCAGATCGCCCGGTCGGAGCTGACCGCCGATCCGCTCCGCGACGCCGACGAGCAGCCGGTCGCCTTCGGCATGACCGAGCGTGTCATTCACGATCTTGAAGTCGTCGAGGTCGAGGAAGACGACCGTCGGCGGAGTCGCCACGTCGCGTGGCGCGGCAAGCCGGCGCTCGACCTCCTCGACGAAGAGGGAGCGGTTGCCCAGACCCGTCAGCGAATCGTGATAGGCCTGATGACGGAGCTGCTCCTTGAGTCGCGATAGCTCGTGGAGCGACTGCTCGAGCTGCCCATTCTCGAGGGCGACCGCCGCCTGGTTCGCGACCGTCTCCAGAAGGCGCAGGTCGTCCGATTCGAATCGGCTGCCTTCGCCGAGCCGGTTGATGATCGTCAGCGCCCCGATGACGCCGCGCTCGCCGACGAGCGGCGCCACCATCGCCTCCTTGACCGCCGCGGGGTTCGTGGTCCACGAACGCGTCGGGCTTGCCTGGAACGCCGCGCGCTCGGTCTTGATGCGCGTCCGCAGTGCGTCGTGCACGGGGATCGCGACAGGGACCATGGTCTCGTCGCCACTCGCGCCACCGGCACTCGAGCGGATCGCCCCGTCGCCGATGGGATCCGGGAAGAGCAGCAGTTCGGCTCGCTCAGCGCGGAACATCTTTCGGGTGTGGTCGAGCAGCGCCACGATCGCCGAGTCCAGCTCCGGGGCGTAGTGCAGGAGGCGGCTGGACTCGTACAGCAGCTCCAGACGCTCGTGCTTCTCGCGTTCGCCGATATAGGCCCGGTAGGCGAGGAAGACGATGGCGGTGGGAACTGCCAGGAGGATCGCCGACAGGGGATCCACCCAGACCACCATCACGGTCAGCAGGGCCAGGCTCGTATTCGCCATCGCGACCATGCCGCTGAATCGGATCATCTCGGGCAGCTTCTTGAACTGCGGCGCCCCACCGGACAGGGAGATCACCGCCGCGACCAGGAGGGCTCCGAGGATGGCCGTGGCGCCGCTCGACGCGAACGCGGCCAGCCAGTCCCGAGCCTCCGGATGGCTGCCGACCGCCGCAAGGTGGCGTGGGTCGGCGATGGCGTGGAAGACGGTCTGGGCCACCACGGCGCAGACCCCGAACTGGGCCAGGTTGTAGAGACGCTTGATGGTCGGCTGCTGGCGTTCCATGAGCAGGGCCAGACCGGCACCGATCAGATAGGCCAGAACGTAGTCGCTGGGTGTCAGCAGGAACAGACCGACGACACCCGGAAGCTCGCTCAGCGAGAACGAATGGCGCTCACGCAGGAAGTGGATGACGACGACATTGACCTCGCCCAGGTAGAACGCGATGGCCGCGATCGGCCACGCGATCATGATCGGAGCGGGGACGACCGGGAGCTGCCGGACGATGCCGAAGTAGCCGACGGCGGCGATCGTGGTGAGCAGCACGATGAAGATGCGCACCCGCACCGCCGCATCGAGCCATTCCGGTCGCGACGGTCGCCAGTCCCGCCCGGCGCGCGCGCCGAAGACGGGTGCGTCCAGGTTCGAGGAACGTTCGCTCGCGTCGGCCATGCGTTCTCGGTGGGGGTTGACGATCCAGAGGACGCCAGTGTGGGTGGCGGGCACTGACCCTGACGCTAGCCCGATGGTCCTGTGACGGCGCCCGCGAGCGGGCCCGCGCGAGCGTGCGCCCGTGGGCGACGGGACCAAAGGACCGGGACCAAAGAAAGAGCGGCCCGGTGAGGGGCCGCTCGTTTCGGAGTTCCGATCGGCGGGTCGGGACGACCCGCCATCGAGGTCTCAGCGCCAGCGATGACCGGTTTCAGGACCGGGTCGGCCGACGACGAGTCGCGGCGCGTGGGTCAGGATCACGAACGTGACGTTCATGGCTACCACCACTTGATGCCCGCGCCGAGTGACAGTGCCATCGTCGCCAGGAGCGACAACGCCACAGTGAAGCGCGCCAGGTTCGCCTTCACGAGAAACCACCTCTGGTTCTTCAAGTGAGCCGATCGTTCCCGGCAGCCGGGCGGTCTTCGCAAGGAAGATCCCTGGCTTTGCGTCCCCGTCTCACGACGGGTTTGCCCTGGACGGTAGTGATCGAGGGGACGAACGTCGTCCTTGATGCCAACGTTGCGTCGGGGCATGTCGGGGGACCATGGGCCGGAGGTCCCCCCGTGAGGAGCCGCTGGGGTCAGTGCGCGGAAGCACCGACGCCGCTGTCGGTCCGCTGATCGTCGATCAAGGGCGCCCGCCCGCGCATCGTGTAGACGATGGCCATGGCCGCGCCGACACCGATCAGGATGTCGCCGATGCTGAAGACGTTGGCCGCGGGCACGAAGGTCGGCATGGCAAAGAGGTCGGTCAGCGGAGCCAGGTTCACGTGCTGGAGCAGCACGCTGTTGGAGTAGCCCGTGCGGGCAGCTCGGCCCATGGCAGACAGCGCCTCTGCGCTCACCGGCATGTAGCCCGCGTTGGCCACGATCGCGACAACGTTCGAGGCGCCGCCCAGCAGGACGAGGACGAGCCCCGGGATGGGCAGGTTGCGTGCCACCGCGACCAGCACGAGGATGTTGGAGGCGATGTAGGCGAACGGCGCCGCGCCCCCGATCTGGTCTCCGACCGGCGTCGAGAACAGGAGGAGCTGCGCGATCATGCCGATGGCGACCAGGCCAGCCCAGCGGAACCGAAGGCGCCCGAGGTGTGCGGCCGTGCCACCGGAGACTACCCCGACAAGGAGGCCCACGAGGACGGCATAGAGGATGAACATCGCCGGCATCGTGCTCGCGCAGCCGCGGCTCGGCCATCCGCCGATGGTCATGGGCAGGGCTGTGACCCCGTTGGTCCTATGCCACTCGGTACCACGGGTCACGAGTCGGGCGCGACGGTCGCCTGCTATGAACGGCTCTTACACGGAAGCAACGCGCACGAGGAGCCGGTCATCCACATCGATCCGTCCGACCAGGAGCGCGTCCTCGGCGATTCCACGAACCTCCGGCTCGTGCGGCTGCGCCTGTTCCTGGCGCTCGTCACGATGTTCGCGATCCCCATCGGGATCGCCACGCCGGTGATCTACGGGCTGGCCCGCGGTGGAGGCGACTCGCTGATCATCCCGACCCTCGGCATCGTCCTGCTCGCCGCGCTCCTCGGCGCGCTGACCATCTGGCTTGCGCATCGGGTGCTGGAGCCGGCCGAGCGTCTCGCCGAGGCGCACCGCATCCTCGAGGATGCCTACGAACGGGCGCGTGCCGAGGCGTTGCGCGACCCGCTCACCGGTCTGGGCAACCACCGCGCCTTCCAGGAGGAGATCGAGCGCCAGTGGGCCACCGCGATGCGCCACGGGCGACCGATGGCGCTGGCCATCCTCGACATCGACGACTTCAAGTCGATCAACGACTCGCAGGGCCACGCGATCGGCGATGACCTGCTGCGCGACGCCGCCGCGGCGATGACCTCGTTCCTGCGGCGCGACGACCGCGCGTTCCGCGTCGGCGGCGATGAGTTCGTCCTGATCCTTCCCGGCACCGACGCTGACGGCGCGTACACCACGGTCCGCCGGCTGTTGGCGGTGTGTCTCGAGGGCGAGAGTGGGCGCGGTCGACGCTACACGGTCTCGTTCTCGGCGGGGATCAGCTCGCTGCCCGGGATGGCACGCGACCGCGAGGGGTTGTGGCGACAGGCCGACGCTGCGCTCTTCTGGAGCAAGCACCACGGGCGCACGTGCGTGACGATCTACGACGGGGCCAGGCACGACGGCCCGGTCACGGACCGACCCGCGGCCGAACTCTCGCAGATGGTCGCCCGCGTGGCAGCGACCGGCGCCATCCGGGCCGTCTTCCAGCCGATCTACGACCTTGCCACCGGCGCGCCGCGCGGCTACGAGGGGCTCGTCCGGCCGCTTCCGGACAGCGGCTTCAGCGACCCTGGCAAGATGTTCGAGGCGGCCGAAGCCACCGGCCGGACCAGCGAGCTCGACATCGCCTGTCTCAACACGGTCATGGAGACCGCGGCGAGACTGCGCCTCCCCGGCTCGCTGACGGTCAACCTCTCGCCGCGCACGCTGGAGCGCGATGACTTCAGCGTCCATGCCCTGCTGCGGATGATCGTCCGGCACGGACTCGATCCCCACCACATCGTGCTCGAACTCACCGAACGCGAGGCGGTCGAGGATGTCGATGCGCTGCGCCGCGCGGTCGAGGCCTGCCGCGTCGCCGGCATCCGGCTGGCGGCCGACGACGTCGGTGCCGGGAACGCCGGGCTGCGCCTGCTGAGTCAGCTTCGGTTCGACATCGTGAAGATCGACCTGTCCCTCGTCCAGGGCGGCGCGGTCCGCGATACGTCGCTCGAGATCCTGCGCACCCTGTGCGACCTGGCCGACCGCTGGGGGGCCTTGGTCGTCGCCGAGGGCATCGAGACGCCGCAGCAGCTCGATGTCGTCCGCTCGCTCGGGATCGGTGCGGGTCAGGGGTATCTGCTGGGTCGCCCGACCGACCGACCGTCGACCGAATCGCTCGACCTGGCGACCCTCAGTCGGAGCAGCGATTGGCTCGTCGAACGTCTGCGCTCAGCGTCCGCATGAACCAGAGGTTGCGCGATGAACGTTCGGCTCGTACACTGCGCCCCACATCGCCCGCCCGCGGGCCGATGACGCGTCACCAGGAGGCCAACGTGGGTCGCTTCGATCGGCAGGATCGTCGACGGGTCGCCATCGTGATCACATCCGATGGCCGGCGAGTCCACGTGCCCATCGAACCACGCAGCTGGACTGACGTATCCCTCCTCGAACTCCTTCACTCGCTTCCGGGGCTTGACAGCCTTCTTGGGCTTATTAGCGGCTCCCGGCGGGACCGAGGATCGCGGAGGAACGGGCGCTCGTAGCGCACCGATCACCGAAGACCAACGGGACCCTCGCCGGGTGGCGAGGGTCTTTCTGTTTATCAAGCAGTGACGAGGACCCGACCATGACGATCAGGACGGAGAATGCGACACCGCCGAGTACCGGCCCCGCCCGGCGCAATCACGTGCCGAACGACGGGACCGCGGGGGCGGCCGCGGTCGAGCGTGCCCGGAAAGGGATGCTCCACGAGGCGCGCGACCTCAAGCGCACCCGGATCGGGGCCGACGTGCTGTGCGAGGCGCTCCTGCGCCAGGGGGTCGACGTCTTCTTCAGCTACCCGGGCGGCGTGATCCTGCCGCTCTACGACGTCCTGGGCGATTACCCGGAGTTGCGTCACGTCCTGGTGCGCCACGAGCAGGGCGGCGCACACGCCGCCGACGGCTACGCCCGCGTCACCGGCACGGTCGGCGTGTGCATGGGGACGTCGGGTCCGGGTGCCACCAACCTCGTCACGGGGATCGGCACCGCGCTGCTGGATTCGATCCCGATGGTCGCGATCACGGGCAACGTCCCGGCCGCGCTGCTCGGCAAGGACGCGTTCCAGGAGATCGACATCAACGGCATCACGCTGCCGATGACCAAGCACAACTACCTCGTTCGCGACGCCGACGACATCCCGCGCGTCATCGCCGAGGCGTTCCACATCGCCCGCTCCGGGCGGCCCGGACCGGTCCACGTCGACATCACGAAGGATGCGCTCCAGCAGGAGACACGCGCCCAGCACCCGTCCGCCGATGAGGTCATCGCCGGCCTGCCCGGGTTCCGTCCCAACCTCGACGGCCATCCGCGCCAACTCAAGCTTGCCGCCGCCGAGATCGCCCGGGCGAAACGTCCGGTCATCCTGGCCGGCCACGGCATCCTCCACGCCGAGGCCTGGGACGAGCTGCGCATCTTCGCCGAGAAGGCGCAGATCCCGGTCGCCTGGACCCTGCTGGGGATCGGCGCGATGGACGAGACCCATCCGCTGGCGTATGGCTACATGGGCATGCACGGCTGGAAGCACGTGAATCGCGCGATCCAGAGCGCCGACCTGCTCATCGCCATCGGGATGCGCTTCGACGACCGGGTGACCGGCAACGTCCGGACCTATGCACCGTACGCGCGGATCATCCACGCCGACATCGACCCGGCCGAGATCGGCAAGAACGTGGCGGTCGAAGTGCCGATCGTCGGCGACGCGAAACGCGTGCTCGCGGCCCTGATCGAGCTCGTCCCCGCGGTCGACCCGGAGACGCGGCGCACCTACGTCGACCAGCTCGCTGAGTGGAAGACCGACTCGGTCGCCTCCAGCTGGCACGGCTCCGGCGCCTGGCGCGATGGCCTGCTCTCCGCCGACTACGTGGTGGAGCGGATCGGCGAACTCACCGAGCACCAGGCGACCTACGTCGCAGACGTCGGCCAGAACCAGATGTGGCTGGCCCGCTACACGGGCTTCCGCAACCCGAACAGCCACGTCAGCTCGGGTGGCCTCGGGACGATGGGCTTCAGCGTGCCGGCCGCGATGGGTGCCGCCCTGGGTCGACCAGACCGCGAGACCTGGGCGATCACCGGCGACGGTGGCTTCCAGATGACCTCGCAGGAGCTGATGACCCTGGTCGCCGACCATATCCCGGTCAAGATCGCCCTGCTCGACAACAAGAAGCTCGGGATGATCCGGCAGTGGCAGGAGATCATCTATGCCGGCAACTACCACTCGTCCAGCCTGCCGGGCCCCGATTTCGCGAAGCTGGCCGACGCCTACGGAATCCCCGCCTTCCGGGCGCGGACGCCCGAGGAGGTCGACACGGTGATCAGGGCCGCCCAGGCCGTCGACGGACCGGCCCTCATCTGGTTCGAGATCGCCGAGGAGCAGAACATCTTCCCGATGATGCCGGCAGGCAAGGGCCTGTCCGACCTGATCGAGAAGTGGGGCGGGCCGGACGAATGAGCGCCGACACCAGCGCGGATGAGCTGCCGGGCACGATCCCGAGTGCAAACGTGCCGCCGGCCCGCGCGCTGCCGGGTGGCGGCGAGCTGCGCCGTCACGTGCTCATCGCGATCGTGCTCGACAAGCCCGGTGTCCTGAACCGGGTCTCGAGCCTGATGCGCGCCCGCAACTTCAATATCGACTCGCTGGCGGTCAGCCACACGGATCGACCGGACGTGAGCCGGATGACGATCACGCTCCATGGCGACGACGTGGCCGTGGAGCAGGCGACCAAGCAGCTCTACCGCCTGATCGACGTCCTGAAGGTGCAGGATGTCAGCGCGGATCCGACCGTCCAGCACGAGCTGGCCCTGGTGAAGGTCCGCGCCACCGAATCGAACCGCGCCGAGGTCCTCCGCCTGGTCGAGCTGTCGCGCGGGCGGGTCGTCGACCTGTCCGACGGCTCGGTGGTCGTGGAGGTCAGCGGCCCCGAAACCGAGATCGACGCGTTCGTCGCGCTGGTCCGGACCTATGGCATCAAGGAGATGGTTCGCACCGGGGCCGTGGTGATGGCTCGGGGCTCCGGATCCATCGAGGAGGCGATCAAGCGATGACGGCGAAGATGTACTACGACAACGACGCGGACCCGGCCGCGCTCGATGGCCAGACCGTGGCGATCATCGGCTACGGCAGCCAGGGGCACGCCCACGCACTCAACCTCCACGAGAGCGGGGTCGACGTCGTCGTCGGGCTTGCGGCCGGGTCGAAGAGCCGCGCGCTCGCCGCGAACGCGGGCCTCACGGTCATGGATGTCGCGGATGCCGTCAAGGCGGCAGACGTCATCATGCTGCTCGTCCCCGACACGTCGCAGAAGGCCATCTACGACGCCGACATCGAGCCGAACCTCCACGCCGGGCAGCTGCTGATGTTCGCCCACGGGTTCAACATCCACTTCAAGCGCATCGACCCGCCTGGCATCGTCGATGTCGGGATGGTCGCGCCGAAGGGTCCCGGCCACCTCGTTCGCAGCGTCTACCAGGCCGGCGGCGGCGTGCCAGCCCTGTTCGCCGTCCATCGCGATCAGTCCGGCACCGCTCGTGACCGTGTCCTCGCCTATGCTCGGGCGCTCGGCAACACCCGGGCGGGCGTCCTCGAGACGACCTTCGGCGAAGAGACCGAGACCGACCTGTTCGGCGAGCAGTCCGTCCTGTGCGGCGGCACGGCCGCGCTGGTCAAGATGGCATTCGAGACGCTGGTAGAAGCCGGCTACCAGCCGGAGCTCGCCTACTTCGAGACGATGCACGAGCTGAAGCTGATCGTGGACCTGATGTACCGCGGCGGCCTGAACTTCATGCGCTTCAGCGTCAGCGACACGGCCGAGTACGGCGACTACATCAGCGGCCCGCGCATCATCGACGATCACGTGCGGACGACCATGAAGGCCGTCCTCAGCGACATCCAGGACGGGACCTTCGCCACGCGCTGGATCGCCGAGAGCGACTCCGGGCGCCACGAATTCGACCGCCTGCGCGCCGCCGACCACGACCATCTCATCGAGCGCGTGGGGGCACGGTTGCGCGCCCAGATGCCATTCCTCGATCCGGTCGAGGTCAGTGCCGGTCAGGCCCAGGCCGCCGCCACGACGCCGGGCGCATCACGATGAGCGCGCCAGTAGCCCGCCCCAGCGGACCGCTGGTCCCGGCCGGGACGGTCCGCATCTTCGATACGACGCTGCGCGATGGCGAGCAGGCCCCGGGCGCCGGCCTGACCGCGGCGGAGAAGCTCGAGGTCGCCCGCCAGCTCGTGCGACTGAAGGTCGATGTCATCGAGGCCGGCTTCCCGGCCGCCTCGCCGGGCGACTTCGAGGCGGTCCGCCGGATCGCCCAGGAGACGCGTGGCGGGATCGCGGTGGCGGCCCTCGCGCGCTGCAAGGACGGCGACCCGCAGCGGGCGATCGAGGCGATCCGGGGCGCCGAGCGGCCCCACCTCCACGTCTTCATCGCCACCAGCGACATCCACCTCAAGCACAAGCTCCGGATCGATCGTGAGACCGCGCTGCGCGAAGCCGTCAAGTGGGTCCGTTACGGACGCGAGCAACTGGGCCGCGATGCAGAGATCGAGTTCAGCGCCGAGGACGCGTCGCGGACCGACCTCGCGTACCTGCTCCAGGTGTACGAAGCGGTCGTGGAGGCCGGTGCCTCCACCGTGAACATCCCCGACACGGTCGGCTATGCCATCCCCGCCGAGTTCGGCACGCTGACGCAGCAGGTCGTGGACCTCGTCGGTGACCAGGCGACCGTCTCGGTCCACTGCCACAACGATTTGGGTCTGGCCACGGCCAACACGCTCGCGGCCGTCCAGGCCGGGGCGCGCCAGGTGGAAGTGACGATCAACGGTCTGGGCGAGCGGGCCGGCAACGCCTCGCTCGAGGAGGTCGTGATGGCGCTTCGGACGCGCCCCACGCAGTTCGAGCAGCAGGGTTCCGGGGTGGTCACCGAACAGATCACCGCAGCCAGTCGGCTGGTCAGTTACCTGACCGGGTTCACGGTCCAGCCCAACAAGGCCATCGTCGGCGGCAACGCCTTCGCGCATGAGTCCGGGATCCATCAGGACGGCGTGATCAAGAACCCGCTGACCTACGAGATCATGACGCCACAGTCGGTGGGTCTGACCGGCAGCCATCTCACCATCGGCAAGCTGTCCGGGCGGCGCGGTCTGCAGGGCAAGCTCAAGGAACTCGGCTACGAGGTCGAGGGTCAGGCACTCGACGAGCTCTACCGCCAGGCGGTGGCCCTTGCCGACGTCAAGAAGGAGGTCACCGATGCCGACCTCCTCGCGCTGGTCGAACAGCGCGCGGCAGAGGTCCCGGCGAGCGTCTCGCTCGTCGGCTGGAGCGTCACCTCGTCGCATGGCGGGAACGCCACCGGCACGGTGACCCTCTCGGTGGCCGGCACGGATCGCACCACGGAGACCACCGGCAACGGGCCAGTCAACGCGCTCTTCGGCGCGGTGGACGCGGCGCTCCAGCCCGTCCTCGGCTGGCACCCGACCCTCGCCGAATACGAGATCAAGGCGGTCTCCGCAGGCGAGGATGCACAGGGCCAAGCCCTCGTTCGCTGCCGTCGTTCGTCGGACGAGGGGCCGGGAGCGCTCATCGTCTCCGGCCATGGGTTATCCACCAACATCATCGAGGCCTCGCTCGACGCCTATCTCGTGGCGGTCAACAAGCTCCACGGGGCGGAGATCAATGGGGTAGCCGTCGCCTTCATCGCGCCACGCACCGACGAGGGCCTGCGGTGAGCGACGTGGCCGTCCGGTATCGCGTCGTGACGATCCCGGGTGACGGGGTCGGTCCCGAGGTGGTCACGGCCGCGCGGCGCGTCGTCGACGCCGCCGGAGCGGCCTTCGGTTTCGCGATCGACTGGACCGAGGTGCTCGCGGGCGGGATCGCCATCGACACCTACGGCGTGGCCATCCGACCTGACGACATCGCGGTCTGCGCGGCCGCCGACGCGATCCTGCTGGGCGCCGTGGGTGGTCCGACGTGGTCCGATCCAGCCAGCCCGGTGCGACCGGAACAAGCGCTCTTCGCCTTGCGCGGCGGTCTCGGGCTGTTCGCGAACCTGCGACCGGTGACCATTCATCCCGCACTCGCCGCCGCCTCGCCGCTTCGCCCGGAGCTGCTGGAGGGGGTGGACCTGTTCATCGTCCGCGAGCTCACGGGTGGCATCTACTTCGGCGAGCACCACGAGGCGTCCGGCGAGCCGGGAGCTCGGGCGGCACGCGACACGATGCCGTACTCGGAAGGCGAGATCCGCCGGATCGTCACGCTGGCGTTCGAGCTGGCCCGTGGCAGGCGCGGCGCGCTGACCTCGGTCGACAAGGCGAACGTCCTCGCGACATCGCGCCTGTGGCGGACCGTCGCGAACGAGGTCGCGACCGAGTTCCCGGATATCTCGATCACGCATCAGTTGGTGGATTCGTGCGCGATGCTTCTCGTGCGACGACCGGCCGACTTCGACGTGATCGTCACCGAGAACCTGTTCGGCGACATCCTCTCGGACGAGGCGGCGGTCCTGGCCGGGAGTCTTGGGATGCTGCCGTCCGCCTCACTCGGCGAGCGGCGGACCACCTACGGCACCTTCGGTCTGTACGAGCCGATCCACGGGTCCGCGCCGGACATCGCCGGTCAGGACAAGGCCAACCCGATCGGCACGATCCTGTCCGCGGCGATGCTGCTGCGCCTCTCCCTTGGTCGTGAGGACGCGGCCGCCGCGATCGAGGCGGCCGTGAGCCGGGCTCTCGATGAGGGCTGGCGGACCGGCGATCTGGCCGATCCCGCGGACACGTCCGACGGCCTGGTCGTGGTGGGGACCACCGCTTTCGCGACCGCCGTCATCGAATCGCTGGCGGCGGCCGGAGCGAGCGTGCCGGCATGAGCGATGACGCCCCGGTCGTCCTGTACGACACCACCCTGCGCGACGGGACCCAGGGCGAGAACATCACGCTGTCGCTGACCGACAAGCTGCGCGTGGCGCGCCTGCTCGATGAGTACGGGATGCCGTTCATCGAAGGCGGCTGGCCCGGCTCGAACCCGAAGGACATCGAGTTCTTTGCCGCGGCCCGCACGATCCGCTGGGAGCATGCGAAGCTGGCGGCGTTCGGGTCGACCCGCCATCGCGCCAACAAGCCGACGGACGACCCGAACCTGCGCGAGCTGGTCGCCGCCGAGACGCCTGTCGTGACGATCTTCGGGAAGTCGTGGCTGCTCCACGTCGTCGAGGTCCTTGGTGCAACGCCCGCGGAGAACCTCGACATGATCGCGGACTCGATCGGGTTCGTGGTGGATCGCGGTCGCGAAGCCGTCTACGACGCGGAACACTTCTTCGACGGCTACGTGGCCGATCGTGACTATGCCCTCGCCACGCTTCGCGCGGCCCGCCAGGCCGGCGCCCGGACGCTGGTCCTGTGCGATACGAACGGCGGCACGCTGACCGAAGACCTGGTTCGGGTGATCGACGATGTCCGCGGCTCGCTCGATGGCGATCGCGACGCGCCGGCCGTGACCTGGGGGATCCACACCCACAACGACGCGGAACTCGCGGTCGCCAATTCCATGGCTGCCGTGGCCGCCGGCATCCGCCACGTGCAGGCCACGATCAACGGCTACGGCGAGCGCTGCGGGAACGCCAACATGGTGAGCATCATGGCCAATCTGGCGCTCAAGACGCCCCATGTCCTGGTGCCCGCGGGGGGTGGCGCGCTCGACCACCTCACCGAGCTGTCGCGTTCGGTCGCGGAGATCGCGAACGTCAACCCGTCCGACTACCAGCCGTACGTCGGCCGCTCCGCCTTCGCCCACAAGGGCGGGGTGCATGGCGCGGCCGTGGCCAAGGTCGAGCGAAGCTATCAGCACATCGATCCGGGCACGGTCGGCAACGCCGGACGGCTGGTCGTCTCGGAACTGGGCGGCCGGGCCAACACCTCGATTCGCGCCCAGCAGCTGGGGCTGGAACTCGAAGGGGTCGTGGACCCGCGCGAGCTATCGGTGCTGATCAAACAACTGGAGTCCGAGGGCCTGGCGTTCGAAGGCGCCGAAGCGTCGTTCGAGCTGCTGATCCGTCGACACGCTCGCGACTACGCGGCGCCGTTCCGGATCGTCGACTACACGTGCCTCGTGGAGCAACGCGACGGGCGCGAGATGCTTGCCGAAGCCACGGTCAAGGTGGAAGTGGACGGCGAGGTCCTGCATACCGCGGCCGACGGGAACGGGCCGGTCAACGCGCTCGACGCGGCATTGCGCAAGGCGCTCAGCGCGTTCTATCCGGGGATCGACGGGATCCACCTCGTGGACTACAAGGTGCGTATCCTCGACGGCGGCGCTGCCACGGCGGCCCGGACCCGGGTCATCATCGATTCGAAGGACGGCGCCCGGACGTGGTCCACCATGGGCAGCGATACCAACATCATCGCGGCTTCCGCCGCCGCCCTGGCCGACTCGCTCGAATACGCGATCTGGAAGTCCGGCGCGGAGCTTCGCCGTCGCGACGAGCGCCATTTCACCACCTCGCCGAATGCCGACGGCCAGCGACCGGGGACCAGCGCCACACCGGCATCGGGCGGCGTCACGCCCACGCCACGTCGCTAGACCGATGCCGCCTGCCGCGCCCACGATCGCGCTGACCCGCTGGACGGTGACCTCGGGCAGCAACGCCCGGAGTCGCGGGGCCGTGGTCATCAGCGCCGGGACCGGTCAGTGGCGGGCGTCCGCGGATGGCAACGGTGCCATCGATGCGCTGTATCGCGCTGTCGACCAGGCACTCGCGGAGGTCCTCGCCGGTCATCCACGCCTGCTGGCGTATGACATCCATGCGCTGGGCGAAGGGACCGACACGATCGGGGAGGTCACGGTCCGCGTCGGTCCGCCAGCGGCCGAGGGTGCCCGGGGAACCGGCGAATACGCGGGCGAGGCCCGCGGCCCCAACATCATCGCGGCATCGGTGGAGGCGTACCTCTCGGCGCTCAACGCGATGCTTGCCGAGAAACACTGGCAGGGTGCGCCGGAGGCGGCCGTGGCGCGCGGGGCGCGCACCCGCGCCGGCCGTCCGACACCACCCATCCGCCCGACGGATGAGCGTGCCGTGGTCGACGAGGACGAGGCCCAGCACGACACCACCGCGTGGTTCGAACGGTAGGCGCGTCCCGCTAGACTCCGCGGGATGACCGACCGACCCGTCGCGTTTGCCGGCGAACCCGGCGCCTACGCCGAGGATGCCGTCCTGGCGGCCTTCGGCGATGTCGCGCGCAGCGGTGTCGGCAGCTTCCGGGCCGTCTTCGATGCTGTCGCGACCGGAACTGCGGATGCAGGCGTGATCCCGATCGAGAACGTCATCCACGGCACCGTCCGCGAGAACTACGACCTGCTGATCGAGCACGACCTCGCGATCGTGGGGGAGGTGGTGGTCCCGGTTCGCCTGGCACTGGCCGCCCTGCCGGGGCAGTCGATCGCGGACATCGAGCGCGTCTCCTCCCATATCCAGGCGCTGGGGCAGGCCGAGATCTTCCTGCGCTCACGGCCGTGGCAGCTCCTCTCGACGTACAACACCGCCGGCGCCGGCAAGGCCATCGCCGACCATCGTGAACGTGGCGCGGCGGCCGTCCTGTCGCCACGCGCGGCCGAGCTGTTCGGGCTGGAGATCCTGGTCGATGAGATCGGCGACCTGCCGGGCAACCGGACCCGCTTCTTCGTACTGGCGCGTCGTGACGGGCCGTCTCCGACACTCCGACCGATCCCCGGCGCGGTCCGCCGGACGACGATCGTGGTCGCGGTCCGCAACGAGCCTGGGACCCTGCTGGCGGTCCTGCGGGTGATCGCGGACCATGGGCTGAACATGCGCAAGCTGGAGTCACGGCCCAGTCGCGAGCGGCCGTGGGAGTACGTGTTCTGGATCGACCTGGATGGCGATGCCGGGGACGCCGCGATGGAGGCTGCGTTGCGCGAGGTCGCGGCGGTCGCCACGATGGCCCGGGTCCTCGGCAGCTATCCCAGCCCCGAGGGCTGACACCCGAAACGCGAGCGGCCCGCCGTCGCCGGCGGGCCGAACTGGTCGGTCACGAGGGATCTCTCAGATCGCGCTGGCGCAGGCCTTGCATTTCGATGCGTCGACCGCGTTCGCTTCCTTGCAGAACGGGCAGGTCTTGACGTCGGCCGGCGGCGCGTCCTTGATGAGCATCCGGGAGACCTGCCACACGACGAACGCGATCACGACGAAGGCGATGATCGTGTTGAGGAACGCCCCGTAGCGGATCGCCACTTCGGTGGTCGGATCGCCGCCCACGGCTGCCTTCAGGACCCACGCCTGCTGGCTCAGGTCGATGCCGCCGAGGATCAGGCCGATGGGCGGCATGATGATGTCGTTGACGAGCGAGTTCACCACCGCCCCGAGAGCGGTGCCGATGATGACGCCGATCGCCAGGGCCAGGGCGTTGGTCTTGAGCAGGAACCCTTTGAATTCGGAGATCACGGCCAGTCTCCTCGCGCTGCGTGGCGTGGACGTGGCGCCCGAACCGACGCCCCAGCCGTGATGGCCGAGGCGCGGTCAGCGCTCATGACGGCGTCGGGCCGACGCCCGCCGGTTCAGTGCTCGACGACCTTCGGAAGCGACTTCGACTGATCGATCCAGCCCTGGAGCTCGCTCTCGCTCGGCGCTCGCCGGACGATGGTCGGACGGGCCGCGACGACCTCGGCGATGGTGGTCGCCAGGTTCGCGGCATTGCGCCGTGCGAGTTCGGCGGGGGAGTCGACGCCGGCGGCCTCGAGCAGGTCCGAATACTCAGAACCCACGCCCTTGATCCGCATCAGGTCGACATGGTTGACCCACTCGAGGATCAGCGCGTGGTCGATGCCGGTGGCGGCCTCGATGGCCGCCCGACCGCTGGGCTTCGCCCCCTGGTCAAGCAACGCGTCGGTGGTCGCGACCCCGGCCGCGGTCAGCTTGGCGGCGTAGGCCGGCCCGATACCCTCGACGTCTTCGATGTTCGCCAACGTGTGGCCTCCTCTGGACTGTCGCCTTCCATGGCGCGTGCGGCCCGATGATACGCTGGCGACCTTCCCGACGACCGATGACTCCCGTGCCCCCGGAGGACCGATGGACCAGGCGTTCCGCGATGCCATCACGAGCGGCTACACCCTTTCGGAGCCGTCCCTGATCCTTGGCAGTGCGATGGTCGGCGGCGAGCTGTTCAACGACACCCGGGTCCAGGTGGCACTCTCGATGCTCAACCGGCACGGGCTCATCGCGGGCGCGACCGGCACGGGCAAGACCAAGACCCTGCAGCTCATGGCGGGCCAGCTGTCGAAGGCTGGGGTGCCGGTCTTCATCGCGGACATCAAGGGCGACCTGACCGGCTTGGGGGCACCGGGCGACCCGACGAACCAGAAGGTCATCGACCGGGATACTTCGCTGGGCTGGACGTTCCAGGCGTCCGGCCATCCGGTCGAGTACCTGTCGCTCTCGGGCAAGCTCGGCGCCCAGGTGCGAGCGACGGTCCATTCCTTCGGGCCGCTCCTCCTCGGCAAGGTGCTCGACCTCAACGACACCCAGACCAGCATCCTGTCGCTGGTCTTCAAGTACTGCGACGACAACTCACTGCCGCTGCTCGACCTCAAGGATCTGGTCGCGGTGCTGAAGTACCTGTCGTCGGACGACGGGAAGCCCATCCTGGCGGACTACGGCGGGATGTCGCCGGCGTCGGTCGGCGTGCTCCTGCGCTCGATCGTCGTCCTGGAGCAGGCCGGCGCGGACATCTTCTTCGGGGAGCCCGAATTCGAGGTCGCCGATCTCATGCGGACCACGCCCGAAGGCGAGGGGATCATCAGCGTCCTCGAGCTGTCCGATGTCATGGACCAGCCCGCGCTGTTCTCGACCTTCATGCTGTGGATGCTCGCCCAGCTCTACGAGTCGATGCCCGAGGTGGGCGACGTCCCGAAGCCCAAGCTGTGCTTCTTCTTCGATGAGGCCCATCTGCTCTTCGACAACGCCTCGCAGGCGCTACTGGGCCAGATCGAGCGCACCGCGCGGCTCATCCGCTCGAAAGGCGTCGGCGTCTACTTCGTCACCCAGACGCCGACCGACGTGCCGTCGCCGGTCCTCGCCCAGCTGGGCAACCGGGTCGAGCATGCCCTGCGCGCCTTCACGCCCGAGGATGCCGACGCGCTGCGCAAGACCGTGCGGACCTTCCCGATCACCACGTTCTACAACGTGGAGCAGACCATCCAGTCGCTGGGGACTGGCGAGGCGCTGATCACCGTGCTCTCGCCACGTGGCGTGCCCACGCCGCTGGCGGCGACCCGGCTCCTGCCCCCGGATTCGCTGATGGCGCCCATCGATGCGGTGCAGTTCGCCGGCCGGATCGCCACCAGTCCATTCGCGGCCAAGTACGGTACCCCGATCGACCGCGACAGCGCCTATGAGCGGATCAACGCGAAGATCGCCGCGGCTCGCCAGGCCGCCGTCGATGCTGCCGTCCGTGCCGGTGTCCCGCCGACGACCGCGGCCGGGATGAACACGATGACGCCGGCACAGCAGGAGCGCGAGGTCGCTCGTCAGCAGCGCGAGATGGAGGCCGCCCAGAAGACCGCGCAGCGCCAGGCCGACGTGCAGGCACGGGCCGAGCAGAAGGCCGCCGCGGCCGCAGAGAAAGAGCGTCAGCGCACGATCAACAGCGCCATCCGGACGGGCGGCAAGGTCGTCGGGTCGCGCCTGGGCCAGGACATCATCCGGGGCGTGTTCGGAACGCTGTTCGGCGGCAGGAAGTAACGCGATACCGCGCCCGCGGGCGCACCGCGCGTCTCCGACGGACGCTTCCGGCGTCCCCGACTGCTAGCTGATGACGAGACCCGCGGGCAGATCCGGTTCGAGCGGATACTCCGGCTTCAGGTCGGCGATCGTGTCGGCCAGGATCGTGGAGACTGCAAGGTTCCGGAACCAGTTCCGGTTGGCTGGGATCACGTACCACGGCGCCCAATCCGTCGAGGTCTTGGTCAGCACGTCATCGAATGCTGTCTGGTACTCGTCCCAGAGCTTGCGCTCCCCAAGGTCGCCCATCTTGAACTTCCAGCGCTTGGTCGGGTCGTCATAGCGTGACTGGAAGCGAGCCCGTTGTTCGTCCTTGTCGATCGACAGGAAGAACTTGACGATGGTCACGCCGTTCTCGGTCAGCATCCGCTCGAACTCGTTGATCTGCGCATAGCGCTTCGACCAGACGTCCTTCGGGACGAGGTCGTGGACCCGGACGACCAGCACATCCTCGTAGTGCGAGCGGTTGAAGATGCCGATCTCGCCGCGTCGCGGCAGGTGCTGATGAACGCGCCACAGGTAGTCATGGGCCATCTCTTCTGCGCTTGGCACCTTGAAGCCGGTGACCGGGCAGCCCTGCGGATTGAACGCCTCCATGACCTTGCTGATCGTGCCGTCCTTGCCGGCCGCATCGATGCCCTGCAGGACGACGAGGACGGTGTGCTTCGCCTCCGCCCAGACCCGTTCCTGGAGCGAGGTCAGGCGTTCGAGCTGCTTCGCGGTGAGCTTGGCCGCGGCCGCTTTCTCGAACCCGTGGGTCGCGCCGGGATCGATGGTCGCGAGCTTGGTCCGGGATCCGGGCTTGGCCACGAGGAGCGCGCGCATATCGGTCATGCGCGTATCGTCTCACGCGAGTCACCGCCGTGACGCGTCGATCCGATCGAACACAGGAGCCGACCCGATGACGCCGCTCCCTATCCCGCCGCACACCCAACCGGTCTACCAGCACCCGGTCAACATCGCCATGGACACTGATGCGCCGCTCGGTGCCCGGGTCGCCGACCGCGTGACCGGGTTCCTTGGCAGCTGGCGATTCCTCGTGATCCAGACGGTCCTCGTCGTGATCTGGATCGCTGGGAACATCATCCTGCTCTTCCACTTCGATCCGTACCCGTTCATCCTCCTGAACCTGGCGTTCTCGACGCAGGCCGCCTACGCGGCCCCCCTCATCCTGCTCGCCGGCAATCGCGCGTCGCAGCGCGACCGGATGACGCTTGAGCACGCAGCCACCGAGGCCGATGTCGAGGAGGAACAGAACGAACGCCTGCTCAACGGCAACATCGAAATCCTCAAGCGGGTGGAGTCGATGGAGCAGAACATCCTGGCGCTGGAGATCCAGATCAAGGCGGCGGTCGAACAGCTCGGGAACCAGCCTCGCGGCTAGCCCGCGGCTAGCCCGCGGCGGGGCCGCGCTCAGTCGTTCGCCCAGGGCGGCTGCACGAGCTCATGCATGATGTCGTCCGGGCCGCGGAAGTAGCAGCCCTTGCCGCCCGTATTGGCGCCGGTCGTGATCTTGTTCGGGGGCGAGATGAACACGACACCGGCTGCGGTCAGGCGCTCGTACGTCGCGTCCGCATCGGTCACCGCGATCGCGAGGTGGGCCTCGCCCGGGTTGCGGATCTCCGCCTCGGATCGCCGTCCTTCCGGGATCCGGTAGTGAACGAGTTCAAGGTCATGATCGGCGACGCCTCGGCGTTCCCCCGGTGCTGCCAGCTGGGCGATCTCGAGGACCGCGTGGGGATAGCCGACCAGACGACGCACGTAGTCGCTCTCGTTGACCGACGTCCGCACGACCGTGAATCCCAGCAAGTCGCGATAGAACGCCACCGCGGCGTCAAGGTCGGAGACCGTGAAGCTGAAGTGCCAGGTACCGAGGATCGCCATGGGTCAACCCCTTCGGAAGATCCGGCCGGCTGACGGAGGAGCTCGTCAGCCGGCCGGAAGGATCCATGTGGCGCCGCGCGCGCCGCACGGGTAGGGATGAGGGATGCGCTGGAGGGATAGGAGACGGGTGCAGGAACGGGACCGAGCAGCGATGGCGCGAGCTGGATCGATGAGAGCTGTGCCTCAGCCGGCGACCCTCGGGTCCCAGCCTTCGCCCGGTGCGGTGACCCAGGCCGAGCCGCCTTCGGAGACCAGCTCCCGACCGTGCTGGAGCCGGAACCCGCTGCCCCATGTCGCGAGTCGCATGTCGTGGATGCCGTTGGCACCCTCGACCGACGGCTGCGGCCAGATGGTCAGGATCACGAGCGGCTCGTCGCCGTCATTGCGGAGCCGGTGATAGACCCCTTCCGGGATGAACACCACCATGCCGGGGACCAGTCGATACGTCTGGTGTCCCTCGCCGGTCTGCGGGTCGCCACCCAGGTCCACGAAGGAGGACCCGCTCACTACGTAGTAGATCTCGTCGTTGTCGGGATGACTGCCGCCGCCAAGACCCTCGTGCGGGTCCACGGTCCCCTGGTTGAGCAGGAGGTCGTGACGTCCCGTCGTCTCCTTGCCGAGGATGTGACGGGAGTGGTAGGCAGTCTCCCCAGGATGGGTGAACGGCTCGATGTCGTCGGTGCGGACGACCAGGTAGCGTGGTTCGTCGGGCATGGAGGAGGGCTCCTTCTTCGTCGAGCTGGTTGTGCGAGCCGTCAGCGGAGCACCCGCATGATCGTCTCGACCACCCGATCCGGGGTCGGGATGGCGAGGCGTTCCAGGTTCTCCGCCGCGGGCAGGGGGATGTGCGGCGTCGTGATCCGCACGATCGGACCGGACAGGCTGTCGATGCCCTCCTCGGCGACGATCGAAGCGACCTCCGCGCCCCAGCCGCATAGTCGTGGGTTCTCCTCGACCGTGAACAGCCAGCCGGTGGCCGCGACCGAGGCGAGGACCGTTGTCATGTCGAGCGGGACCAGGCAGCGTAGGTCGATGACGGTCGCGTCGACGCCCTGGCTGGCCAGCTGCTCGGCGGCCTGGAGCGCCACGGGGACCATCGCCGCGAGCGCGACGATCGTGGCATCGCGCCCCTCGCGCACGACCGCAGCCTGGCCGAGCGGGACGACATGCTCGCCCTCGGGGACCTCGCCCTTCGACGAAAACAGACCCTTGTGCTCGAACACGATGACCGGATCGGGATCGCGGATGGCCGCCGCCAGGAGCCCCTTCATGTCGGCCGGGTTCGAGGGGGCGACCACCTTCAGGCCGGGCACCGCCATGGCCCAGTTCTCGAGCGACTGGCTGTGCTGCGCCCCGAACCGGATCCCGCCACCGTTGGCGGTCCGGATCACGAGCGGCAAGTCGACCTGTCCGTCGGTCATGTAGCGCGTCTTGGCGATCTCGTTCGCCACGAGGTCCCAGCACACGGCAAGGAAGTCGCTGAACATGATCTCCGCCACCGGTCGCATCCCGGTCATCGCGGCGCCCATCGCCATCCCAAGGATGGCCTGCTCCGAGATCGGCGTATCGAGCACGCGCGTCGGCCCGAACGTCTCGAGCAGGCCGGCGGTCGTCTTGAACACCCCGCCGGCAGCGGCCACGTCCTCGCCGAGGAAGACGACGGATGGATCGCGGGCCATCTCCTGGGCCAGGGCTGCCGCGACGGCCGCTCGATAGGTCAACTCGGGCATCGGGCACCTCCTTGTTGCACGCATGGGCGCGCGTCTGCGTCTCGATCGATCGTGATGTGCGACCGGCTGGTCATCCCGCGAGCTCGCCGATCAACGTGCGCACCTGGTCGGCGACCCGTTGCGACGACAATCCGTACCGCTCGAGCAGGTCGTCGTTCGAACCCGACTCGCCGTATGTGTCGTCGAGGCCGATCCGCCGGAGGGGCGGACCGCCCGCCTCGGCCAGGACCTCGGCGATGGCGCCACCAAGACCGCCCACGATCGCGTGCTCCTCGACCGAGATCACGAGACGGCGGCCGCGCAGCGTGGTCAGGAGCGCGGCATCGTCAAGCGGCTTGAGCACAGGCACGTGGACCAGGCCGACGTCCAGGCCGTCTTCGGCGAGGGACTCGACCGCGGCCACCGTCCGGGCGGTCTGCGTCCCGGTGCTGACCACGACGACGGATCCGCCGGTGCGCAGCACGATCGGCGCGCCCATGGGCGAGGCGTACGGAGCCTCGAACACACGCCGCACGGGGTCGCGCGCGAGGCGGATGTAGACGGGACCCGGGAGGTCGGCGGCGAGGCGGAGGAGGGCTTCGGCTTCGGTGTCGTCGGCGGGCGCAAGGACCGTCATGCCCGGCATCGCCCGCATGATCGCGAGATCGTCGACCATCTGGTGGGTCTTGCCCGTGGACCCGGTGAGGATGCCGCTGTAGCCGGCCGCGATCTTCACACCGAGGTGAGGCTGCGCGATCGTGACCCGGATCTGGTCGAGCGCGCGGGCGACCGCGAAACACGCGAACGTGCTGATGTACGGCGTGAAGCCCATCGTCGCGAGCCCTGCGGCAACCCCGAACAAGTTCTGCTCCGCGATGCCCAACTCGAGGAATTGGCCGGGCGCCCGCTCGGCGACGATGTCCGCTCGGGTCGAGTTGGCGAGGTCGCCATCCAGGACGAGGATGTCCGGTCGCGCGACCGCCATCGCTGCGAGCGTCTCGCCGAAGACCTCGCGTTGTGAGCGGATGGTCTGGACGGGCCGCTCGGTCAGAGCCGGGTTCACGACGCGAGCTCCGTGAGTGCGCGCTCGGTCTCCTCGGCCGTCGGGACCCGGGCATGCCATTCGAAGTGGCCCTCCATGAAGGAGACCCCGCGGCCCTTCACGGTGCGGGCGAGGATCACGTTCGGGCGGCCATCCACCCGCTCGCCGATGGCCGCGCCGATGCCGCTGACGATCGCTGCCATGTCGTGACCATCGATGACCCGCACGGTCCAGCCGAATGCCGCCCAGATGCCGGCCAGCGCTTCGATGGACCAGGGACGCGTGCGACCGCCGTCATCGTCGGTCCAGCCGAACTGCTGGAGGCCGTTGACATCGACGATCGCGTACAGGTTGTCCAGCCCGAACCTGACCGCCGAGATCGCAGCCTCCCAGACCTGGCCCTCCTGGCACTCCCCGTCGCCGAGCATCGCGAAGATGCGTGTGTCGCGTCCCAGGCGCTTCGCCCCGATCGCCATCCCCACCGCGGTGGAGACCCCGACCCCGAGCGAGCCGGTGGACATGTCGAGTCCGGGGAGGCGCGTCATGTCGGGATGGCCCTGGAGTCGCGTCCCGATCCGGTCGAAGGTCTCGAGCTCCGCCACGGGGAAGAACCCGGACAGGGCGAGGACCGCGTACAGACCGATCGACGCATGCCCTTTCGAAAGGACGAATCGATCACGCTCGGGCCATCCCGGTTCGGACGGTCGGACCCGCAGGATCCCCCCGTAGAGGGCGACCAGGACATCGACCGCAGACAGCGGCCCACCAAGGTGACCGGCCTTGGCCCGGCCCACGGACCGCACGATCTCACGGCGTGCCTCGCGGGCGCGCTCCTCTAGACCCGCGAGATCGAGCTGGGCTGGCGCAGCCTCGTTCAGGTCCGCCACACCGAACCGCCATCGCTCCAGACGTTGGTCGACAGGCTCTCGGCGGTCGGGAACGGCATCTCGCGGGCTTCGTCGATGGCGGCCTCCACCTCGGCCAGGATGCCGGCCTCGATCCCCGCGAGCTCGGCCTCGGCGACGCCCTGGTCGAGCAGGCGCTGGCGGTAGCGCACGACCGGATCCCTGGCCATCCAGATCGCGACCTCTTCGGCCGGTCGATAGGTGGCGGGATCGGCCCGCGAGTGGCCACCGTGGCGGTAGGTCTCGGCCTCGATGAGGCTGGGTCCGCCTCCGGAGCGCGCGCGGTCGATGGCCGTCCGGGCCGTCGCGTGGACGATGTCGGCATCGTTGCCGTCGATGAGGATGCTCTCCAGCCCGTAGGCGGCGGCGCGGTCCGCGGCGGGATGTGCAACGGCGGTCACGGTCCCGATCGCGGTGTATTCCATGTACTGGTTGTTCTCGCACACGAACACGATCGGCAGCTTCCACACGGCCGCCGCATTGAGCGCCTCGTGGAAGGCCCCGATGTTCGTGGTGCCGTCGCCGAAGAAGCAGACCGAGACCTGCCCGCTGCCACGGAGCTGTGCCGACCAGGCCGCCCCGGCCGCGATGGGCAGGTGAGCGCCGACGATCGCATAGGAGCCCATCGCACCGTGCTCGACACTGGTGAGATGCATCGAGCCGCCCTTGGCGCCCATCAGGCCCCCGGCGCGCCCCATCAGCTCTCCGTACATGCCGCTCATCGACGCGCCGCGCGACAGCACGTGGTTGTGACCGCGGTACGTGCAGAACGTGTAGTCGTCGGGGCGCATCGCGGCCGCGAATCCTGCCGCGATCGCCTCCTGGCCCGTGGCCAGGTGACTGGTGCCCTTGATGAGACCCTCGATATAGATCTCGTTCGCGCGGCGTTCGAAGGTGCGTAGCCGGAACTGCATCGCGAACAGAGCCAGGGGATGCGCCGCGTCAAGGACCGTGTCATGCGTGGTCTCTGTCACCGTCTCTCCTCGTTCCTGCCATCCGGAGGCCCCTTGACGCCATCTGGCATATGATATCTTACACATCCTCACGTCGAACGTCGGGCCGCTGGACGCCGTCCGATGACCCGACCCGCGGCCGCTCGGAGGATCGTGCAGGTGTCTCGACCATGACCGTGGAGCAGCCGCCCGAGTCGTCGACCCTGGCGGCGATCGCCCGCCCCGATGGCGCATTCGCGATGCTCGCCATCGACCAGCGCGAATCGCTGCGCACGCTTCTGCTGGCCGCCGGTCACGGCGGCACCGACCTCGACATGACGGCCTTCAAGGTCGCCGTCGCGCGGACGCTCTCGCCGGCGGCGTCCGGGATGCTGGTGGACCGCGACTACGGACTGGACGCGATCGTCGGGGCGGGCGCCGTGGCGCCGGGGTGCGGCCTCATCGTGGCGGTCGACCGGCTCATCCAGCAACCGGGTGGCTCGCTCGAAGGCAGCGAGCTCGATCGTCCGGCGATGAACGAGACGCTCCACGGGTACGGGGCGCGGGCGCTCAAGTTCCTCGTGGTCTGGCGACCCGACGACGAGCCTGGCCCCCGTCAGGAGATGGTCGCGGACTTCATCGCGGGTTGTGAGCGCCTCGGCCTCCTCTCGGTCCTCGAGGGGCTGGTCCAGGTCCCTGGCTCCACGGACCAGGACACCTTCGACGACGCGATCGTCGGTGCGGCCGCCGAGTTCGCCCGGTTCCGCCCCGATCTCTACAAGACCCACGTCCCCACGCTCGGGGCCGGGACGTCTACCGAGATCGAGCGCAAGAGTCGGATGGTCTCCGCGGCGATCGGGCGGCCGTGGGTGGTGCTCTCCGCCGGCGTCCCCCCGGATCTGTTCGCGGGCGCGGTCCAGGCGTCGTGCCGTGGTGGCGCGTCCGGCTTCCTGGCCGGTCGCGGCGTCTGGGGACCATCCATCCGGACGGCCGACCCGGACACGGACCTCGCGCAGGCTGCCCTGGCCCGACTCGTGGGACTCACGGCGATCGCCGCACGCGAGGCACGACCGTGGTGGGACGCCGCCCCGCCCGTCGGATGACGTCGCCGGTTCCCGCTGCGAGCCAGGCGACGGGCGATGAGATCGTCATCGGGATGGATATCGGCACGACCAACTCCAAGGGCGTCGCGTGTCGCGTTGACGGGACGGTCGTGGCCCAGGTTCGCCTCGAGCATCAGGTCTCGTCCCCGCACCGAGGCTGGGTCGAGCACGACGCGGATGCCGTGTGGTGGGCCGATGTCGTCACGATCTGTCGGCGCCTGCTCAAGGAGGTCGGGAGCGGGCAAGCCGCGACGGTCCGCGCGCTCGCGGTGACCACCTGCGGCCCGTGTCTGGTGCCGGTGGATGCCGCCGCTCGTCCCTTGCGCGCTGGGATCCTGTACGGCGTGGACACCCGGGCGAGCGACCAGATCGCCTCCCTCCAGGACCGTATCGGCCGACGGGCGATCCTCGGTCTGAGCCGGATGCCGCTGACGAGCCAGGCCGTCGGTCCGAAGATCGCCTGGATCGCGGAATACGAGCCGGACGTCTTCCGGCGGACGACGACGTTCCACACGGCGACCTCGTACGTGGTTCGGCGTCTCACGGGCGTCGATGTCATCGACCATCACCAGGCGTCGTATTTCACCCCGTTCATCGACGCCCGGCGGCGGACATGGGACGTCCGTCACGCCCCGGAGCTCGACCTCGCCCGGCGGCTGCCACCGATCCGCTGGCCGGGCCAGATCGCCGGGACGGTGACCGGGGCTGCGGCGTCCGAGACCGGACTGGCCGCGGGGACCCCGGTCCTGGTCGGCACCAGCGACGGTCCGGCGGAGGCCGTGGCCGTGGGAGCGCTCCGCCCGGGCATCGTGGCCGCGACGTACGGGAGCACGACGACGCTCACCACGTTCGGGCGTCGACCGGGCCGCAGCGCCGGTCTGTGGGTGAGTGACGGGATCACCCCGGATGCCGAGTGCCTGGCCGCCGGCCTGTCCACGAGCGGTTCGATCCTTGCGTGGTTCCGTCGGGAGTTCGCCGTGGACCTGCCCGCCGCCGACGCTGCCGGCAGGGCACGGGCCATGGCGATCCTGGTCGACGAGGCCGCGACGTCGCCGGCTGGTGCGAACGGCCTTCTCGTGCTGCCCTATCTCAGCGGTGAACGGACGCCCTTCGCGGACCCGCTTGCCAGGGGGACCGTGGTCGGGCTCACGCTCGCCCACACCCGGGCGGACCTGGCCCGGGCCATCCTCGAGGGGATCGCCTTCGCGCTGCGCCATATCGCAGACACCTTCACCGGGGCCGGGATTCCGGTGGGCCTCCTTCGCTCGGCCGGGGGTGGCGCGATCCATCCGCTCGGCCTGCAGATCGTCTCCGATGTCACGGGCCTGACCCAGGAGATCCCGGTCCAGACGATCGGCGCTGCGTATGGCGCGGCGTTCCTCGCGGCCGGGGCGGTCGGACTCGCTCCCGCACCGGATGCCGGCACGGACGGCTGGTTCCGCGTGTCATCCATCGTCCGCCCTGATCCCGCGAACAGCGCGGTCTACGCCGAACGCTACGACCTCTTCCGGCGTCTGTATCGCGACACGCGTGTGGTCAACCACGCGCTGGCCAGGGGCGCGGTCGTCGCACGTTCCGCCCCGGGAGTGCGGCCATGAGGGCCGTGGTCTTCCACGGACCGGGCGATCTGCGCGTCACGACCCTGGCCGATCCGGTCCTCCCGCCCGGCGGGGTCATCGTCCGGGTCGCGGCGGTGGGCATCTGCGGCTCCGATCTCCGTACCTGGCGATATGGCAGCCCACGGATCAGCGGGCCGCAGATCCTCGGTCACGAGTTCGCGGGGACCGTGGTCGCATCCGACACCGACGAGGTCACCGTCGGCACGCACGTCGCGGTCTGCCCTGGCGCGCCGTGCCTCGCCTGTCGGGCCTGTCGGGCGGGCCACGCCAACCTGTGCACGCAGCGGCGCGTCCTCGGGTACGACATCCCCGGCGGGATGGCCGACGCCGTGGCGATCCCCTCGGACTGGATCCGGACCGGGGGCGTGGTCACCCTCGATCCGCGGATCCCGGTGGCCCACGGTGCGGTCGTCGAGCCGCTCCATACGGTCCTGAACGGTCAGGACCAGGCGCGCATCGGCCCGGGCGAGTCCGTGCTGGTCCTGGGACTCGGTCCGATCGGGGTGCTTCACGTGGCAAGCGCCGTGTCGCGTGGCGCGAGCGTGGTGGTGGGCGTGGACCCCGACGTGGACCGGGTGGCCCGCGCCGCAACGCTGCTCGGCGAGGACCACGTCGCGCCGATGGTCGCCGGCTGGGAGGAGCGCGTGCGAGCGCCGCTCCGCGGTGGCGGGTTCGATGTCGTGGTGGCCGCGGTGGGGCGGCCCGAGGCGATCGCCACCGCCATCGAGATGACCGAACCCGGTGGACGCATCCTCGCCTTCGCGGGCCTCCCGGCGAACGCCGCCTCCATCCCGATCGACATGAACGTGCTGCACTACCGCCAGCTCTCGCTCGTGGGTGCGTTCGGGGGGACGCCCGGGCATTTCCGCCGCGCCGCGGAGTGGCTCTCGCGACCCGGGTTCGATGTCGAGCGCTACACGCCCGACCGGTTCGCGCTGGACGACGTCAGCGCGGCGTTCGAGTCCGTGGCCGCCGGGCATGGACTCAAGACGTTGCTGGTCATCGACTGACGGGTCACGCGGTCGGCAGCGAGCCCCCGGCATTCATGGCCAGGTTGCCGCCATCGACCGGCATCGAGATGCCCGTGACCATGGCCGCCGCCGGCGACGCTAGGAAGACGAGCGGCCCCACGATCTCCGACGCGATCCCCATGCGACCGAGGGGGATGCCCGAGATCATCCGCGCGACGACGGCCGATCGGGACGGATCGTCGATGAGTGCCTGGAGACCAGGGTTGACGAACTGGCACGGCTGGATCGCGTTGACCCGGATGCCGTGACACGCCCATGCGACGGCAAGCTCCCTGGTCAGCTGGATGACGCCCGCCATCGCGACGCCATAGGCCATCGACTCGCGGCCGAGGACGGACGTCCCGGCGAGCGAGCTCACGTTGACGATGCTCCCGCCGTGCCCCGCGGCGATCATCCGGCGAGCGGCCTGCTGCGAGGTCAGCAGCTTCGAGGTGAGATTGATCCGGAGCATGTCGCTGAAGAGCCGGTGGTCGACATCGATCGGCTGCCCGAGCGGGAGGTTCGCACCCGCCAGGTTGAGCAGGACGTTGACGCGCCCGTAGGTCGAATCGAGGGCCGCGTAGGCGCGCTCGACGGCGTCGGCGTCGCCGGTGTCGGTCGCCCGCCCGTCCATCGTCCCGCCGGCAGCCCGGACGAGCTCGATCGTCGCGTCCAGCGCAGCGCCGTTGATGTCCGCCCCGTAGATCGACGCACCCAGCGACGCGAACCCAAGGGCCGCGGCACGTCCGAACGAGCCACCCGCGCCCGCGATGAAGACGACCTGGTCGTCGAACCGGAACGAATCGAGGGTCGTGGACCCGCGTGCCTGCCCGTCCGACATCGACTGACCTCCATCACACACGGTCAGCTTCACGGGCTGCCGTCGTTGGCTCCCAGCGCACGCCGCCGAGCCATCGGGTCACGGCCGGCTGTCCCACCAGGTTGGTTGTATATCGTATTCTAAGCACCGCCGAATCGAAGCCCGTCGAAGGGCCGCTCCGCGTCCGCACCGCAACCAACGGAGGTACGACATCGTGACGACCGGCGTCCAGTCCGTCACCGGGTTCACGCCGGCCGAGGACCTCGGTGCGACCCTCGTCCACGAACACGTGATGTGCGGCGCGGCCGGCGGGACGCGCAGCCTGGCGGCACTCGCGGGCGGCCGCGACGCGCTCGTGGCAACGTCGGTCGAGGCCCTGCGCGACGCGCGCGCGGCCGGCGTGCGGACGATCGTCGATGCGACGCCGTTCGATCTCGGTCGCGACGTGGAGCTGCTGGCCGAGGTGTCACGGCTGTCGGACGTGACGATCATCGCGGCGACGGGTCACTGGCTGCGACCGTCGGTCATGATGGAGAACCGGACCATCACCGAGCTCGCCGATCTCTTCATCGCGGATCTGGCGACGGGCGCGGACGGGACGACCATCCGCTGCGGCGTCATGAAGGTCGCGAGCGAGGAGGGGATCACCGACTTCGAGCGGCGGGTCCTCGAAGCGGTCGCCATCGCCCACCGCGAGACCGGCGCGCCGATCATCACCCACGCCGCGGTGCGCAACCGGATCGGCGAAGCGCAGGCAGACGTGTTCGATGCCCTCGGGGTCCCGCCCGAACGTGTGGTGATCGGGCACTCGGACGACACCGCCGACCTCGGCTACCTGACGGGGCTCGCGTCGAGGGGCTACCGCATCGGGATGGACCGGCTGCCGTGCGGGGCCTTGCCGGAATACGGCGGGCGGACGGTGGAGGACCGCATCGAGATGATCGTCCGGCTGATCGACGCCGGATACGGTGACCGGATCGTGGTCTCGCACGACGATCCGATCTGGGCCTTCGTCCTGAGCGCCGAGGACCAGCGCCGGCACAAGGTCGCGAACCCGGACGAGATCGCGTTCATCCACCGGGTCGTCCTGCCGGCGCTTCGTGACCGAGGCGTGCCGGAGGACGCCATCACCCGGATCACCACGCTGAACCCGATGCACTGGCTGACCGGCACCGCCGCCGGCGACGTCCCCGATCCGGCCTGATCGGGCCACCCCACGGTCCGCACGGAAACCCGCCCATGGCCACCACCGATCCAGGACCGGCCACCGTCCGGGACGGCCCGTCGATCTGGGTGGTGGGCAGCACGATGGTGGACATGATCGCCTATACCTCGCGGATCCCGGCCGCCGGCGAGACGCTGGTCGGCGACCGGTTCGACCTGGGCTTCGGTGGCAAGGGCGCGAACCAGGCGGTCATGGCAGCACGGCTGGGTGCGCAGGTCACGATCGTGAATGCAGTGGGCTCCGATGCGTTCGGGGCCATGACCATCGAGAACCTCCGACGCGAGGGGATCGACACGCGGTTCGTCGTGACGATCGAGGGCGAGAGTTCCGGGGCGGCGCCGATCTGGGTGGAACCCGACGGCACGAACCGCATCCTCATCATCCCGGGCGCGAACGCACGGATGGACGCGCGAGCCGCAGAGGATGCCGTGACGGACGCACCGACCGTCGATGTGGTGGTCGGTCAGCTCGAGATCCCGCAGGCGGTCACCACGGCCGCATTCCGCGCCGCCCATGCCCGCGGCGCGACGACGATTCTCAATCCGGCGCCTGCGGCCACGATGTCGGCCGAGCTCATCGAGGCGACGGACTGGCTTGTCCCGAACGAGGTCGAGTTCGCCGCTCTGGCGCACGCCATGGGCGTTCGGGCTGCGGAACCCACGGACCCGGTCGCGCTCCAGCACGTCCAGGGCGCACTCGGGACAGGGCTCGTGGTCACGCTCGGTTCGGCCGGCGCGGTCGCGGTCGGGCGGGACGGTCGCCTGGTCCGGGTGACGGCCCCGGCCGTCGACGCGGTGGATTCGACCGGTGCCGGCGATGCATTCGTCGGCGCCTTCGCGGACGCGATCGGTCGTCGCGTGGACATCGAGACCGCACTGCGCGTCGCGTGCGCGCTCGCGAGCGACAGCGTCCGCCGGACCGGGACGCAGAAGTCATTCCCTTCAGCACTGGACGCCCGAGCGATCGCCCGCCGGGCGGGCCGGACGGGCCCTGCCGCCGACCACCTGCCACACTGAGCACCGAGTCACCCAGAAGGAGCACGCGAACCATGGCCATCGCCACCGGCGCAACGCCGCACCCGATCTTCCTTGCCGGCCGCTGGGTAGAATCCGACGATGTGCTCGTGGTCGCCAATCCGGCCGATCCGACGACCCCCGCCGGTCACACGTTCAACGCCACTCCGGCGCAATACGAGGAAGCCGTGCAGGCAGCGGTGGCCGCCTTCGAGGTCACCCGCAAGCTGCCCGCTTACGAACGCGGCCGGATCCTGCGCGAGATCAGCGCCGGCATCAAGGCCCGGCGCGAGGAGCTCGGCCGACTCATCGCGCTGGAAGCGGGCAAGCCCATCCGGGACGCGCTGGTCGAGGTGGACCGGGCCGTGCTGACGTTCCGGCTCGGTGCCGAGGAGGCCGAGCGGATGACCGGCGAACTGATCCCGCTCGATCTCATGCCAAGCTCGAAGGATCGGGTCGGCATCACGCGACGCTTCCCGATCGGCCCGATCGCGGCCATCAGCCCATTCAATTTCCCGCTCAACCTTGCCGCCCACAAGCTCTCGCCCGCGATCGCGACGGGTAACCCGGTCGTCCTCAAGCCGCCGTCGAAGGATCCGCTCACGATGCTCCTCGTCGCCGAGATCATCGAGGCGGCCGGTGTGCCGGCAGGCTCCGTCTCGATTCTGCCGATGACCCGCGAGCTCGGCGACCGGATGGTGGCCGACGAGCGCTTCAAGCTGCTGACGTTCACGGGTTCCCCGTCGGTCGGCTGGCGCATGAAGGAGCGGGCCGGCAAGAAGAAGGTCGTGCTCGAACTGGGTGGCAACGCCGCGGTCATCGTCGACAAGACCGCCGACCTCGACTGGGCCGTCAAGCGGACCGTGGTCGGCGGTTTCGCGTATGCCGGCCAGGTCTGCATCAGCGTCCAGCGCGCCTTCGTCCACGAAGACATCTGGGACCAGTTCATGGGCAAGTTCAGTGCGGCGGTCCAGGCGCTCAAGACCGGCGACCCACTCGATCCGACGACCGATGTCGGGCCGATGGTCGATGCCGGACAGGCGGCACGAACCCAGCGCTGGGTCGATGAGGCGGTCGAGCTTGGCGGGACCGTGCTGACCGGCGGCACGGCCGACGGCACGTTCTTCCCGCCGACGGTCCTGACCGGCGTCCCGACCACCGCCCAGGTGTGCAGCAACGAGGCGTTCGCACCGCTCGTCGTCGCCGCACCGTTTGCCACCATCGACGAGGCGATCCGACGCGTCAACGACAGCTCGTTCGGGCTCCAGACGGGCGTCTTCACGAACGATCTGGCCGGCGCCTGGCGCGCGTTCAATGAACTCGAGGTGGGCGGGGTGATCATCAACGACATCCCGACCTATCGGATCGACAACATGCCCTACGGTGGCGTCAAGGATTCCGGGTTGGGTCGCGAGGGACTGCGCTGGGCCATGGAGGACATGACCGAGATCCGCATCATGGTGCTCGCTCAGCCGGGCTGACCCGCGGCTCGCTGCCGCACCAAGGGGGCGCATGACCGTCGATCGGTGGTCCGATGACGCGGCGTACGACCGCTACATCGGCCGGTGGAGCCTTGTCACGGCGGCTGCCTTCGTGGATTGGCTGGACATCGCAGCCGGATCCTCGTGGGTCGATGTCGGGTGTGGGACCGGGTCGCTCATCGGGATCATCCTTGAGCGTGCCTCGCCAGCCTCCGTCGTGGGCGTCGATCCTTCGGCCGCGTTCGTGGCGGCGGCCGCCGACCGGTATGGCGGGAGCCTCGCCCGGTTCGGGGTCGGGTCGGCCGATGCCATCCCGCTTGACGACGACGACGGCGGCGCGCGGGTCGTCGTCTCCGGTCTGGTCCTCACCTTCGTCCCTGACGTGCCTGCAGCGCTCGCCGAGGCACGCCGGGTCGCGGGACCTGGCGGGACCGTGGCCGCCTATGTCTGGGACTACGCCGGACGCATGGACCTGATCCGCCGGTTCTGGGATGCCGCGATCGCCCTGGACCCGGCCGCGGCAGAGCTCGACGAGGGCCGCCGTTTCCCCCTGGCCCACCCGGACCGCCTCGCGGATGCATGGCGGACGGCCGGACTTGCCGATGTCGAGGTCCGGCCGATCGACATCCCGACGCGGTTCATCGACCTCGATGACTACTGGCTCCCGTTCACGACCGATATCGGCCCGGCTCCGGGCTATGCGAGCCGATTGCCCGATGACCGGCGCGCGCTCCTGCGCGAACAACTGGGCGCCACCCTTCCGGCGAATGCCGATGGCTCGATCGACCTGATCGCGCGAGCGTGGGCGGTCCGGGGCACCAACTGAGGGTCGCCAGGGAACCGTGTCCCGGGAGCCGCGACGCCGTCCGTCACCGGACCGTGCCGTCCGCCAGACTGGCGACATGGATCTGACCCTGACGCCGGCCCAGCTCGAGCTCCAGGCGCGTGCGCGCGCCTTTGTGCGCGATGTCCTCCAGCCGCGCGAGGCCGAGTTCCAGGCCGCCGATGGCCGTGTCCCGCGCGACTGGGGAGCGCCGATCCGCGAGGCGGCCATCGAGGCCAGGCTCCACGGCGGGTCGTTCCCGATCGCGCTCGGCGGCCAGGGCTGGTCGGCGCTCGAACAGGTCCTGGTCCACGAGCAGCTCGGCCAGTCGACCGGCGGGCTGTGGTCGTATATCCCTGGGCCCTACAACGCGCTGATCCACTGCACGCCCGCGCAGCGGACGCGCTACTTCGAGCCGTCGATGCGCGGCGAGCGGTCGGGGAGCTATGCCATCACCGAGGATGGCGCCGGGTCGGATCCGCGGACCCTGCGCGCGACCGCGGTCCGCGATGCGTCGACCGGCGACTGGATCCTCAACGGCGAGAAATGGTTCGTCACGGGTCCGGACGACACGGACTTCATGATCTTCCACTGCAACGTGGTCGACGGCGAGCGGCAGCTGCCGACGCTCTTCCTCGTCGACTACGACGTGCCTGGCGTGACCGTCAAGCACGATCCGGACTACATGCACACCTTCGCGGATCGACATCCGCAGTTCGTCCTGACCGATGTCCGGGTCCCGGAGACCGCCATCCTCGGCTCGGTCGGGGAGGCCGATCTGCTCACCAACGAGTGGTTCGTCGAGGAGCGTATCCACATCGGCGCGCGTTGTGCCGGCGCCATGGAGCGCCTGCTGACCCTCGCCGTCGAGTGGGCCACGGAACGGATCCAGTTCGGCGAACGCATCTACGACTTCCAGGGCGTCTCGTTCCCGCTCGCCGATTCCGCCGCGGATGCCTCGGCCGCGCGCCTTCTGACCCGTGAATGCGCGTGGCTGGTGGACACCGGCGCCGACCCCAAGATCCTCCACGCCAAGGCTTCGCTCGCCAAGCTGTTCGCCTCGGAGGCGGCCTTCCGCTGCGCCGACCGGGTGGTCCAGGTCTTCGGCGGCCGGGGCTACATGCGCGAATTCGCGGCGGAGCGGTTCTTCCGCGAGCTGCGGGTCGACCGGATCTGGGAGGGCACGTCCGAGATCCAGCGTCTGATCGTGGCGCGCGCTCTCGAGAAGCGCGGTGTCGGCCGGGTCGTCGGGTGACGGGCGTCCGCGCAGCGTTGGGCGCCATCGACCTTCGGCCGCTGTTCGCGCCGCGCTCCATCGCGATCGTCGGCGCCTCGCCGCGCAGCTGGATCGCGGAGACCGTCCGCGACAACCTGCGGACGATGGGCAGCGCGACGCGCTGTCATTTCGTCAATCCGAAGTACGACGAACTGCATGGCCAGCCGTGCTATCCCAGCCTCGAGGCGCTCCCGGAGCGGCCCGACATCGCGGTCGTCGCGATCAATCCGTTGCGCGCCGCGTCCGTTACCCTGGCCGCCGCCGAGGCGGGCGTGCCGGCGGTGGTCATCCCCGGCGGCGGCGTGGTCGAAGGCGGCGCCGCGGCCGCACAGATGCAGCTCGACGTCGCCGCCATCGCCCGCGAGCACGGCCTCGCGCTGCTCGGTCCCAACTGCATGGGCGTCATCGACTTCACCTCCAACAGCGCGACGTACATCGGCGACGTCTCGCCGTATCTGCCGCGTGGCGGGGTGGCGGGCATCGCCCAGTCCGGATCGGTCACCGACGCGTTCGTCCACTCCGGGAACCGGGTGGGCTTCAGCCGGATCATCAGCTGCGGGTCGGAAGTCGTGCTCGACGTGTGCGACTACCTCGCGTACTGCCTCGACGACCCGGAGACCACCTCGGTGATCCTGTTCATCGAGGGGTTCAAGCGGCCGGAGCGGTTCCTCGCCCTCGCGGATCGCGCGCTCGAACTGGGCAAGCCGATCATGGCGGTCAAGGTGGGCCGCTCGAGCCAGGCGCAGGCGGCCGCCGTCGCCCATTCCGGCTCCCTGGCCGGAGAGACCCGGGTGACCGACGCGGCGCTCGATGCCGCCGGGGTCATCCGTTGCGCCGACCTCGACGAGCTGCTCGAGACCGCCGAGCTCGTGGAGGGGATGCGGCGCACGGGCCGGTCGGTCGGGCGCGGCCGGACGGGTGTGGTGACGGTCTCGACCGGCGAGGCGTCGCTGATCGCGGATCAGGCCACCCGGACGGGGGTGGACCTCCCGCCGATCCCGGCGACGGCCCGCGCCCGGATCCTCGAGGCACTGCCGACCATGGGCTATGTCGGCAACCCGCTCGATCCGTGGGGGGCGGACGAGCCGGCGACGTGCTACGGGACGTGCTTCGAGGCGATGGCCGCGTCGGGCGCCTATGACGTGCTGGTGATCGTCCACGACTTCCCGTATCGCTCCCTGGCGTCCGAGGTGGCGACCGCGAACGACGTCGCATCCCAGCTGCTCGAGGCGACGTCGGCACGGCCGCACATCCTGCCGGTCTACGTCTCGCTCACCTCCGGCGAGCCGCCGCCCGAGACGAAGGCGCTGCTCGACACGAAGGGCGCGGGCGCGCCACTCCTCCGGGGCGGCCTCGAAGCGTTCACGGCGATCGCGTCGATGGCGCGCTGGGAGGGGCGCAGGGATCTCCGCCGGCTGGTCGGTCCGTGGCGTGCCGGCTGGCCCGCCCTGGCTACCGGGCGGCTCAGCTACGGGGCGGATCAGTCGCCACTTCCGCGGTCCGCTCGCCCGGGACGGGTCCTGTCCGAGGCCGAGAGCCTCGCGTTCCTCGCCGCGGCCGGGATCGAGGTGACCCACGCGACGGCCGTGCTCGCGGATCCCGAGGCCGCCGCGGCGGTGGCCCGGGCGATCGGCCGGCCGGTGGCACTCAAGCTTGACGCCGTGGGCATCGCTCACAAGAGCGATCTTGGCGGGGTCGCGCTGGGACTGGTCGGCGACGCCGCGGTGACCTCAGCCGCCCGCACGATGCTGGCCGATGCGGCGCGACGCGGGCTCGCGGTCCGCGGCATGCTGGTCGAACCGATGGCTGACCCCGGGATCGAGCTGATCGTCGGTCTCCGGCGCGACCCTCACTTCGGACCGGTCGTGGTGGTGGGTCTCGGCGGGGTCCTCGCCGAGCTCCTCGACGA
The DNA here is from genome assembly GCA_038327765.1 of Candidatus Limnocylindrales bacterium. Lineage (GTDB taxonomy): Bacteria > Chloroflexota > Limnocylindria > Limnocylindrales > CSP1-4 > SPCO01. Next base: position 12,777 of record JBBQLI010000001.1, on the reverse strand, counting down.
TGTCGCGATCCGTCTCGCCCCGGTCACGCCACGAGCTGCGATGTCGATGCTCGACGCGCTGCGCGGTCAGGCTGTCCTCGACGGCGTGCGCGGCCGGCCCGCGGTCGATCGATCGGCCGTCGCTGCGATGCTGGTCCGGCTGAGCCGCCTGGGACTCGAGCGCCCCGACCTTCTGGAGGTGGATCTGAATCCGGTCATCGCCACGGGGAGCGGCGCGATCGCGGTCGATGCGCTCGTCGTGCTGGAGGAGGAGGACGATGCCTGACGGATCGCGCGGGCAGCTCGTCCTGACCATCCCGACGGCGTGGGGTGTCCGGCTCCGGTTCGACCGTCCGGCCAAGCTCAACGCGCTGTCCGGTCCGCTGATCCACGACCTTCTGTCCGCGCTGGACGCGGCCATCGCCGATCCGGCCGTCCGGGTCATCGTCATCGAGGGGGCCGGCCGTGCGTTCTCCGCCGGTTACGACCTGTCCGAGGAAGTGGATGGCGGGGTCCACGGTCCGGTCGAATGGCGCGCCCTCCTCGCCGCCGATGTCGCGGCGACCCTGCGCATCCTCGAGTGTCCGAAGCCCGTCATCGCCCAGATCCACGGGTACGCGCTCGCCGGCGGCCTCGAGGTCGCCATGGCCTGCGACCTGATCGTGGCGGCCGAGGGGACGAAGGTCGGCGAGCCGGAGATCCGCTATGGCTCCGCACCGGTGACGCTCCTGATGCCATACCTGATCGGCCAGAAGAAGACGCGCGAGCTGCTGCTCACCGGCGACCTCATCGACGCGACCGAGGCCGAGCGGATCGGGCTGGTCAACCGGGTGGTGCCTGCCGATCGTCTGGCGGCCGAGGTGGATGCCCTCGCCGACCGGCTGGCCCGCACGCCGCCCGAGGTGATGTCGCTCACCAAGGCGATGCTCAACCGGGCGATGGACGCCGCGGGCTTCCGGCTGGCAGTGGAGGCCGGCCTGGATCTCGGGGCGATCATCAACGCGGCGGATACCCCGGAGCAGCGCGAGTGGGACGAGATCGTGAAGCGCGATGGGCTGAAGGCGGCCCTGGCCTGGCGCGATCGACGGTACGACGACCGCCTTGCCGGTGGAGCGACCGCCAGCGACTGATCGTGGTTCCACAAAGCGGTGCGACCGCGCACCGCGGATGGCCCGACGGACGCGCCTGGGTACCCTCGTGCGCGACTGCGACGATTGACGCCACCAGAGCACCGCCATACCCTCTGGATGGCCCCGGAGTGCGCCGCATCTCATCAGAACGATCTGTCGTCGTCGCCCCCAGCGACGGTCCCCGACCTTATCCGGCCATCATCCCTTGCGTGCCCCGCCACGGCCCACCATCGTGAATGGGGAGGACCACGTGCGCGGACGGACGAGGATCCGGATCTGGTCGGTCGCGACCACGGCGATGTTGCTTGCTGGACTCGTGTCCGGACCTGTCTCGACGGCGCTCGCCGCCAGCCCCACGCCGCAGCCCTTCCTCGGCGAGGATGGCGGCCTCTCAAAGGGGACGGTCCACTCGACGCAAGCGACCGTCGGGTCGGCGTCGCTTGCCGCGGGCTTCAGCCGCACCACGGTCTTCAGCGGCCTGACGTTCCCGACGAACGTCCGGTTCGCCTCGGACGGGCGCGTGTTCGTCGCGGAGAAGAGCGGCCTGATCAAGGTCTTCGCGTCCCTGAACGCGACCACCCCTACGATCTTCGCGGACCTGCGCACCAAGGTCGATGACTACTGGGACCGCGGCCTCCTTGGCCTCGTCCTGGCCCCGAATTTCCCCGCCGATCCGTACGTCTACGTCGCCTACACCTATGACGCTCCGATCGGTGGCGCGGCACCCGTCTGGAACGATACGTGCCCCAGCCCTCCCGGTCCGACGACCGACGGCTGCGTCGTCAGCAGCCGCGTGTCAAGGCTCCAGGCGTCGGGCAACACCATGACCGGCACGGAACAGGTGCTGATCAATGACTGGTGCCAGCAATTCCCGAGCCACTCCATCGGCGACCTGCAGTTCGGCCCGGACGGCGGGCTGTACGTCTCCGGTGGCGAAGGCGCCAACTTCAACAACGCAGACTGGGGCAACTATGGCGGCAGCGCCGGCAGCCCCACCCCGCTCAACCCTTGCAACGACCCTGTCAACGAGGGCGGCGCCCTGCGGTCGCAGGACCTGCGCACGAACCCCGGCACCAGCGGCGGGGGCGGCGGGGGATCCTCCTATCGATCGACGGTCCTCGCAGATTCGCCCATCGCGTACTGGCGTCTTGGCGACACGAGCGGCATCGTGGCGTCCGACCAGGTCAGCACGCTGACCGGCTGGTATGGCGGGACGCTCAATCGCGGCGTCCCCGGCGCCATCGTCGGTGACGCGGACGGCGCGATCTCGCTCGATGGCAGCTCGAGCTACGTCGGGGTGCCCGACTATGCCCAGCTCGATCTCAGCAACGGGCCGCTGTCCGTGGAGTTCTGGGTCAAGCGCAACACGGCGACCGGGACGCAGGCCATCATCGATCGCGGCCCCGGTTCGTACCAGATCTACTTCTCCGGGACGGACAACAAGCTGACGGTGGCTGTCAACGGCGGCGGGATCCTCGCAAGGGAATCGAGCCCGACCACCGACACCACGACGTTCCATCACTTCGTGGTCACCAAGAGCGGGACCACCACGAAGGTGTATCGCGACGGTGTCGATGTGACCGCAGCCGGGATCGACTCCACGCTGGTGAACACGTCCACCAACATCTGGCTCGGGCGCTGGAACGACGGCACCACCTTCGGCAACGTCGTCCTGGACGAGGTCGCGATCTACGGCACCGCCCTTTCGGCGTCCAGGGTCCTGGCGCACGACCAGGCCGGACTTGCAGGCGGGACGGGCGCCGTCGCCGCCGCCGCCACCGACCCGGTGACGCTGGACGGCTCGATCATCCGCATCGATCCGACCACCGGCCTCGGTCTGCCCACCAACCCGCTTGCGTCGTCGACCGACATCAACGCGCGGCGAATCATCGCCGAAGGCTTCCGCAACCCCTTCCGGTTCACGTTCCGACCTGGGACCAGCGAGATCTGGGAAGGCGATGTCGGCTACAGCACGTGGGAGGAGATCAACCGGATCACCTCGTTCAGCAAGGTGACGAACCTTGGCTGGCCCTGCTACGAAGGGACGCCCCAAGTGGCTGCCTATGCGTCGCTGGCCATGTGCCAGGCCCTCTACAACGATACGACCGCACCGGCCCAAGCGCCGTACTACAGCTACAACCACAGCGCGAGCGTCAAGACCGGCGACGGCTGCACCACGGGCAGTTCGTCGATCTCGGGCGATGCGTTCTACACGGGGACCTCGTATCCCGCCCAATACCGCAACGCACTCTTCTTCGCCGACTACTCGCGCAACTGCATCTGGGCGATGCTGCCAGGGACCAACGGGCTGCCCGATCCCACGAACATCGTGACGATCGATTCGCCGGCCAAGGCGCCTGTCAACCTGATCGCCGGACCAGGCGGCGACCTGTTCTACCCGGACTTCACGGGTGGCACGATCCAGCGGCTCTCCTACCCGACCGGCAATCAGCAGCCCACCGCACGGATCGTCGCGACGCCGACGGCCGGGGCGGCACCCCTGACCGTCTCCTTCTCAGGGACCGGGTCCTCGGACCCGGAGGGCACCGCGCTCACCTATGCCTGGGACCTGGATGGCAATGGCCAGTACAACGACGCCACCACCGCGACCACCTCGAAGACCTATGCCACTCCGGGCGTGGTCACCGTGGGGCTGCGCGTGACCGACACGGGCGGCGCGAGCGGCACGGCGTCGGTCCAGATCAACGTCGGAGGCGTGGCCAACACGCCACCGGTCCCGATCATCGATACACCTGCCACCGGTCTGACGTGGACCGTCGGCGACCTCATCACCTTCGCGGGCCACGCGACCGACCAGCAGGACGGCACGATCCCTGCGACGAGTCTGAGCTGGCAACTGAACCTCCAGCACTGCCCGTCGAACTGCCACACGCATGCACTCCAGACCTTCAGCGGCGTGGCCGGCGGATCGTTCTCCACCCCCGATCACGACTACCCGTCGTGGCTCGAGCTCACGCTGACCGCCACGGACTCCGCGGGAGCATCGGCCTCCACCACGCTTCGGCTGGACCCGAAGACGGTCGTGCTCTCGATCAGGACCTCGACGCCGGGTCTTGCGGTCGTGGTCGCCGGTGTCTCGCAAGTGACGCCCTACGACCACACGGCCATCAGGGGAGGCGTCGTCTCGCTGACGGCACCCAGCCCGCAGACCGTCGGTGGCGTGACCTATACATTCAGCAGCTGGTCCGATGGCGGTGCAGCGAGCCACGTCGTCAGCGCGGCCGCGGCGGCGACGTTCACCGCGACGTACACCTCCTCCGCGCCGCCGCCGGTCTCGTACGTGAACACCGTCACGGCCGACGCGCCGGTCGTCTGGTGGCGCCTGGGTGACACCACAGGGATCATCGCCACGGATGCGGCCGGCACGCGCACGGGCTGGTATGGCGGGACGTTGACCCGCGGCGTCGCGGGGGCGATCGTCGGCGACCCGAACGGCGCCGTCTCCCTTGACGGCACCAGCGGCTATGTCGGTGTTCCGAGTTCGTCGGTGCCGGGCCTTGCCAACGGCCCGCTGTCTGTCGAGTTCTGGGTCAAGCGCAAGACCGCGACCGGGAACCAGGCGATCATCGACGGCGGTCCGGGTTCGTATCAGATCGACTTCGCGACCGGCACGAACAAGCTGACCGTAGCCAAGGATGGCGGTGGCAACATCGTGACCGAGACCGGGACGACGACCGACACGACCACCTGGCACCACTTTGTGTTCACCAAGAACGGGGCGGCCGTGAAGCTCTACAAGGACGGGGTCGACGTCACGGGGACGGTCACGAACCAGACCTTGACCAATGCCACCACGAACCTGTGGATCGGCAAGTGGAACGACGGCACGCGCTTTGGCAACCTGGTCATCGACGAGGTCGCGCTGTACAACAAGGTCCTGACCCCCGCGCAGGTCGCGGCGCACCGGAGCGCCGGACTCGGGGGCGCCTAGTGGGTGCTCGGGGTCGGTCATCGGCCCCGAGCTCCCGATTCCGCTTCATCGTCTCGGTGCCGGTCATCGGTACCGACCAGGCGGCGTGGCGGGCGAAGATCGCCCGGATCGAGTCGCTCGGCTACGGAGCCGTCTCGGTCAGCGATCACATGATCGGCGGCTGGTCGATGGATGTGGTCGTCGCGATGACCGCGGCGGTGATGGCCAGCACGCGCCTGCACGTGCTGTCGCTGGTGATGGCCAACGACTATCGTCACCCGGCCTTCATCCATCGTGCGATCGCGAGCCTCGATGTCCTCTCCGGTGGGCGCGTCGAACTGGGCATCGGGACGGGCTGGTGGGCCGCCGAGTACGAGGCGCTCGGGCTACGACTCGACCCGCCCGCGGTCCGTGTCGCGCGCCTGGAGGCGTCGCTCGAGATCATCGACGCACTATTCCGTCCCGAGCCGGTCGATTTCGAGGGCGATGGCTATCGGATCAGGGGACTCGTGGGGCGGCCCGGACCGGTCCGCTCCCCCCGGCCGCCGATCCTCGTGGGTGGCGGCTCAGCGGCGATGCTCGCCCTCGCCGGTCGCCGAGCCGACATCGCGGGCGTCTTCCCGCCGCGTGGTGCGGATGGACGCATCGCCATCGCAGACCTCCAGGCGGCCGCGATGCGACGCCGGGTCGACGTGGTCCGGGCGGCAGCCACGGCACACGGTCGAGCCGAGACCGACCTGCGGTTCCAGCTGAGTCTCCTCGCCTGGGCGATCACCGCCGCCGATGGCTCCGTCCGCGAGGGGGCATCGAGCGTCGCGCCGGACGGTGCGCTTGATGCGGCTCGCCAGGGCGACCTGGTCGGGATCCTGACGGGAACGGTCGATGAGGCGTGCCAGCGTCTCGAGGCGTGGCGCGCCGAGTACGGCTTCTCGGAGATCCATGTGGGGGACGCGGAAGCGTTCGCCCCGATCATCGCGCGACTGGCCGGCCGCTAGCGTCGGCCGGCCCCGGTCCCCGGTCGGCCGCTGGCGACGGTCGTCGGTCGGCTGCCCGCCGATCGGCGCGGGGCTAGATGGCGACCTTGCGCCCGACGAACGCCTCGGCGTAGCCGCTCGGCGAACGGCATTCCATGCCGCGCAGGCGGGCGAGCGCGGTGAATGTGTCGCCGCGGAACCAGTCGCGGGCGGCCTGGCTGGGATAGGCCGCCATGAGCAATTCGACCTTGCGCTCCATCTGGCCGTCGGCCAGCGGCACGTAGACGGCCGGCCGTCCCAGGTCGCCATCCCATTTCGGGATCTCGTACTCGAGGATGAGGTGATCGCGGAACGTGTTCCACGTGAGCTCCGAGACGACCCGGTGATCCTGGTGGGCATCGTCGCTGCGGTGGGTCAGGATCAGCTGCGGATCGACGGCCTTCGCGACGCCCTCGAAGGCGTCCTTGACGCGCTCCCAGTCCGCGGGCAGGAACCCGTCGCGAAACGACTCCTGATGCACCACCAGTGGGACGCCGGCTCCCGCGAACAGGGCGGCCGCTGCGCGCGCCTCCGCGGCCCGAGCCGGTACCCCGGTCGGGATGAACCAGTGCGCTTCGCCGACGCGACCCTCGGCCGCGAGCCGCAGGATCGTCCCGCCGGCCCCGATCTCGATGTCGTCCGGGTGCGCCCCGATGCACAGAAGCCGGAGCGGTGTCGTCGGCAGCTCGAGCCGAAGCATCACGGCGTCAGGTCGCCGCGCCGCCAGACCGCCCAGGGCGGGTCGCCGCGATCCCATTCCGCGTCACGTTCGGACTTGTCCTTGAGGGTGTCCATCGGCGCCCAGAACCCGTCGTAGTTGAAGGCCATGAGGCGGCCCTCGGCCACGAGCCGCAGGAACGGCTCCTCGACGAGCTCCTCGCCCTCGTGCAGGTAGTCGAAGATCTAGCGCCGGAAGATGAAGTAGCCGCCGTTGATGCGGGTGCCCGAGTCGCGGACGTGCTCGATCCCCACGACGGTCCCGTCGTCGGCGGTCTTGACCACGTGGAAGCTGTACGTGGGCCGGATGGCGAGGAACGCGCCGATCTTGTCGCTCTTCTTGAACGTCTCGATGAACTCATCGAGCGGGGCGTCGGTCAGCGTGTCGCCGTAGTTCGCAAGGAACATGTCGTCGTCGCCCAGGTGGCGGCGGACCGCGCGCAGGCGCTGACCGATGTTGGCGAGCAGCCCGGTGTCGGCGAACGTGATCCGCCAGTCCTCGATGTCGGTACTGAGCATCTCGAGCGTCTGGCCGCCGCCGCTGAGCACGAAGTCGTTCGAGATGGCCTCGTTGTAGCGGAGGAAGTAGTCCTTCACCACCTCAGCGCGGTAGCCCAGGCACAGGATGAAATCCTTGTGCCCGAAGTGCGCGTAGTAGCGCATCACGTGCCACAGGATCGGGCGCGTGCCGATGGGGACCATCGGCTTGGGGATGGCCTCGTTGTATTCGCGCAGACGGAGACCCTGGCCCCCGCAGAACAGGACGACCTTCACGTGTTCCCCTGATGAGTGCCGATGGTCATAGGACCGGATGACCGATCCAGTCTGCCGCACGCCGGGGCGCCGGTGCAGTCCGACACCCGATCCGCGGTGACCGACGTCACCACGTCACGGTCTCCAGCAGTCCGGATTCGGTGAGTGCATCCGCCGCGGCTGCGATCTGCGCGAACGTCAGCCCGCTACGTCCGGCGATGTCGATCAGCCGGTGGCCGCCGTCGGCCTGATTGAGCACCCACAGGATCCCGAACTCGTCGAGACCCACCTTCGACCCGCCACCGATCATCCCGTACAGACCCCGGCGGCCGAGCTGGGGCTCACCCTCGGGAGCAAGGTTGCGTACGACACGGTCGCGTTCGAGGATGTCGACGATCGAGCCGAGCAGCTCCACGCTCTCGCCAAGGCGTCCGATATCCAGGAACGACAGGTCGTCGGCCGAGGTGTGGTACTGCGGATACGTGCCATGCGGGGTGCGCATCAGCAGCCCCACCGGGAGTCGAAAGCCGGGCGTGTTGAACTGGCGCTCGTCGTAGCCCCACGGTGAGAACGGTCGGATCGTGAATGGTCGCCCGGCATCGCGCAGGGCGAGCGCGACGCTCCGGTCGATCGGGGCGCTCTCGGATTCGGTCTGCTTCCACGTGTGGTCGCCGCGATCGCCGATGCCGGCCAGCGTGATCCCGTGCCGGATCCGGGGGAGTGCCGCGCGGTTCCGGCTGAGCCACGTCAGCGAGCCGATCGTGCCCGGGATGAAGATGATCCGATACGTCAGCCGGCGGGGCGCCGAGGCGAGCCAGCGGGCCAGTGCGGTCGCGACCGTCATGCCCGAGACGTTGTCGTTGGCCATCCCGGGATGGCAGATGTGAGTGGTGATGAGGACCTCGTCCTCGGTGCTGCCGGGGAGTCGCCACTCCCCGTACGTCAGCGACCCGTCGGCGAGGTCGGCATCGATGACCACGCGGTAGGAGCCCTCGGGGAGCCCGTCGATCAGCCGTTGCGGCGCGCAGAACCCCCACGTCTCCCGGTAGTAGGACGTGCGATAGGGGATCCAGTCCGGTCGATCCGGGAGCCCGAACAGGTGCTTCAGCAGTTCGGCGCGATCCACCACCCGGTCGACGGGCACGCTGTAGCCGACGACGTGGAGGGGGTGGTCGGCCACGTCGATGATCCGGCGCCCCGTGCTGTCCTCGACCCACGCCGCTCGCAGGGTCCACTCGCGCGGGACGGTCCAGTCGAGCGCGGCCGTGCCGCTCGGGACCTCGTGGATGGTCAGGGGGATCTGCTCGCCGATGACCGCCAGCGTCTCGCGCACGCCAGGCCCGGTCAGGCTGCGCCGGATCGGGAAGAGGCGGCGGGCGAGGGCCTCGAGATCGGGCAGGCCGAGCACCTGGGACGGAGTGGACGCTGCAACATCGTCGGGCGGTCTTGGGTCGTCCATATCCCGCATCATATCGGCGTGACCGAGCCAGTCGCCCGCCCCGGCATCATCGCTGGACTGTTCCACATCCTGCCTGACCCATTCCGCGACGATCGCGGCTTCTTCGTGCGGACGATGAACGCCGAGACGCTCCGGTCCGTCGGGCTGGATCCGGCGGCCTTCGTGCAGGAGAACCAGTCGCGCTCACGGATGGGGACGCTGCGCGGTCTCCACTGCCGAACTCAGCTCAGCGAAGGCAAGCTCGTGCGCTGTGCGCGTGGCCGCGTCTTCGAATCCGTCGTCGATCTTCGGCCGTGGTCGCCCACGTTCCTGCGCCAGGAACACGTCATCCTCGACGATGAGGTGCATCTCCAGCTGTTCGTGCCGCCCGGCTGCGCGCACGGCTTCGAGGTGCTGAGCGAGTGGGCCGACATCTGCTACAAGCACGATGCCGCCTACGTGCCTGGCCTCGAGGCCGGCGTCCGCTGGGACGACCCCGACCTCGCGATCCCATGGCCCATCGAGCCCACCTCGCTGTCCGATCGCGACCGCGTCCTCCCGACCCTCGCCGAGATCCTCGACCAGCTGCCCGCCTGGTTCGGCAGGGAAGCCCCGGCCGTCGGCTGACGGCCAGCGGTGCGCTCCGGCACCGAACGGTGTAGGCGACCGGCGTGCGAGCCGGTAAGGTAGGGAGTCGGCGCAGTTCATCGGCGCCGGCATCCATCCATCATCCATCTCGGGATCAGGGGAGACTTTCTGCTGTGCGCGTGCTCGTCACGGGACATGAGGGCTACATCGGCGCCGTCCTCGCCCCGATGCTCCAGGCTGCTGGCCACGACGTCGTGGGCCTTGACACCGGTTTCTACCTCGGGTGCGACTTCGGTCCGGCGCCCGCCACCTTCGCGACCGTGGACCGCGACATCCGCGATGTGACGCCTGGCGACCTCGATGGCTTCGACGCCGTCATCCACCTGGCGGCGATCTCGAACGATCCGATCGGCTTCCTGAACCCGGCCTCGACCTATGAGATCAACGCACACGCATCGGTGAGCCTGGCCCGTGCGGCCAAGGCGGCCGGTGTTCCGCGCTTCCTGTTCTCTTCGTCCTGCAGTCTGTACGGCGCCGCCGGCGACGCTCCCGTCACCGAGACGGCTGCGTTCAACCCGGTCACCCCGTACGGCGAGTCGAAGATCCTGGCCGAACAGGCGATCCACGAGCTGGCCGACGCCTCGTTCTCACCCACCTACCTGCGCAACGCGACCGCGTTCGGGGTATCGCCGCGCCTGCGCGGCGACATCGTCATCAACAACCTGACCGGCTGGGCGCACGCCACGGGGCAGGTCCGTCTGCAGAGCGACGGTCGCCAGTGGCGCCCGCTCGTGCACGTCCGCGACATCTCGAACGCCTTTCTCGCCATGCTCGAGATCGATCGCGCCGCGATCCACGACGAGGCGTTCAACGTCGGGCGCGACGACGCCAACCTCCAGATCCGGACCGTCGCCGAGCTGGTCCATGCCGCCGTTGCGAACAGCCAGGTGACCTTCGCGGAGGGCGCCGGGTCCGACGCGCGCGACTACCGGGTGGACTTCACGAAGCTTCACGAGCGCGTACCCGCGGCCGCTCCCACGTGGACCGTGGACGCGGGGATCCACGAACTGGCCGAGGCGTATGAGCGGGTCGGCCTGACCATCGAGGATCTGACCGGTCCACGGTTCACGCGACTGGCTCGCATCAACGAGCTCAAGGCCGAGGGCCGTCTCGACGACGACCTGCGCTGGGCCGCCCCGGTCGGCGCGACCGCCTCGAGCACGACGGCTGGTCGCGCCGATGCCTGAGGGCGCTCCCGTCACGGTCTGTCGCTCGTGCGGCACGCCGGGCCTCAAGCCCTTCCTGTCGCTTGGCGAGACACCGGTCGCGAATGCGCTTCTGACGGAAGCGGACCTCGCCCGGATCGAGCCGCGCTTCCCGCTGCAGGTGGGCTTCTGCGTCAGCTGCACGCTGGTGCAGCTGACGTACGCCCTGCCGGTCGACGCGATCTTCGATGACGCCTATCCGTACTTCTCGTCGTTCTCGGAGGACCTCCTGGTCCACAGCCGTGAGCATGTCGAAGGGCTGATCGCAAGCGGCCGCCTGGGTCCGGACAAGCTCCTCGTCGAAGTGGCGAGCAATGACGGGTATCTGCTCCGCCATGCGAAGGAGCGGGGCATCCCGGTCCTCGGGATCGAGCCGACAGCCGGACCGGCCGCGGCCGCTCGCGAGATCGGCATCCCGACGCTGCAGACATTCTTCGGGACCGGGATGGCCGCCGAGCTCCGCACGGAATACGGGCCGGCCGACGTGATCGTCGCCAACAACGTCATGGCCCACGTCCCGGATCTCAACGGCTTCGTCGAGGGGTTCCGCGAGCTGATCGCCGACGACGGGCTGATCACCGTCGAGAACCCGTACGTCCGCGATCTCGTGGACCACAACGAGTTCGACACCATCTACCACGAGCACTGGTGCTATTTCTCGTGCCATGCCGTGGACGCCCTGATGCGCCGCCATGGTCTCTTCCTCAACGACGTGGAGTATTTCCCGAAGCTCCATGGAGGGACGCTGCGCTGGCATATCAGCCCGCTCGAAGCGCCGACGGCGCGGGCCCTGGTCTATCTGGCCGAGGAGCGCGAGCGCGGGCTGACGGCGCTGCCGGCGTACGTGACCTTCGCGAACCGCGTCGCTGCGATCGCGGAGGACCTGCGCCAGCTGCTCGCGCGACTGCGCGCGGAGGGCTCGTCGATCGCGGCCTACGGGGCCACCGCCAAAGGCGCCACGCTGCTCAACTACGCGGGGATCACCCACGAGACCATCGACTTCGTGGCCGACAAGAACCCGCACAAGCAGGGCTTCTGGACGCCTGGGGCGCGGCTGCCGATCGTGGATCCGGCCGTTCTCCTCGAGCTGCAGCCGGATTACCTGCTGCTGCTCGCCTGGAATTTCGCGGACGAGATCATCCGGCAGCAGGCGACCTACGCCGAGCGTGGCGGCCAGTTCATCCTTCCGATCCCGACGCCCACGATCCGTTAGGGTCTGGCGTGAGTCACGCACCCCACTGGCGCGAGCGGAATGCCCGCTGAGGACGGCGCCACAGCGCTCGGCCCTCCGGGCCGGGCGCGTAGGTCGCCCGCACGCGATCGTCTGGATCCTGCGAGCAACGACTCCGGGTCGTGCTCTGCGACGGACTGTGTCCGATCCGAGGCGAAGGACCACGTCGGCACTGCATGTCGTGCGTGGCGGAGCCCCGCGGGGACCGAACCGGGCGTGCAGCGTGCCTGATCGTTCGCCTAGCACGATGGTCTGACGTATCCCGCCAGGACCGCCGGGTCCGGGCCAGTTGGTCAGCTCGACCGGCGCGAGGCTCCCCGTACATCGAACGACCGCCCGACGGTGTCGGGCGGTCGCTCCTCGTTTCGTGTCAGGCACGCTGCCCGTCGGCTACGGCGCGTAGCTCCAGACGGCGACCCAGTCGACCTGGACGTGGCCAGCGGCCGTGTTCGACGGCGTGCTGCCGTCAAGTGCGGTCTCGGTCTGGATCACCCAGTGCATCGGGGTGTTCGGCACCCGGGTCGTCGTCGTCCCGATGACGGTGCCATCAAGGATGAACGAGAGCTTGTTCGGGGCCCACTCGATGATCGCGGTGTGCCACGTCTGGAAGTTGGCGCTGGTGCTGTAGGCCGCCTGGTCGCTGCCGGAGGTGGCGCCCTGGCGATGCATGAAGCCGGAGATGTTCTGGTTGAGGTTGCCTTCCGGGAAGTCGATCTCGCCGTCACGCGGCCA